>JASHSX010000087.1 GCA_030040865.1 Thermoplasmata archaeon | reverse complement strand
GAGGGCGCCGATCAGGTGGAGCAGCGTCGTCTTGCCGCTCCCGCTCGGCCCCTTGATCGCCACCATCGAGCCGCGGGGGACGGAGAGGTTCGCGCCCCGCAGCGCCTCGACGGGCGGCTTGCCCCGGATCCGGAACTCCTTCCTCACGTCGATCAGGGAGATGATCGGCGAGCCGTTCGCCGGCGCGGCCGGTCCGGCTACGGCAACGTCACTCATACCGCAGCGCCTCCGCCGGTCGGAGCCGGATCGCCCGAACGATCGGGTACAGGGCGCCCAGGACTCCCAGTCCCACCGCGACCGCGAGCGTCCCGACGATCAGTTCCGGCGAGGGATTGAAAGGGAAGCCCCGGCCGAACAGGCCGAAGCGTCCGCCGCCGCCCCCGGGTCCGCCCCCGAACGCGCCGCCCTGACCGAGGACGAGATCGCTGATCGTGGGCGCGAGCAGGTCGGCGAGGCCGACCCCGACCCCGAACCCCACGACGGCGACGACCATCGACTCGACCGCGAACTGGGTGATGATGCTCCGGTTGCGGAACCCGATCGCCTTCATCACCCCGATCTCTTTCGTCCGCTCGCGCATCGCGAGGACCATCACGAACACCATCACGACCGCGCCCGTGAGCAGCGAGAGGTACAGCCCCGTCTGGCTGCTGTCGTAGATGCTGTCGAGCGAGCTCTGGATCTGGCTCGCGATCGACGAGAGCGGCTCGACCTCGTAGGAGTCCCCGACCTTCGCCTGGAGCGCCGCGGCGACGGAGTTCACGTCCCCGGCCGCGGCGGCCGTCACGAACACTTCGTGCATGTCGCTCGTCGCTGCGATCGTCTGGCCGGCCTGGAACGGGACGACCACGCTGGAGGACAGGAACGGTGCGCCCGTGGAGAAGATCCCCACGACCGTGACGGTCGTGCCGTTCAGCCCGAGCGTGCTGCCGACCGACACCGAGTGATCGGTCGCGAAGGTGCTCCCGACCTCGGCGACCATCGCCGACGCGTCGTTGCCGTTGAGCGCTCGGCCGGCGGTGATGGTCGGATTGATGGTCGTGCCCACGACCAGGGGCAGGTTGGCGTACTCCCCGTAGACGATCGTCGGGAACGTCGACGGCGACCCGCCCCCGCCGAACGTCCCGTTCACGAACTGCACCACCGGCTGGATCGCGGCCGCCTGCGACGTCCCCTGGATCTCCGAGAGCACGCTGGTGCTCATCGAGTTCCCCGGTCCTCCGCCGAAGAAGGCGCCCGCGCCGGAGCCGGCCGGCACGATCTCGATGAGATTCGCGGCGTTGCCCGAGAGGAAGTTCCCCTGCCCCGCGATCGAGCTGCTCACCAGCGACATGGTGAGGAAGATGGCGATCGCGAACCCGATAACGACGACGACCGTGGCGGTGCGGGCAGGCTTGCGGACGGTGTTCAGGACCGCGCGGCGCACCGCCCCCACTGCGGCTCCCCGGCGCGCGACTCGGAAGAGTGGTATTTATAGGCTCATCCAGCCATTTTTTCGGGCGATGACCCCGGACCGGGCGCTCCGGACCGAGCGGTCGTCTCCGGTTCGGGCTAGGGCCCGTTAGGGCGACGCGTCGGTCCCCGAGCGGGACGGGACGGCCCCCTCGAGTGGTCTACCCTTCGGCGCGCCGGAGAATCTCCGGTCGGCTGTTCGAGGCCTCCGCCGACCGTCGAGAACCGTCCCGTCGCCGGGATCGATACGTTTCGAGCGAAAGCTACATCTTCCGGACTCGGGCTCGCGAGTCGGAGGCCACCCGCCCGTGTCGTCCTCGAACGCATCGGCCAGTTCGGCCGTCGCCTCTCCTGCCGGGACGGTCGAGTACGATCACCTTCCCCCACGATGGGAGCCGACCCCGGTCCGCCCCCGGCTCCCGATCGGCGTCGCGATCGTCGCCGTTCTCCTGGCGCTGCTCGCCATCGTGCTGGTCCTGGCCGGCATCCTCTTCCTGATCAACACGATCGTGGGGAACGTCGTCCCTCCGGTCTTCGAGCTCGTACCCACGATCGATCTGTTGGGAGCCGCGATCCTGTCGGTGCTCGGCGTCGCGCTGCTCGTGATCGCGACGGCGCTTTGGCGCCAGGAGACCTGGGCCCTGTGGACGACGATCGTCCTCGTGTTCGCGACGACCGCCTACCTGTTCTTCACCGGGTCGATCACTGTGCTCTTCCTGCTCTTCGTGATCCTCTTCGTCTACCTGCTCGCGGTCCGCCGGTACTTCTACTGATGCGCCTCCTGCTCGGCCAGCTCGCCCCGTTTCCCGGGGATGTCGAGCGCAACGTCGAACGGATCCGGGCCTGTGTGAAGGTCGGCCCCAGCGACCTCGCGGTCTTTCCCGAGCTGTTCCTGAGCGGGTACCGGATCGGCGACCGGTTCCACCGCCACGCGCTCCGTCCGGGCGACTCTGCGACCGAGTCGCTCCGCGCGATCGCGCGCGAGGCGGGGACGACGATCGCGGTTGGTGCACCGGTCGCGTCGACCGAGCGACCCGGCGAGCTTCACAATACGGTCCTTCTGGTTCGGCCCGATGGCTCGGTCGCGCAGCAGGTGAAGCGGTACCTGCCCACGTTCGGTCCGTTCGAGGAGGGTTCCGTTTTCACGCCGACCGAGACGAGCCGACCGATCGGCGTCGCCGGTCGTCCGGTCGGCTTCGAGATCTGCTACGACGCCTTCTTCCCGGAGGTCTCCCGGGACCTCGCCCTCGCCGGCGCGGAGCTCCTGGTCGTGATCTCCGCGTCGCCGGTGACGAGCCGCCGACTGTTCGAGCGGCTCCTCCCCGCGCGGGCGATCGAGAACGGCCTCGCGGCCGTCTTCGTGAATCGGGTCGGGGTCGAGGACGGGATCGTCTTCGGGGGAGGGTCGGGGGCTTGGGACGTCCGCGGTGAGCCGATCGCGCTCCGATCCCTGGAGGTTCCCGGCGGAGCGCCGGAGGAGTCGCTCACCGTGGTCGAGCTCGATCCCGCGGACACCGCTCGATGGCGGCCGTTCCGGCCGGTCCTCCGGGACATCGCGACCCGCCCGGCGACGTCGGAACCCCTCGCAACTCGAACACGGGACTTATAGCGAGGGGCGGGCCCGGTCTCCTCGGTGCCGAAGGCTCCCACCATCGCCCAGCAGCTGGCGGCGAAGCAGCGCGAGATCTCCGTCGCCGAGTTCTTCGAACGCAACCGGCAGATCCTCGGCTTCGACAACCCGCAGCGTGCGCTGCTCACGACGGTCAAGGAGGCTGTCGACAACTCCATCGACTCCTGCGAGGAGGCGTCGGTCCTCCCCGAGGTGCAGGTCGAGATCTCGAAGGAGACCGACGAGCGGCTGAAGGTCGCCGTTACCGACAACGGGCCCGGGATCCTTCGCCGCGAGATCCCGAACGTCTTCGCCCGACTCCTCTACGGCTCCCGGTTCCACGCGAACCGCCAGGCGCGAGGGCAGCAGGGGATCGGCATCTCCGCGGCCGTCCTCTACGCGAACCTGACCACGGCACGTCCCGCGCGGATCGTCTCCAAGGTCGAGGAGGAGGAGGCGGCCCACGTGCTCGAGCTGTTCCTGGACACCCAGAAGAACCTCCCCCGGGTGACGCTCGACGACCTCGAGCTGTGGGACCGGCCGCACGGCACGCGCGTCGAGCTCGTCCTCAAGGCCCGCTACGTGCGCGCCCGCCAGTCGCCGTACGAATACCTCCGCGGCACCGCGATCGTGAACCCTCACGTCCGGCTCGTCCTGGTCGAGCCCGACGGCACCCGCGTGACGTTCGAGCGCGCCAGCTCCGAGCTCCCACCGGTCTCGAAGGAGACACTGCCTCATCCCTACGGCCTCGAGCTCGGGGAGCTCGGTTACCTGCTCAAGGGGACGCGCCGGCCGACCCTCGGAGAGTTCCTCGCGAAGGACCTCCAGGGCGTGAGCGCCCGGGCGGTCCGGGAGGTCCTCGACACGTCCCGGCGCAAAGCCTCGGAGAAACCAGCGTCGATCCAGGGCGAGGAGCAAGAACGGCTCCTCGCGGCCCTCCACGGGGTGTCGCTCGTCGCGCCCAGCGCCGACTGCCTCTCGCCGATCGGCTCGATGCTGATCAAGCGGGGCTTGCGGAACGTGCTCGGGGAGCTGCGTCCGGAGTTCTATGCGCCTCCGATCTCCCGCCCGCCGAAGGTGCGGGGGGGATTCCCGTTCATGGTCGAGGTCGGCCTCGTCTACGGCGGAGGGCTCCCGGTCGACCAACCGGTCCAGATCCTCCGCTTCGCGAACCGCGTTCCGCTCCTGTTCCAGCAAGGCGCGTGTGCGATCACGAACGCGATCTCGACGATGGACTGGCGCCGCTACGGCCTCGACCAGAAGGGGGGCTCCGGGATCCCGTCCGGTCCGGCGCTCGTCCTCGTCCACGTCGCCTCGACAAAGATCCCGTTCACCAGCGAGGCCAAGGAAGCGATCGCCGAGGATCCGGAGATCGACAAGGAGCTCACCCTCGCCCTCCAGGCGTCGGCCCGGCACCTGAAGACCCACCTCTCGCGCATGAGCCGCCGGTCGTTCGCCAGCGACAAGTTCGAGATCATCCTGAGGATCCTCCCGAAGCTCGCCGAGAAGACGAGCGGTCTCGTGGGGAAGCCCGTACCCGACCTGACCCCTGTCATCACCCGCATCATGGACGTGGTGAACGTCGACACGCAGATCGCGAAGGAGCCGAGCGGCGTGCGGGTCCCGGTCACCGTCACGAACTACACGCCCCGCGCCCGCGTCCTCGAACTGTTCGTGGAGATCCCGCCGGACGTCTTCGCGACGGCGACGTTCGATCCGGCTCCCGAGGGTTCGGAGACCGAGCTGGGACGGGCGTGGTGGACCCTGCCGAAGCTGCTCCCGAACGGGAAGACCGAGATCTCCGTCACCTTCCCCGCCAAGTCCGACATCGACGCGAGCGACTTCGACTGGTACGTCGCCGGGATCGACGAGGCGCACGTGCTCGGGGCCGACCCGCTGCCCGGGGACTGGGACGTGCGACTGCCCCGGACGATCGTCGAGGCGGCGGAGGCGGCCGCCCAGGAAGCGGCCGCGACGGGCGAGACGCCCGAAGGGGAGGTGGACTACGATGCCGCCGAAACGGGCGCGCGCGCCAGCGAAGAAGAGTGACGACGACCTCCCCAAGGTCCGGGCGGACGCCCTCCGCCCCACCCTCGACCTCGCCGGGCAGATCTACGAACAGCTCGGGAACGGCGAGATCCCGCGCATGCGGCTTCCGCTCCGCACCAAGCAGAACCTGACGTTCCAGGCCCGGGACGGGGTCTGGCGGCTCGGGAAGGCGATGGGGACCCGCAGCGCCCGAAAGCTCGACGGGGCGCTCATGCTGCTGCGGACGTTCTACCTCGTCGACTTCATCAACGAGATGGCGGTCGACAAGAAGACGTCGACCCTGCGGGAGCTGTACTACATCAGCGAGGGCTGGGAGGACGCGAAGTTCCACAGCGAGGACGAGTCGAACCTCCTCATCGAGGACCTGGAGGTGATGTGCGAGCGGTTGCGCGAGGATTTCCGGCTCCATCCCGAGGAGAACGGCGCGTCGGTCATCGGCGACCTCACGATCAAGGAGAAGAACCGCAAGGGCGTCGTGAAGACGATCAACTGCAAGGACGACGTCGGCGACGGCGGGTACTCGCTGCCGTTCAACGTCGAGAAGGAGAAGATCTCGTTCGTCGGGACGAACGCGAAGTTCGTGATCGCGATCGAGTGCGGCGGCATGGTCGATCGCCTCGCGGAGAACAATTTCGACGAGAAGCAGAAGGCGATCCTCGTCCACCTCAAGGGTCAGCCGGCGCGCTCGACGCGTCGATTCCTGAAGCGGATCACGGAGGAGTTGAAGCTCCCGGTCGTGGTCTTCACGGACGGCGACCCCTGGTCGTTCCGGATCTACGCGAGCGTCGCGTACGGGGCGATCAAGACCGCCCACCTCTCGAGCTACCTCGCGACCCCGTCGGCCGAGTTCCTGGGCGTCACCGCGTCCGACATCGAGAACTACGACCTCCCCCACGACCAGCTCTCCGACCAGGACGTGCGGGCGCTCCAGGCGGAGCTCACCGATCCCCGGTTCGGCACGGCCGATTGGCGCGCCGAGATCGAGCTGATGCTCAAGAACGGCAAGAAGGCGGAGCAGCAGTCGCTCGCGAAGTACGGTCTCAACTACGTGACCGACCACTACCTACCGGAGAAACTCACCGAGATGGGCGTGCTGTGACCCTCGAACGGCTCGGGACCCCGTTCGGCCCCCCGGATCTCTCCGTCCCACCCTCGAACGAAAGATTAAGAAACGTCTAGGCGCGTGCCCCGCCGATGGCGTGGTCGTCCGGCCAGAAGTACCTCGCGGAATTTTTGGGAACGTTCGGTCTGCTGATCTCGGTCACCGGGGCGGCGGTCCTCTCGCTCAACGTCGACACCGGGGAGTTCTCGGCCGACTCGCGCGTGATGCTCATCAGCTTCTCGCTGGGACTCGGCGTGCTCGGGATGGCCTACGCCCTCGGGGACGTCTCGGGAGGCCACTTCAACCCGGCCATCACCCTCGGGGTCTTCGTGGCCGGCCGGATGAAGGCCCGCGACGTCGTCCCCTACATCGTGGCCCAGGTCGCGGGGGGCGTCGTCGCCGTCGCGACGATCGCCGGTGTGGCGTACGGGAACTCCACGCTCTGGGGGAACACGCAGAAGATCGCGATCGCCGCCCAGGGGTACTCGGGCAACGGCTCGCCCTACACGGTAGCGCTCGGGTCGGTGTTCCTCCTGGAGGTCGCGATGACGTTCTTCCTCGTGTTCGTGGTCCTCCTCGCGACGCGCTCCGAGGGCTTCTCGAAGAACCTCGCCCCGGTCGGCATCGCGCTCACCCTGGCGATGACGAACTTCGTCGCGATCCCGATCGACGGCGCCTCGGTGAACCCCGCCCGGAGCTTCGCTCCCGCGATCCTCTCGGCCGGCTGGTCCGGCTCCCAGTGGGCGATCCAGCAGGACTGGCTCTTCTGGGTGGCCCCGATCGTCGGCGGGGTCCTTGCCGCGGTGATCGAGCGGTTCCTCCGCCCGTCCCCCGGGTAGGGCGGCTAGCCGAGTCCGAGCTCCGCGAACCCCGCCGGTGTGAGGAGCGTTCCCGCCAGCTCGGCGGGAGCGTAGACCCAGGTGCCGCCGGGCCCCGGCGCGCGGCGCCACGCGAGCCCCTGTTCCTGGAACTCGGGCGGCTCGGCGGCGACCTCGACCACGGGCTCCGAGAGACGGACGGGGATCGTGCTCCCGTCCCGGGCGATCCGGAGCACGTCGTTCGGTTCGTCGTGCACGACCCACGCCTGCGGGATCGCGAGCTTCAGGTGGAGGAGCTTGGGCCGGAACTGGCTCTCGCTCTCCGTCTCGGTCCGACCGAACACCGCGATCCCGCGGTCCCCGACGGTCGCGAGCCGCTCGAACGAGAACGCCCGCTGTCGGAACTCGAGGACGTTCACCTCGAGGTCGGAGACCTCCAGCATCGCCCGCGCGAGCCGCGCGGGCTAGTTAAGCGGGGAGGCGGGCCAACGGACTTGAGCTCGGGCGGTCCTGCCCCGGCATGACCCAACGTTCGTCCCCGCCCGAGGACCTCGCGCGGTGGTCCCTCGTCGATCGGTACTACGAGGGGATCGTGGGGGCCGGCGATCCCGTGCTCACCGCCGCCCTCGAGGCTAGCCGCGCCGCCGGACTTCCGGAGATCCAGGTCTCGCCGCTGCAGGGGAAACTGCTCCACCTCCTGGCCCGGTCGATCGGGGCCCGGCGCATCCTCGAGATCGGCACGCTCGGCGGATACAGCGCGATCTGGCTCGCCCGGGCCCTCCCGGACGACGGACGCCTCCTCTCGCTGGAGCTCGATCCGAAGCACGCGGACGTCGCGACCGCGAACCTGCGTCGCGCGGGACTCTCCGACCGTGTCGAGATCCGGGTGGGACCGGCGACCGAGTCGCTCGAGAAACTCGTCCGCGCGAGCGACCCGGCGTTCGACCTCGTCTTCATCGACGCGGACAAGGCTTCGTACCCTGTCTACTACGAGTCCGCGGTCCGGCTCTCGCATCCGGGAACGCTCGTGGTCGCGGACAACGTCGTACGCCGCGGAGACGTGGCGGAGGCAGGCTCGGTCGATCCCCAGGTCGTGGGCGTGCGTCAGATGAACGAGCGGATCGCGCGCGACCGCCGGGTGTCGGCCACGGCGATCCAGACCGTCGGAACCAAGGGGTACGATGGGTTCGCGCTCGTCCGCGTCGACTCCGTCACGGAGGACCGGCGTTTCTCGGCGGAACGCTAATAAACGGTCTCCCCTCCCCCCGCGCGTCCGAGCTCATCCGGAATGAAACGGTCCTCGCGAGTCTGGAAAAAGCGCGGCCACATGCGCTGGAAGTGGCGCAAGAAGCGGATGCGCCGCCGCATGAGGGCCCAGAAGATGCGCAAGCAGTAGGGCGACCCGCGGGTTCCGGGCGGACCGCCCTACCACGCGAGCCGATCGAGCTTGCGCGCTTCTTTCGTGGCCTTCTTCCACGCGCGATAGTGGTCGCGACACAAGGGGGCCCGACGACCCTTGTCGGGCAACCGGTCGAACGCCTTGCGGGCCTCGGCGAGGGCCAGGTGCCGGACGGAGGGGGCCCCGCACCCCGGCACGAGGCACGGCTCGGCGTCCTCCGGGGGATCCGCGGGGCTCATCGACGGGCCTGCTGCTTCACGAGGTCGGCGACCAGGGCCGGGATCTCGTACGGGAATCGGGCGACCGTCGCGCCGGCCGCTTCGAGCGCGGCGACCTTGGTCTCGGCCGTCCCTTTCCCCCGCGAGATGATGGCGCCGGCGTGACCCATTCGCTTTCCCGGAGGCGCGCTGCGCCCGGCGATGTACGCGACGACCGGCTTCGTGAAATGCTGGCCGATGAACTCCGCACCGTCCTCCTCGGCCGTGCCCCCGATCTCGCCGACCATGACGAGCACGTCCGTCTCCGGGTCGGCCTGGAAGAGCGGGAGCGCGTCGACGAACGACGTCCCGACCACCGGGTCCCCTCCAAGCCCGATGCACGTCGATTGGCCCAGCCCGACTTCCTTGATGCCGTTCACGATCTCGTAGGTCAACGTCCCGCTGCGCGAGATCACGCCCACGCGGCCCGGACGGAAGACGACGTTCGGGATGATGCCGACCTTCGCCTTGCCCGGGGCCGCGATGCCCGGGCAGTTCGGTCCGATGATCCGCGCGCCCTTCTCGCGGGCGTAGTGGTACATGACGAGCATGTCGTGGAACGGGATGTGCTCCGTCACGATCACGGCGAGCCGGATCCCGGCGTCGACGGTCTCGAGGAGCGCGTCCCGGGCGTACGGCGCCGGCACGAAGATGCACGCGGCGTTCGCGCGCGACGCCGCGACGGCGTCCTTCACCGAGTCGAAGACCGGGACGCCCTCGACCTCGCTGCCGGCCTTGCCCGGCGTGACCCCGGCGACCACCTGGGTCCCGAACAGTTTCATCTGGCGCGTGTGCACCGTCCCCTGGTGTCCGGTGATCCCCTGCACCACGACCCGCGTATCGGCGTCGACGAGGACCGTCATGCCGCCCCCTTCGCGGCGGCGACGACCGCCTGGGCGGACTCCTTGAGGCCGGGGGTCGCGGTGATGCCGGCCGCCTCGAGGATCGCGATCCCTTCCTTCTCGTTGTTGCCGCGGATCCGGGCGACGAGCGGGAACCGATCGGACGCGGGTACCTGCTTCATCGCCGCGACGAGACCCGTGGCGACCGTATCGCACCGGGTGACGCCGCCGAAGATGTTCAGGAAGACCGCCCGGGGTTTCGCCTTCGCCATCAGCAGGAACGCCTCCGTGACCTTGTTCGGGTCGTCGGTGCCGCCCAGGTCGAGGAAGACCCCCGGGTCTCCCCCGAACTCCTTGAGCACGTCGAGCGTGGCCATCGTGAGCCCGGCCCCGTTCGCGATCACGCCGATGTTGCCGTCCAGCTGGACGAACGCGATCTCCTTCTCCCGCGCGATCTCCTCGAGCGGGGTCCGGTCGTCGCGGATCTCGGCGTACTCGGGGTGCCGGAACGCCGCATCGTCCTCGATGATCACTTTCGCGTCGAGCGCGACCACGCCGTCGCCGACTTGCGCGAGCGGGTTCACCTCGATGAGTTCGGCATCTTCGGCCTGGAACGCCTGCCAGAGGGCACCGAGGACCCGGTCGAGCGACTTCGCCACCGATCCCGACACGCCCAGCGAACGGGCCGCCCTGCGTCGCTCGAACGACGTGAGCCCTGGGAACGGATGGACCGGCTGACGGTCGATCGCCGCGTCGTCCACCGATTCGATCTCGATGCCGCCCTTGGCGCTCGAGATGAGGATCGGGATCCGGGCGGCCCGGTCGAGCGTGAACGAGACGTAGAACTCGTGCCCGATCGCGAGCTTCTCCTCGAGGAGCACCTCCCGGACGACCTCCCCCTTGAACTCGAGACCGAGGATCGAGGCGGCCGCAGCCCGCGCTTCCGCCGGCGAGCTCGCGAACTTGACGGCACCTCCCTTCCCCCGGCCGCCGGCGAGCACCTGTGCCTTGACGACACACGGCAGAGGTACTGCGCCCTTCGCCGTCAGGGACTCGGCCTCCTCGGGAGAGCGGGCGACGGCGCCGCGCGGCAGCGGGACGCCGTACTTCCGGAACATCTCCTTCCCCCGCCATTCCGCGAGCTTCACCATCGAGGAACCTCGGGGCGCGCAAACGGGACCACTATTAAGGGCGGCGGGACGCGCGGCGCCCCGAGCGGGCCGGAACGCGCTGCGCGCGGGTCGGACCGTGAAATTCACGCTGTGAAGTCGAGAGCCGTCTCCCTCACAGCGAGACTTAAGTAGTCCCGCCGGCGGAACGGCTCGGCCCCGATGGAGAACTTCGTCGAGCTCGTCCTGTTCGCCTCGGCCATGGGGCTTTCGATCTTCCTGTCGCTCCCGGTCGTGCTCGCGAAGTCGCCGGCGTCGCGCACGACGCACCTGCTCACGGCGGCCGCGATCGGGATCCTCCTGTTCCTCCTCGCCGACGTCTTCTCGGACGCAGCGACGATCCTCTACACCAATCCGGCAAGTCCGTATCTCGCGAACGGCGAGTACGCGCTCGCCTTCGGTCTCGCACTCGCGCTCTGCTACCTGCTCCTGTTCGGCGTGGAACACCGCTCGCGCGGCGGACGGCTCACGCCGATGACGACCGCGCTCATCGTGGCCCTCGCGATCGGTTTCCAGAACCTGACGGAGGGACTGGTCTTCGGGGCGTTCTGGGCCCTCGGAGCGGTCGGTCCGCTCACCGTCGTCTTCGTGGGCTTCTTCTTGCAGAACGTGACCGAAGGGTTCCCGATCGCCGCACCGCTCCTCGGCAAGGGCGAGCGCCGTCTCGGGCTCCTGGCGATGTTCTTCCTCATCGGCGGGCTGCCGACGATCGTCGGCAGCGTGGCCGGGTACTATTACACGAGTCCGCTCCTCCTCGTGGTCTTCGATGCGCTCGCGATCGGGGCGATCCTGTACTGCGTGCTTCCGATGCTGCGCACGGCGTTCCGGCCGGCGGAGAGCCCGGAAACGACGTACCTGAAGCAGCAGCTGACCTACCTCGGGATCCTGGCCGGCTTCGTGCTTGGTTTCGTCGTCAACGCGATCTAGGGGCAGGACTCCGCCCTCGCGGGCCGGTCGCCCTACGCGCGCGAGCGGCGGGCGCGGGCCCGCGAGCGTCGAACCGTCCGGCTCGGGCCGCGCGGGGTCCGGGCGGCCGCCCGGTTCACCAGGTCGCGGCCCACATCGTCGAGCAGCTTGCCGGCGAATTCGGGCTTCGATCCCCGGATCCAGTGGCGTCCTCCGCCCGGCGGCAGGACGAGCGCGTTCGTGGTCTCGCTGCCCATCGTCGCGACGTCGTTGGCGACCACCCAGTCGGCGCCGGTCTCGTCCCGGAGGCGACGCGCCCCCTTCTCGAGCTCCTCGGCACCTCGTCCCGCATCGAGCTTGAACGCGATGAGGCGCGACGGAGGCGGAGCCAGGCGGCGCAGCTCCGGCAGCACCTTGGGAGCACGGCGCAGCGTGAGCGTGAGCGTGCTGTGCTCCCTCGAAGCGATCTTACCCGCGTGGGGGTCGAGCGTGAAGTCGGCGAGCGCGGCGGGCACGATGACCGCGTCGGCCGAGGCGAGTCCGGAGCTCTGTTCGCGGGCGAGGGCCAGGAGGTCCTCGACCCGAACCCAGCGGCGCACGGGGATCCACGGCGGGACGACGAGCTGGAGGGCTCCGGCCCACAGTTCGACCCGGGCGCCCCGATAGTACGCCTGGTTGGCGAAGGCGATCGCGCTGGCCCCCGAGCTCTCGTTGGTCACGGAACGGACCGCATCGATCGGCTCGCGGGACGCTCCGCCGATGACGATCACGGTTCGACCCGCCCACGGTCCGGCCCCGAGGCGATGGAGGACTGCCGCCGCCACCTCGTCGGGCGGAGCCAGTTTCTCCTCCCCTTCCGCGCTCGTGGAGGCGATCACGTCGACGCCCCAGCTCCTCAGCTTGGCGAGGTTCTCCTGGATCGCGGGGTTCAGCCCCATGTGCGCGTGCATCGCCGGCGCGATCATCATCGGCACGTGCCCTCCGAGCGCGACCGACGCGAACGAGGTCACGGGCGTGTCGTCGATTCCGTGGGCGATCTTCGATATCGTGTTCGCCGTGGCCGGGGCGATGAGATAGAGGTCGGCACGCTCCGGGCCGGGCCCGAGCTCGCTCACGTGCTCGACGCGCCCGGTGAGCTGGAGGACCGGGGCATGACCGGTCGCGAACTCGACCGTCTCCGGCGTGACGAGGCGTGTGGCCTCCGGGCTCATCACCGCTCGGACCTCCGCCCCGTGCCGGAGGAGCTCGCGGACGATCCGGGGCACCTCGATCGCGGCGATCGACCCGGAGATCCCGATCCAGATCCTCCGGCCGGCGAGCAATTGGGTCGTGCGGCCCTGGATCGCCCGGCTCGGGTGCATCGGATCTCCGTCGGTCCGGCCCACGCCGGCGTCCCTCTTATGGCCGACTCAACCGCGCCGAGCTAAAGAGGAGGTCCCGCTCCTCCCCCGGCCGATGGGACGCGGGGCGCCGGCGGGAGGATCGGAACGTGCTCCTCCGGACGACGGCGACGTCCCGTTGCCCGTGGTCCCGTCGACGAGCCAGTTCGCGGAGATGGCCCACGTCGCGGGCCTTCCGCGGACCGACGTCCCCCCCCGCGACGTGGAGCGCGGAGTCGTCGTCTTCGACCTGGACGGCACCCTGCTCGACGACCTCGAGCTCATCGGCGACGTCGCGGCGAGTGTTCTACACGAGGCCTTCGGGACGCCGGAGGAGGAGGGACGGGTCCACTACTTCGCGACGACCGGCATGCCGTTCGAGGCCCAGCTCGCGCAGCTGTACCCGACGGCCCCCGCCCCGCTGCGGGCCGCGACCGCCCGGACCTTCCACCAGCGGAAGGTGACGGAGGCGTACGCCCGGGCGCACCCGTTCCCCGAGATCCCGAAGCTCCTGAAGCGGCTCGGCCAGGAACGGTGGACCCTCGCGGTCTCCACCGGGGCCGAGACGGAGATGGCGGAGATCCTCCTCGAGCGGGAGGGGCTCCGGTACTGGTTTGACGAGGTGCTCGGTTCCGCCCAGGGAACGAAGCGGGAACACCTGCACGAATACCGTCGACGGTATCCCGGCGTGCCGATCTTCCTGGTCGGCGACTCTCGATTCGACATGGAGGCGACGCTCGCGGTCGAGGGAGTGCGGGCGATCGCGCGGGCCTCTCGCGTCCGCGGGTGGACGCTGACCCCCTCCGACCTCGAGCAGTGGGGGGCCGCATGGGCCGACTATGGGCTGGGGGAGCTCCCGGCGGTCCTCGCGCGGCTCACCCGGCCGCCGACGTCCCGGCGGCGCCCGACCTCAACGGGCTCGCGCCGGAAACGGTAGGGCCGGGACCGAGAGTCTCAGGGTCGGGGCACGTCCCCGTCCCCCTTTGAACCCGGGTCGAGGGATCCACAGTCCCCCAGGATAGGCCAAGCTACCCCATCCCGGCCACGACGGAGGGAGCGTGCCTTCCTACCAAAAGGTTTGCCCGGGACGATCAGCGGGACTCCCGCCCCGACTCCGGGGCACGGCCCGGATCGGTCCCCTCCTCGGCGAGGAACCGGCGGCGCGCCCGTCCCTCGTCGCGGCCGACGTGCACGAAGAACGCACCGAACCCGATCGCCAGCAACGCGCCGATCCAGCTGCCGAAGTACGCGACCCCGGCCGCGCTCCAGACGAGGAGTCCCGCGAAGGCGAGCCCGGCGCCGAGGACGACCGCCCCTCCCACCAGGAACTGCGTCTCCCGGAGCATCGGGGAGTCCTCCGGTCGGCCCGGTCCCGTCCGGTCCGGCGACTCACCGGTAGGCCCAGATCACGGCCTGCCCGAAGAACCGCCACGGGACCCCGACGTGGTCGAAGCCGGCGCGGTCGAGCGCATCCGTCTCCGCAGCGACCGTCGTCGGATGATCGAACCGCTCGTGGTCGTGCCAGACCTGCTGGGGGCTGGACCACCGACCCGGGCGGACTCCCCGGGGTCGCAGGGCCACTGCGATCTCGGTGTAGCGGTGGTCGAAGATCGGATCCTCGGGGAGGTGGTCATCGGCGTCTCCGAAGTACCCTCCCCGGGGAAGGTTCCGTCGGATACGCCGGAACAACCGCCACTTCGCGGCGTCCGGGAGGTGGTGGATCGCGAGGGCCGAGAGCACGACGTCGTACGGACGCTCGTCGAACTCCTCCAAGTCGCCCGCGATCAGCTCGACGCGATCGCGGTACGCCACGAGCTTGCGGCGGGCGGCCGCGATCATCCGGGGGGAGATGTCGATCCCCCGGAGCTCCGCCTGGGGGAACCGATGGAGGACCTGCGCGGTCAGCGTGCCGGTGCCGACCCCGAGTTCGAGGATCCGGAAGCGGCGGGTCGGCAGGTACGGGATCCCGCCGATCAACGTCCGGTGGAGGTCCATGTACCCGGGCATCGAGGCCGTCGCCGTCCGGTCGTACCCCCGGGCCTCCCGGTCGAATTCCCGTCGTAGGGACGTCCCGACGGTCGCCCGCGCCATCCCGGCCCCGAAGCGCCGCGCCACTTAGGCGTACCCGCCGGCGGCGCGCCGCGCAAGCCTAATCCCGAACGGTCGGCACGGGAACACGGCACGCCGGGGGTCATCGGGTGACGACGGAGGGGAATCGACGGATCGGGATGGTCTTCGGGGTGATCTCCGCCGTGCTCCTCGTGCTCGACGGGATCGTCTCGATCGTCCGCGGCTTCCTGTTCCTCGCGCTCGGCTACGGCTTCCGGCTCGTTCGCGCGGAACTCGGCCAGTCGATCCTGTTCATCGTGCTCGGACTGGTGGTCGGATTCCTGGCGCTCTACGGCCGCTCGCGCGGGGAGGACCGGTCCCTGGTCTCGGGCGTGGCGCTCCTCGTCCTGGCCGTTGTCGGCTGGCTGGTCCTCGGGCTCGGGGCCGGTCTGCTCGGCATCCTGGCGGCCCTCTTCGCCCTGCTGGCCGGTGTCTTCTTCCTCGTGGCCGGTCGCTGAGGCGGCCCCCTCGGAGCCTCCGATAGTCAAAAATCCCACGAGAAACCTTGTACGTCCGATTTCGGGAGCATCCGTGGACCGTGAGGAAGCGGCCGGCTCCCCTTCGTCCGTCCGTGAACGAGGGGGGGACGCGCTCGTGCACAGCTTTCCGCTCGTCCTGTCCGCCGTCGCCCTGTTGGTCGGCGGCTACGTGACCTGGAGCGACGCGCCGACCGCGGGCCCGCCGATCTTCCCGCTCTGGGTCCTTCTCGTGATCCTGGGGTTCGTCGCGGCGGCCGGTGCGATCGTCTCGTTCGTGGTCTCGGACGGTCGGTCGCCCGAGGACCGGGCGGACCCTTCGGTCGATGCGCGGAGGCCACCCTCGGCGCCCCGGGCGGATTTCGGCCGCCCCCGGCCCGAAGCGACCCCGGCGCCCGTACCCACCCCGAGCGGCGGGCTCGCCGTCGCGATGGCCCCGTTCGCCTCCCGACCGGCCTCTCCCGCCGATTGGTCGGAGGATGAGCTCCCGCTCCCGGCGCCCCGACCGCTCGCTCGTCCGCTGGCCCCCATCGCCCCGGTGATCTTGGCACCCCGTCCCTCCGCGCGACCGTCGATCCGGGAGGCTCCGGCGACCGCTACGCCGCG
This sequence comes from Thermoplasmata archaeon, assembly GCA_030040865.1. GTDB lineage: Archaea > Thermoplasmatota > Thermoplasmata > Lutacidiplasmatales > UBA184 > Lutacidiplasma. The sequence continues at coordinate 45,953 of JASHSX010000087.1, read as the reverse complement.
CCCCTCCGTCCGTCCGCCCGAGCCGGTCACCCCGCCCCCGTCGCCCGCGTCGACGGCCCAGAGTCGGGCCGCCATCGAGAGCGCGCTCGCGGAGCTCGACGAGATCCAACGCGACACCAGTCCTCGCCGCGCCGGCGGGCGGGTCGCGTCACCGTAGGTCCGCCCGTCCACCGCGCCGTTAAGAGGGCTCGGTCCGGTGCGCCGTCGATGGAGTTCCCTCCGCTCGCGTCGCTCGACGTGAGCTCGCTGCGCTGGTGGAAGACGGGCGATTCCCCCACCGAGTTCCGCCTCTCGGCCGGGGAGGCCCCGGTGCTGCTCCTGCGGTGGCCGCGGGACGGAGGCTCGACCGCGACGGCCGAGTCCGCGGGCGGCTCCTGGACGATCACGCGCGCCGGCTTCCTCAATCCGCACCTCCTCGCACGGTCGGCGGACCCCCCGGCCTCCCTCGGTCGCCTTTCGGTCCACTTGAGCCACCACGCGATCGACGTCGAGGGGGGAGCTTCGTACCGATTCCGCAGGGCGGGTCTTCTCCTCCCGGCGTGGAAGGTCGTCGACGCGGCGAACGCCGAGTGCCTCCACATCGAACCGGTGCGCGAGGGTCGGACGCTCGCGGGCGGGGCGGTGATCGTCGCGCCGGCCGCGGCGAAACGGCCGGAGCTCGTGCTGCTGCTCGCGCTCACCTGGACGTTCATCACCCTCGCCTGGTTCGAGGACGAGGCACTGGTCCCGTTCGAGGACCGGAACGTCGGCCCGTAGCCCCGCTCACGCCGGAGGGATCGACTTCTGCCAGAGGGCGGAGAAGCACGAGGAACAGAGGCTGTGGAGCCGCGGCCACCCGTCGGCCGGCAACGGCGTGACCCGGGAGATGACCTTCTGGCAACTGTCGCAGACCATCTCGTCCCCCTTCAGCATCGGCTCCCGTCCCGTGCGCTCGACCGGGGGTCGACGCGGGCGGCGTACTAAACCGCTCGGTGGCCCGCGTTCGGGGCCGGGGACCCGAGCGCGGCGAGCAGCCGGGGGATCATCACCTCGTACCGGGGCCCGCTGTCGCCGTGTACGCCGTCGAACTCCTGTCCCTCGACCTTAGCCCCCTGACGGAGGGCCTCGGCCGCGAACATCCGTGCCCCGACGTCGAGGAACCACTCGTCGCGGGTCCCGCCGTCCACGTAGAGGTAGGCGAGACGACGCAACGCGTCTCGATACCGGTCGGTCGCGATCATCCGAAGCGGGTCCCAGGCGAGCCAGCGGGCCCAGACATCCTCCCGCAGCCGGCCGCTCTCGAGGTCGAACGGAAGATCGAATCGCCCGGGCTCTTCGACCCGGGGCGAGTAGCACGACGCGTAGGCCATCGTCTCAAGCGCCTGGACCTCGGGTTGGTGGGGCCCGTAGTCACTGACGGGCTCCGAGAGGACCCTCCGGAGGAGCGCCTCGGGTCCGCCGGCTTTGCGGACGGTACGGAAGACGGGCGGGAACTCGGGGAGGTAGCAGTACTCGAAGCCGCAGTCCCCCGCGTTCGATGCGGCCGCCCGAAAGAGATCGGGGTGCCGGAGCGCCAGGACCATGGCGCCGTATCCTCCGCTGGACGTGCCGAGCACGGCGCACGGGCCGGTCCGATACTTCTCCCGGATCCACGGGACGATCTCCTCCACGACGTAGTCCTCGTACCGACCGGTGGCGCTGGAGTTGAGGTACTGGCTACCGCCCAGGGTCGTGAGGCAGTCGGGAGCGACGGCGACCGCCTCCGCCGCGATGCCGGTCCGGATCAACCGATCAAGGCGCCCGATGTGCGTGTCCTGAAGGTAACGAGGGCGCTGGAAGTGGTAGTACCCCGCCCCGGTGTACCCGGAGAGGAGCACGAGGAGCGGCTTCCCTTCGGTCGTGCCGGACGGGGGCAGATAGACCGGGAGGTCCCGCTCGACCGGGTCGCCCCAGGGGTTCCCCTCAAGGACGCGACTCGAAAACCGGTGGGTCACCGTCGAGCCCCGCATCCGGCTCGGGAAGACGCGTTCGCTACGGGCCTCGAGGGGGACACGCCACGACATCGAAATCCCTCGTCCTCGGCAGCCCGGCGCAGTTCAATACCGCATGGGGGTCGGCTCCGAGATGGTCGGGGTCCCCCGACGGCGTCGAGGATCGCCACAAGATCGGCTGGCGGCGGCCCTGTCCCGGGTCGCGTCCGACCGATCGTCGAGCGCGTCGGCGCTCGCTCGGCGGACCCTCGGGGCCTTGCGACAGAGGATCCGTCGGGACGGGAGAACGCCGAACTCCGTCTCGGCCGCCGAGCTGCGTCGGCTCGCGGGCCAGCTCGGACGCACCCAGCCCGCGATGGGCCCCTTCCGGCGCTGGGCCTTCGACCTCCGGCGGATCTCCGCGGTCCGCGGGACGACGTCCCGTGGCCGCCGCCTCCTCGGGTGGATCGGGGAGGAGGAGCAGCGGCTTGCCGACGAGCCGGCCCGGATCGCGCGGATCGCGGTGACCCGCCTCCCTGCCCGGGCCCGTCTCCTGACCCTGAGTCGCAGCGACACCGTGCTCCGCGCCCTCGCGACGGCTCGTCCGGCCCGTCGGCCGGCCGAGGTCGTCGTCCTTGAGAGTCTGCCGGGCGGAGAGGGGCGGAGGATGGCGCGGGATCTGCGGACGGCGGGAGTTCGTGCCCGATGGGTCCGGGACGGCAGCGCGCTTCGGGCCCTCGCCGCGTCCGATGCGGTCGTCATCGGGGCGGACTCGGTCTACGGGTCCGGCGACGTCGTCCACAAGGTCGGTACCCGTGCGCTCGCGGCGGAGGCCCACCGGGCGCGGGTGCCGGTGTTCGTCCTCGCGGGTTCCTCGAAGTGGGTGCCACGACTCTGGGTCCCGCGCCGGCTTCCCCCGGAGTTCGATCGGACGCCGGCCGCATGGGTCCGCGAGTACTGGACCGATCTCGGCGTCGTACGTCCGGTGCCGCGCCGACCCCCCGACAAGCAGCGTCAACGGGAAGCGCCCTTGCGGCTTCGACTTCGGCGACGGTGATCTCGTGACCCGAAGGGCGGACTCCGGTACGGCGGCGGTCCAACGACTCGGGGCCCGTGACTTTGCGGAGGGCCGACTCGTACGGTCGGGCGTGTGGGCGGTGGCGTTCGTGGCCGACTGGTGTCCCTTCTGCCGGGCGTTCCTCGCCCCGTTCTCGGAACTTCGCGGTGCGGGTCCGTTCGAGATCGCCTTCGGCGACGTCACGGACGAGGAGTCCCCGCTCTGGGACGACTTCCGCATCGAGGTCGTCCCGACGGTCCTCGGCTTCCGTGACGGGCGAGCGGTGTACCGCCGGAACGGGGTCCGTGGGGTCGGCCTGCTCGACGAGGACCTCGCGGCGATCCGCACCGAGATGCGCCGTCTCGGCAGCGCGTCGACCTCCTCCGCGTGAAGGTTCTTTTACACCCGATCCTCGTCAGCGAGGGCGATGGCGACCGCATCGGCCGACGGAGGATCACCCGTCGCCCTTGTGACGGGCGGGGGGACCGGTCTGGGTCGCGCCATCGCGGGCGCGCTCGCCGCGGACGGGTACCGACTGGCGATCGCGAGCCGTTCGGAGGCCCACCTCGCCGACGGAGCGGCCGAGCTCCGCCGTCGGGGCGCGACCGTTCGGACGGTGCCGGTCGACGTTCGTTTGCCCGATCAGGTCGACCGAATGGTCGCGGCGGTGACCGCGGAGTACGGTCGTCTCGACGTGCTCGTCAACAACGCTGCGGGTAACTTTCCCATCCCGGCCGAACGGCTCTCTCCGAACGGCTGGCGCGCGGTCGTCGGCATCGTCCTCGACGGGACGTTCTTTTGCTCCCGGGCCGCCTTCCCGCTTCTCCGGGAGTCCCCGGCGCCGTCGATCGTCAATCTCGTCGCGTCGTACGCTTGGACCGCCGGGCCCGGAACGGTCCACTCCGCCGCCGCGAAGGCCGGGGTGCTCGCCCTCACCCGGACGCTCGCCGTGGAGTGGGCGCGCTTCGGCATCCGGGTGAACGCTGTGGCGCCGGGGCCGGTCCGCACCGACGGCACCGACCGGCAACTGTGGACGTCCGACGCGATCGTGCGTGCCGTGAGCGACGACGTCCCGATGGGACGGTTCGGCACGCCCGAGGAGATCGCGGAGAGCGTGCGGTTCCTGGTCAGCGCCCGCGCGAGCTACATCACGGGGCAGGTACTCGTCGTGGACGGCGGTCAGTGGCTCGGGAAAGGCGCGCTACACCTACTCGACCGCGCCGGTCCCGAGTGACCCGCGCTCGGGGCGATGGACCGCTCACGGCTCGGGCGCGACGAGCCGTCGTGTAACCGTGCGTGCGAGCTCCAGGATCGCGTCGGGGGAGATCGCCTCCGCGTCTTTGGAGAGCTCCGAGCTCACGTCGATCAGCAGCACGGGCTCCCCCACGTCCGGTAGGAGGAACCCATGGGGCGTGTCGGGCGGGATGTAGTACGAATCCCCGGGACGCACCGGTCGCTCCTCGCCCGCGAGCGACACTCGGGCCTCGCCCGAAAGGATCACGCCCAGCTCCGGAAAGCCATGGCGGTGGAGATCGAACCGGGTGCCGGCGTCGATCCGGTACAGCATCATCGCGGTACCCCCGCCTTCGGCGAGCCGTCGCACCGCCACGCCGGGGGCCACGCTCACCCATCGGGGTTGGGGGTCCGCCGCTTCGGCCGGGCCCCGCGTCGGGTCCACGTCCCTCGAAGGGCGTCCGGCTATAAACGCCTCGGCCCGCCCCCGGCGTGGGCGGGCTTCCTTCAGGTCGACGGCACGTCGCGCTCCAAGAGGAACGTTCCCACGACCGCGACGTACAGATCCGGACGCGTGCGGTGTGGGGCGTGACCGCACTCCGGGAGGCGCTGGACACGCGCGTACGGTAGTTCGGCGGCGAGAGTCTCCGCGACGCGGCGTTCGATCGCCGGACTCTCCTCGCCGTAGGTGACGAGGGCGGGCACGAGCGTCTCCCGGAGGGCCTCCCGATCCGGGCGGGACTTCGTCGGGTCCTCGCTCTCTTCCCGCCACCGATCGACGTAGCGTGCGGCGCGGTCGCGCTCGACCGTCGTCATCCGTTCCCACGCCCCGGATTCTGCACCGATACCGTCCGTCACCTGTCGGGCGATCTCGAAGGCCGCCCCGGGGCCCGTGGTCTCGCGGAGTCGGCGCAGCTGCCCGCGGGCTCGGCCGGCGTCGCCCGCGGTCCCCGGGTCCGCCTCGAGCAGGTCGAAGAACGGCGGTTCGTGCAGAACCATGCTCCGGACCAGCTCCGGGCGCTCCCGTGCCACGCCTACCGCCACGGCGCCGCCGTACGCGTGCCCGATCACGTGGGCCGGGAAATGGTCCGCGGCCTCCAGTACCGCCGCCAGGTCCGCGACGTCGTCGGCGACCGGGTGCGTCCGAGGCCCGGAGGCGCTGCGCCCGTACCCTCTTCGGTCGTACGTCACCACGGCGAGCGCCTGCGCGAAGCCAGGGACGACGAGGTCCCAGGTAGAGGCGTCCTCGAACGACCCGTGGACCAAGACCGCGGGGTCGCCTCCCGCGCCGTGCGTCGCGTAGTGGATGTCGACGGCGCCCGACTTCGCGATCGGCAGGGGAACCTCGCCTCCCGCGACCGCCGGGGTCCGGGAACCGGCCGCGGACCGGGAGGGCGGGCTTAACGGTGACGTCGCGACAGCGATTTCCCCTCGCCCCGACTGGGGCCGGTCGGTCCGGGCGATCTCGATGAGCGCGATCTTCCAGCGGCCCCTCTGCGAGATGGGGCGGGCGTACGACTTCGCGTTCCGCCCGGCCCTCGGCGAGCCCGAGCCCGGGTTCGGCGGGGGCTGCGACACCCGACCGCATCGGGTCGAACTGTGGTCCGCAACGGCCGACCCGCGCGTGCCGACGTCGCCCTGGCAGCCGTTCGGGCTCTGCGACGAACACGAGCAGCAGCTGCGGACGATCGACGCCCGTGCGGTCCGCGACGGGCGGTTCGAGAGCCGATTCCGCGGCCGTCCCGCGTGAGCCCCGGTACCGTCCGCCTGCCGGGTCGAATCCGTTACAAGGCACCGGACCCTTCGAGAGCCGATGGCCGACGCGATGCCCGAGAACCTCGGGGCCCGGGTCCCGCTCAACCAGGGGTCCCCGATCCCGTGGCTCGGGCTCGGCGTCTTCCTGAGCGAGCCCGGGCGTGTGACCGAGCAGGCGGTCCGGTGGGCGCTCGACGCCGGCTACCGGCTGCTCGACACCGCGGCGATGTACGAGAACGAGGCGGACGTCGGCCGGGCCGTCCGCGCGAGCGGCGTGCCCCGTGACCAGGTCTTTGTCACCACGAAGCTGTGGTTCGAGGACCTCGGCTACGCGAGCGCGCTCAAGGCCGGACGCGCCAGTCGGGACCGCCTCGGCCTCGACTACATCGACCTCTACCTGATCCACTGGCCACGGGCGCCGAGCCCCCAGGTCCGGATCGACACGTGGAGGGCGCTCGCGGAGCTACGCGACGAGGGCGTCTGCCGCGCGATCGGCGTGAGCAACTTCACGATCCGACACCTCGAGGAGCTTCGGGCGGCGTCGACGATCGTGCCGGCGGTCGACCAGGTAGAGTTCCACCCGTGGATCTACGACCCCGAGTTCCTCGCCTACGCCGCCCAGCACGGGATCCGCCCCGAGGCGTACTCGCCGCTCACCCGGTCCCGGAGCCTCGGCGATCCGACGGTCGGCGAGATCGCGCGGGCCCACGGCCGCTCCCCGGCACAGGTGTTGATCCGCTGGGGTCTCCAGCACGGGATCGTCGAGATCCCGAAGTCCGTCCACCGCGAGCGGATCGAGGAGAACGCCCGGGTCTTCGACTTCGCCCTCACGCCGGCCGACATGGACCGGCTCGACGCCCTGCGCAGCGGAGCGCGGGTCACGAAGTGGGACCCGGCGACGATCCCCTGACCGGACCGGCGGCGCCCGCGGGCGCTAGACGACCCGGTGGATCGGACGGTAGAACGTCGTGTGCACCTCGGGGACCCCGCCGTCGGCCGGGAAGCTCACCCGGACCCCGGAGGCCCGCCCGAAGGCAGTGAACTCGAGGGAATACCATACGGCGACCCAAGCGCCGGCGGCGGTCCGGAACGCCTCGCCGAAGTGGTAGGTCATGAGCAGCACGCGGCTCGCCTTGCGGGCCGGCCCGTACGACCAGTCGAGCGCCTCCTGCGCGGTGGTCGGGGCCCCGGTGTGCGCCGGGGGTTCGACCGGGGCCTCGACGGAGTACGGCCCGTCGACCAGGCCCTTCCCCAGCACGTAGCGCGCCCACGTCGTCCGGACCCGGCCGTCCGCGAGCTCCTCCGAGAGGAGGACCCACTTGAACGGGTTCCCCGTGGGGACGGGGACGGCCTTGGGCCCGACGGCCGTGCGGTGCCGGCCGATCGCGAACCGGCCCGCCAGTCGGATGCCGAAGTACGCCGCGAAGAACGCCATCAGGAGGTAGACCGTGAGCACGTACGTCGCGAACGGCACGTGGTTGCGCTCGACCACGAGGAGCAGGTAGAACGCGGCGATCGAGAACGCCATCGTGACGAAGTTGATCGCCCGGTCGGCGTCGAGCTCGAGCCGGCGGTCGGAGAACGGCGCGAGCGGCGGGACCGAGAAGTGGGTGAACCCGTCCTGTAGGATGTGGCAGATCCCGCCGACCTCCATCACGAGGAAGTAGACGAGGGCGGAGCCGGGCGCGAGCAGCGGGGCCAGGAACGCCCCGGCCACGGCCACGACCGTGACGCCCGTGAGCGAGTGCGTGATCCCGTGATGCTGCAGCAGCGGAAAGCGGCGGGCGAGCGGGAAGAACAGGGCGTCGGCGTCGGGGAGCCCTCCCGCGAGCGCTCCGGCCGCGAGGTACGACGGCTGGAAGCCGACAATGCCGTAGGTGACGAGGTAGGCGACGAGGACGTGCGAGAAGAGGTCCACGGTCTCCCCGCGCGCCTAGAGGAGCCCCTCCTCCATCACTTCCACCGACTCGACGTGGGGCACCTTCGCGAGCGCCTGCTCGACCGAATCGAGGACCCCGCCGGTGTCGTCCATGACGACCGACACGAGCAGGGACTTGAGCCCGAAGGCGATGTCCTTCACCTGCATGCCGCGGATCGTGACCCCCTTCGGCACTACCGACCGCACCCCGGCGCCGAGCGCCTGCATGTCGGTCTCGACGCCCTGGGGCATCAGACGGAAGAGGACAGCCACCTGACCCATGCGCCGACCCCGGCTCCTACGGTCCCACGAACCCGCACTTCGAGCAGCGGTACGTCACGCTCTGGTCCCGGCACCGCGTGCACCGGCCGATCGTCTCGGTCCCGCACTGCGGACAGAGGAACTGGGTCCCGCCGGGCGCGGGGAGCGCCCGGCCGCAGGAACGGCACCGCACGTCGACCCGGGACTCCATCGGTAACTCGCCTCCGCGCGCCTACTTGCGCAGGGCGCCGCGTCGGCGAGCGGCCACTCGGGTGGCGTATATAAACAGTACCCCGAAAAACGCGACGACGCCGACGACGTACCAGAGCGTGTAGTTGGGGGCGGGGCCCGGGACGTAGAACGACACGGAGTAGCTGAGGGCGCCGTTCGAGAAGGCGACCAGCCCGTGCTCGTTCGCGAGCGAGACCGTGAACGTATGCCATCCGGTGCCGAGGCTCAGGGTCACGTACTGGAAGGAGAAGGCGTAGTTCGCGCTCGGCGTGATCGACGGGACCGACACGTTGCCGACCATCGTCCCGTCGAGCGCCACGTACACGACGAACGCGAGGACCGTCGCGTTCGTCTGGTTCACGATCGTGGCGGTCAGCGAGTACGGTGTGACGACGTTCACCGCGTAGGTGACGTTGATCGTGTCGTTGGCCGTCGCGTTGGTCGACGAGATCATCACCAGGATCGTGACGACCTGGGCGAAGCCGTTCGTGGACAGCCGAGCCGGGGTGAACGTGCCGTTCGTGATCACGAACTCCGCCGGGGTGATGTTCATCCCGGTCGTGTTGCTCGCCTGCAGCGAAGCGTAGAACGTGATGTTGCCGACCTCGGTGCCGTTCGGGGCGTACGCGGGTCCGCCCGTCGCGTTGATCGTGTAGGCGCCGTGGCCGTTCACTCCGAGCACCGTCGGGCCGTACACCGACCCGGTGACGGACGACGACGCGGCCGCCGTGAGAGAGGCGGGTGGCGCGGCGGCCGCCACCCTCGGCCCCATCGCGAACGCCGCCCCGAGGAGGACGACGATCGCGAGCAGGACCGGAAGTCGACGGACCGCGCTCACCGGCGCCTCCACCGCCGCGAGCGGTTCCACCGGTAGACGAGGATCAGGACCACGAGGGCGAGCGCCGGCACGAAGACGAGCGCCGGCACGAGCCAATCGGGGAGGTTCGACGGGGCCGGGCCGACCTGCGGTCCCGTCACCGTGAACGAACCCGTCCCGTTCGAGGCGGGGCCGACCGACGCGGAGGGAACGCGGATCGTGACGAACGACTGCGGGGAGGTCGTAGAGTTGAGGACGGTCCCGGCCACCGTGACGGTCCCCGCCGGAACGAAGATCGCGCCGGTCGCGTTGAGCTGTTCGTACCACGTCTGGTTCTGACCCGCCGACAGGAAGGTCGTCGTCATCGGGGTCTCGAGCCCTTCTTGAACGAAGGTGACCGTCCACCCGAGCGCGTTGATCCGCGGCTCATCGACGGCGGTGATCGCGACCGTCTCGCCCTGGTTGCCGGTGTTGCTGATGTTGAACGGGATCCGCGCCTGGTTCGGCCCGATCTCGGCGGGGACCGACGAGGTGGAGCTCACCTTCACGCCGAAGAATCCGATGATATTCACCTTCGGGTCCGGCGCGACGGAGCCGACGATCGTGCCGTTCGGGAGCGCGAAGGAGATGGTGACTCCCGGGTGGTCGACGATCGTGCCCGCCGGCACCGTGATCATCGCCACGCCGCCCAGCTGGACACCGACCGGGACCGTCACGTTCTGAAGCGTGAAGTTGAACGGCCAGTACGACGGGCCGCCGGTCGGATGGATCGTCACCGGTACGTTCCCCGTGTTCTTCACGGTGAACGAGAAGCTGACCTGCGTACCGGCGTTCACGAGGACGGAGCCCCGACCGGTGAGCGTGCCGGTGACCGACGGCACGAACGCGTAGGCGAGCGGCACGGTGGCGCCGACGTTCCCCGAAACGATCGTGAGGTTCAGGGCGCCGTTCGCCGCGGTCTTGAGGCCGTACGGGTACCCGCTCGAGGCGCCGCTGACGACGTACGTCCCGACGGGAAGGGCGATCGATTGGGACGCGGAGCCGCGAACCCCCGGAAGGACCGTAGTGAGGCCGAACGCGTTGCGGACCGTCACGTTCGCCGGTCCCGGCGGCGCGAGCGACACGTTCGCCGGAGCGACCCCGAGCGTCGCCACCCAGGCCGGTAGAAGCGAGATCGTCGAGGACCCGTTCGTGGTCGGCAGCGCCAGGAGTTCGGTGAAGTTCGCCAGGAGATCGGAGACCCCGCCCCCCGACGCGTAGACCGAGTAGCTCCCCGGGAGGACCTGCGCCGAGAACGCCCCCGAGGTGGTGTTCACGATCGTGAGGTTCGTGTAGGGGTACGGACCGATGAGGCGGACCGCTCCGGGGACGAGCCCCGGGACGCCGGGGGCGACGAGCGTGCCGTTCAGCCAGACGCGCACCGTCGTCGGTTCGAGCGGGACCGGGCAACTCGGCGAATTCGGAGAGACCGTGCAGGCGCTGTTCGTCGGGGTGGTCCAGGTCGCCACGTACGTCCCGTTCGGTCCCACGACGTTGGTCGCGGTCGACGTGCTCACCCGGTACGTCGCGTTCGGCGGCAGGTAGACCGTGAACGTTCCGTTGGCCGCGTAGGTCCGAAGGACGGCCCCGCCGGGCGTGGTGATCGTGAGCGTGGCGTTGGCGTTCAGGAGGGCGCCGCTCGGTCGCTCGAGCGTCCCGCTCACCCGTAGGCCGACGGTGTCGATCGTGATCTTCGGGGAGATCGTGCCGTTCGCGGAGACGCTCGCCGTCGTCACGTTGGTGTAGAGCACCGAGTTGACGGTGACGTTCGAGTAGACCGAGTAGCTACCGACCGCGGCGAAGAATCCGTCCTCGAACACCGTGCCGTTGACGGTCTTGTTGAGCTGCGGCGAGGAGAGCGACACGAGCGTGGCGTTGAGCGCTCCGTCCTTCGGCAACGCGAGGGTCCCGGTCGCGTTGATCGTGGCGACGACCCGGAGCGTGACGGCCGCGCTGACCGTGCCGAGCGGGAACGTCGCGGAGACCGGGTTGGAGGGCTCGTAGAGGACGGTACCGTTGTCGGTGCTCGTCCACCCGCTGACGGCGTAGCTTCCCGGGGTCGTCGAGAAGACGACGTTCGGGCCGCCGGTGAGCGTGCGGGTGACCGCGGTCGCGCTCTGCGCCGTCAGGTTGACGGCGGCCGACATGCCGCGGGGGAGTCCGACGAGCCGGACCGTCACGGAGACGGGGGTCAGGGTGAGCGGCACCGTCGAGAGTGCGGCGAGCCCGCTCGGGGAGATCCCGCACTCGTTCGACGAGGCGAACCCCGGGGCCGAGACGGCGAGGCAGTACGACGGCACACTGAGCGGGAGGGCGGACGGGAGGTAACCGGCCAGGACACCGCTCGCCGAACCGACCAGCGGAATCGAGGGGCCGGTCGCGCCGTACGAGATGACGGCCCGGGAGGTCGGGGCTGGGAACAGAGACCCGTTGGCGAGGTGGGAGCCCGTCGAGAAGCGCGCGTAGACCGCGACCGACGGCGAGAGGGAGACCGAGGCGGGCCCGGTGAGCGTGACGGAGCTGAGCGCCGCGTAGAACGGCCCGGTCGCGGCGGTCGTACCCTGGACCGCGTAGAGGGAGTACGTGCCCGACGGAAGGTAGAGGACGTACGTGCTGTTCGTCCCGGCCCAGGAGATCACGGGGTCCCCGGCGCTCGTGTACGCGACCACCGCGCTCTGGCTCTCGCTGCCGACTGCTCCGACCAGGTTCACCGATCCGGATAAACGGTACGCCGGCGTGAGGACGATCGGCACGGGCGGGGGGACGACCGAAGCCGTGGTGGTCACGGTGCCGATGCCCGCGTCGAGCGTGCCCGCCACGTAGCCGAGCGCGTACGCCTCGTACGTCCCGACCGGCAGGACGACGCTCGCGAGGCCGGTAGAACTGCTCGTGACGACCGTGCCGTTCGTGGCGACGCTCGAGTACGCCGCGATCGGGGACATATTGCTGCTCGTGAGGTCGGGGAGGGCGACGAACCGCACGGGGATGCCCGAGACCGGAGCTCCGTTCGCCACGAGCGTGACCGAGGCGGCCGCGGTCGCGGCGAGGGTGAAGTTGAGGTGGACCGTCGTGCCGGGGGACGTGATCTGGACGAACGCACCGGCCGACCGCAGGCCGGTCCCGGGCAGGCTGGCGACGATCGAGTAGTTACCGGGTCCCAGCGTCGGCAGGGTGATGTTTCCGTTCGACGCGCTCAGGTTGGAGATCGTGAAGCCGGGAGCGGAGGCCGTCACCGTCACGTTCGCGACCCCCTGCTCGCCCTGCATCACACGACCGACGACCTTCGACGCCGGCAGGCCGAACGATTGGGGCGTGGTGCTCGAGGAAGGCGTCACCGTGATCGCGGTCATCGTGAAGTTGTGCCCCGCGTACAGCACGCTCGCGTTGTAGACGCCCGACGGGACGTTGGCGAGCGCGAACGTCCCGCTGGGATCGGTCGTGGCGGTGCGGGTGCCCAGACCCGCGCCCCACAGCACGACCTGGGCCCCCGAGATGAGCGGCTCCCCGCTCTCGTACGACGTGTTGTCGCCGAGCTTCCAGTAGACGTTCCCCGAGACCGTCGCCGCCGGGATCGTGAACGTCTCGGCGAGATTCGGCGCGTCGTAGGAGAGACCGATCGCGTTCGGCACGTCGATCTTCACGGACTTGAGGAGCGTGGCCCCCTGCTGCGAGAGCCCGTTCACGGTCCCGATCGTCACGTTGACGGTGTCGTTTCCCGGGGGTAGCACCAGGGAGAACGAGCCGTCCTTGGCCGTGACGGCCGTCATGTGCGGGATCCCCCAGCCGTCGTCGACGGTCACGCGTGCCCCGGCGACCGGCGTCCCGTCGGGGAGTACCACCTCGCCGAGGAGGGTCTGGCCGGGGTAGTACTGAAGGAAGCTCTCGCCGCCGTTGAAGTAGTTGTCCGCCGAGAGGTCGGCGTAGGCACCGGTCGCCGCCGCCTGGGAGATCGCGGTCGGGCGGTTGGTGGCCGAGCAGGCCGCCGTGTCGGTCTGGGAGGGGCAGAGGTAGGCGGTCTCGTAGATGACTTGGAAGTGCTGGAGCATCCAGCCGGGTTCGAGCGGGTAGCTCGTGCAGTTCAAGCTGATGCACGGGATGCCCGAACCCGCCCCGACATCGGTCCCGTTGTAGCCGATGTAGATGTGGTAGATCATCGAGTCGTAGAACGGTGCGAAATAATTGATGTTGTAGTTGACCGCGCTCACGTCCGCGGGCACCTGGCCCTCGGGGTAGGTGTTGCCGTCGCTGCCGAGCACGGTGACGTTGAAGTACGTCGACGGGTTCCCCGCGCCGTCGATGACCCGACCCGTGAGGTCGGCCGGCGCGTAGTAGATGCCGGTGTCGGTACCGCTGAAGGGGAACAGTCGGGTGTCGCTCATCGCGTAGCGGATCGAGTTGCCCGTGTACGCCTGGACGTCGTTGTAGACCTTCGCGACGCCCGAGAGCGGCAGCTTGCCGGCGATGTAGTACGAGACGACCATGTACATCGCGTTCTCGGCGGTCAGGGTGCTGGCGTCGACGGGGAGGTAGAGCGTCGGGTTGTTGACCACCGTAGTGTAATCGCTGCCCTGATTGAGGAGGTAGCCGTTGAGCCGGGAGGTATTGAGGCCGTCGGCCGCGAGGATCTGGTTCAGGTTCGCCGGGAGGTACGTGGTGGCGCTCTGCGCGGGGATCCCGGTGAGCAGCGTCGTCGCGAGCACGCCGATGGCGATCGACTCGTTCTGCGCGAGGAGGAACTGACCGGCCGGGTCGATCCCGTTCTGGAAGTTGTCCGCGACGCTCGGATGCTGACCCTGGTCGATCGCCTGGAACCCGTAGTCCCACCAGCTCACGAAGGCGGGACGATCGGGCTCGGGGATGTTCGTGTCTAACGTCGCGAGCCAATTGTATCCGGCGCTATCGTACTGGTTGGGCGTGTCGAGCGACGAGCCCGCAGCGCCGAAGTAGTACGACGACGGGCTCGTGGTGTTGAGCTGGAGCCACGGCGGGAGCGTGGCGCCGACCTGGGCGGCGTAGCCGGACTTCGTGTTCCCCGGGATCCCCGCGTCGATCGAGACCCAGACGTTCGGGAGCAGGATCACGAGAACGAGCAGCATGACGAGGACGTGACGCGCCTTGAACGCCTTGCGGAACGCGGCGAACTGGCTGCGTCGGTCCGAGAGGGAGGCGACGGTACGGCGCAGCTCGGGATACGAGCCCACGTCGAGCGCCCGCCGGATCGCCTCGGCCGGCAGGAGCGCGAACGCGGGGGACCCCAACAGGAAGAACTTGGTCGCGGAGACGGGCAGGTAGATCGAGAGGATCGCGAAGACGAGGAAGACGACGTGGACCCGCTTGAACCGCCCTTTTACGAGCAGGTACAGGAAGATCCCGACGCCGGCGAAGGCGAGGAAGAACGTGACGACCCCGTAGCCGATCACGAGCTCGTCGACGGTCGGCGCCTGGGCCTCGGCGACGGTCGAGTAGATCAGGGTCTTCACGAAGTAGCCCTGGCCCGTGACGATCGTCGTGAACAGGCTCGGGTTCACGATCGCGAGGCCGGCGATCCCGGCCCCCATCACCCCGACCATGAGCGGGATCGAGAAGACCCACGGAACGTCCCGCAGCATGACGAACGGGAGCAGGAGGAGGAGCGCGCCGAAGTAAATCAAGAACTGGAGCAGGAAGAACGACTCGAACCCGTAGATGTCCGAGTGGTACTGGACGAGGTAGTACGGCAGCTCCATCGGAAAGCCGACGGCCCCCACGATCCAGGCGCAGACGTACATCCCGAACGAATCGACCTTGCGGATCCGCTCGGCGACGACGGAGATGACGAGGGCGAGGACGATCACGACGACGACGTACGTGTATCCCTGCCACGCGAGCGCGGTCGCGCCCAGACAGACCCCCGTGAAGACCGCCCACTTGACCGCCGTCCGCTCGGTCCTAAGGAACGCCCTCAGGCCGGGCCAGTACTGGCGCGGGTGCCGGTAGCTCGCGATCCACTTCCGGCTCCCGACGGCCCGGACCGTGCGGAGGTACGAATACAGGGCGACTAAGATGATGAACGTGTAGAACGAGAGATAGTTCGCATAGCCGAAGATCGACGAGTCGATGCTCGCGGAGAGGAACGGGTAGATCAGCGCCGCGATGAGGCCCATCCGTCGGTTGCTGACCTCCTTGCCGATCCAGTAGATCGGAAACACGCTGAGCGCCGCCCACAGCGGGGCCTGGAGGTCGAGGAACCACGCGCCCGCCACGACGGCGTTGCCGCCGAAGAACGGAGCGAAGACGAGGCCGAGCAGCGCGTTCATCCAGTCGAACAGCGGCTCGCGCGGGTTGATCGCGCCGACCGGAAACCGAAGGAGCGGGTCCTTCACGAGATTCGTATGGTTGAGGATGATGTACGACATCACGCGCGAGTGGTAGTAGGAGTCCGAGCCGCCCGCGTACGTGTAGAGCGGTCCGTACTGCGCGACGATGGGGTACGTCCAGACCGTCCGGATCGCGAACGCGATCCCGAACGCCGCGAGCAGGATCGCCACGGTCCAACCGTGGCGGTGCCACCAACCCGTTCGCGACGACTCCATGGACGGCGTATACCCTGCTATTGGCGGCGCGCGAGACCGACGGGCTCTATAAATAGGCTGTTACCGAGAGACGCCGCGGTCGGTCTTCGGGACTCCGGAACTACGGGACGACCGAGTTTCCGCGTGCGTCGCTCCTCGCCTATCGCACCGTACGGAACCGGTAGAAGAAGCGCCCGTCGCCGACGTCGTACGTTTCCACGCGGACCGGCTCCCCGACGGCGAGCTCGTTCCACGGCCGACCCTCGATCCGACCGTACAGGCGGAGCGGTGCCCCGTCGAGGTCGACGAGCCCCACGGCGAACGGGACCTCGGACTCCATCCCCAGCGGGGCGCCCCCGAGCACCGCGCTGAACGCATACAAGCGACCCTGGTCCGGGAGGTCGATCCACTCGAGCGACTCG
Source organism: Thermoplasmata archaeon (assembly GCA_030040865.1). Lineage (GTDB taxonomy): Archaea > Thermoplasmatota > Thermoplasmata > Lutacidiplasmatales > UBA184 > Lutacidiplasma. The sequence continues at coordinate 29,720 of JASHSX010000087.1, read as the reverse complement.
GTGTGGCATCGGGGACAGGTGACCCGCGGCGGCCAGTCGATCCGACCGTCCCGAGGGCATTTCGTGGTGGAAAGGCGACCCTCCCGCAGGCGATCGAAGAACGGCTTCAGTCGGGTCTCCTTCTCTCCCTCGAGCGGAACGAAGTCGAGCAGGAACGGCGTTCCCCGCTCCTTCTTCGGTGGGGACGAGACCGGGGCGGGCCCCGTTTCGGCGGCCGGGATCACCGCGGTAGGTCGGCGGGGTTTCGCCGGCGCGCTCAGGAGCCTTGCCCCCGTTGATAGACCATCACCGAGTGCACGTTCGCGCTTCCGGACAGGTTGTGGACGAGCGCCCACTCGGGCGAGCTCACCTGACGGACGGGAGGGACGGTTCCGGCGAACTGCTGGTAGACCTCGAGCGCCTGGGAGATCCCGGTCGCCCCGAGCGGGTGACCGCATCCGAGCAGTCCCCCCCGGGTGTTCACGGCGAGATCACCGCCCAGCTCCCCGCGACCGTCCGCCGCGAACCGACCGCCCTCGCCGGGACCGCACAGCCCGAGCGCCTCATACTCGATGATCTCCGAGATCGTGAAGCAGTCGTGGAGCTCGGCAAGGTCGAGGTCGGCCGTCTCGATCTTCGCGCTGCGGAGCGCCTCGCGTACGGCGTGCTTCATCCCGACCCAGTCGGTGAGCGACCCGGCGTTCGCGAGATTGTGGAAGTCCGAGTACTGACCGGTCCCGCGCACCCACCCGGGCGTCGCGGTATACTTCCGCGCGAGATCCTCGGCGACCAGCACCACGGCTGCGGCCCCGTCCGTCATCGAAGAGCAGTCCCCCAGACGAAGCGGGGGCGCCACGACCGGCAGCCGCAGGAGCTTGTCGCGGGCGAACGTCTTCGCGTAGAACTGGGCGTTGGGGTTGGAGTTGGCGAATCGATGGTTCTTCTCCGAGACCGCCGCGAGTTGCTCCTCCGTGGTCCCGTACTCGAGCATGTGACGCTGGGCGACCATCGCGAAGAACGGCGGAGCCGTCGCCCCGTGCGGTCCGTCCCACGCCCGGTCGAGGACGCAACCCATTGCGCTGTTCGCCTCGGCCATATCGGGAAGGTTCATCTTCTCCACGCCGACCGCGACGGCGACGTCCGAGAGTCCGGCCGCGATCGCGGCGTACGCGGAACGGATGGCGGACTGGCCCGAGGCGCAGGCGAGCTCGGTCCGCTGGAGGATCCGGCGCGGCTGCAGTCCCATCTGTTCCGCGACCAACGGGGCGACGTGCGACTGGAAGGCGAACCGTTCCGGCTCGGCCGCGCCGACGAAGAGCGAATCGACGTCCTCGGCCCGGAGCTCGGGCATCGCCCGGAACAGGGCAGCTCCCACCTCCTGGGCCAGCTCGGTCCACGTCGTCGGCCGGACGCCGAACGGCGTGGAGGCCCCTCCCACGAGCGCGACGCGCCGGCCGATCATCGCGCCTCGGACCGGACCGCCGCCGCCACGCGGTCCCCGGCCTCTCGGGTCGTCGCCGACCCTCCCTGGTCGTACGTGCCGGAACCCCCGTCGGCGAGAGTGCGGGCGAGGGCGCGCTCGAGGCGATCCGCCTGTCGGCGCAGTCCGTCGTCGTGATGCCGGTCCGCGAGCCAGCGGAGCATCTGCTCGACCGCGAAGAACGTCGCGTACGGATTCACCTGGTTCTTGCCGGCGTACTTGGGGGCGCTCCCGTGGACGGGCTCGAACATGCCGTGCGCGTCCCCGATGTTGCCCCCCGACGCGAACCCCATGCCGCCCTGAAGGACGGCGGCGAGGTCGGTCACGATGTCCCCCATCATGTTGGTCGTGACGACCACGTTGTACCGCTCCGGGTTCCGGATCAGCCACTGCGTGAAGGCGTCGACGTACGCGTAGTCCCTCTCGATCCGGGGGAACTCGGCGGCGACCCGGTCGAATGTCTCCCGGAAGAATCGGCACCCCTCGAGGACGTTCGACTTGTCGACGCACGTCACCCGCTTCACTCCGTCGTCGGGAGCCCCGCGGTTCCGTGCGGTCGCGATCTCGAACGCCCGTCGGACCACGCGCTCGGAACCCTTCCGCGTGATCAGTCGGGTGTCCACGGCGACCTCGGTCTCCCCGCCCCGGCTCAGCCGTCCGCGGGCCGGAGTGTACAGGTCCTCGGTGTTCTCCCGCACGATGACCATGTCGACCCGGTCCGGCGACCAGACCGACCGGTACTCGCCGCTGATACGGTGCTTGACGCCCGGGTACAGCCGGCACGGTCGAACGTTCGAGTAGAGGTCGAGACCCTCGCGGAGTCCCAGGACGAGGGCACGACCGGCGATGTCGCCGTTCGGAAGCGTCGCGCCCGGCCACCCGACGGCACCGAGGAGGATCGCGTCCGCTGCGTGCGCGGCCGCCTCGCTCTCCGGATCCCACTCCCGGCCCTTCGCGAGGTAGTACTGCCCTCCGCCGGGATAGGTCGTGACCGTCCAGGGCGCCGGGCCCCCTTCCGCCAGGGCGTCCAGCACCTTCTGCCCCTCTCGGACGACCTCGGGTCCCGTCCCGTCGCCCGGGAACGCGGCGATCGTGTAGCCGGCCGCCCTCATGGCACCGGAGGCGGCGGGGGTGACGCGGCCGCCTTCCGCGACGCGAGTTCCTGACGGACCTTCTCGACGAGCCCCCCCGCCTCGAGGAGACCGAGGAGATGGGCCGGGATCGGCGGGAAAGCGATCGACGCGCCGGTCCGAACGTTCGTCACACGGCCGCCGCGCATCTCGATCCGGGCGGTGTCGCCCTTCTCGAAGATCGCCCGGACCCCGCGCGCTTCGATCGTCGGGATGCCGAGGTTGATCGCGTTCCGGTAGAAGATTCGCGCGAACGAGTCGGCCACGACGGCGCCCACTCCGATCGCGCGCATCGCCTGCGGGGCGTGCTCGCGGCTCGAGCCGGAGCCAAAGTTCTCGTCGGCGACGAGGATGTCGCCCGCCCGGGCTTCGCTCGCGAATTCGGGCAGGGCGATCTCGAAGACGTGCTTCTTGAGCTCGTTCGGGTCGATGATCGTGAGGTACTTGCCGGAGATGATCTGGTCCGTGTCGACGTCGCGACCGAGCGTCCAGACCCTCCCCTCGATGATCTCCTGCACGGGACCTCGTTCGCCTAGCGCATGGTGCGCGGATCGGTGATCTCGCCCCGGATCGCCGTCGCGACGACCGCGGCGGGGGACATCAGGTAGATCCGGGCCTCCTTGGCCCCCATCCGTCCGGGGAAGTTGCGGTTCGACGACGACGCGCAGACCTCGTCGGGCGCGAGGATCCCCATGTTGCCGCCGAAGCACGCCGAGCAGCTCGAGTTAGTGAAAACGGCGCCGGCGTCGGTGAACGTCTCGATGATCCCCTCGCGCAGGCACTGGTCGTAGATCTTCGTCGACGCGGGGGAGACGATGAACCGCACCCCTTTCGCGACCTTCGAACCCTTCATGAGCGCGGCCCCCTCGCGGAGGTCCTCGATCCGGGCGTTCGTGCAGGAACCCAGGAACACCTGGTCGACCTTGACGTGCTCCCGCGCGACGTCGGGGAGCGGACGGACGTTGTCCGGGGAGTACGGGCACGCCACCATCGGCGGCATCCCCGTCACATCGACGTCGATCGTCTTTTCGTACGCCGCGTCGGCATCGGCGGCGAGCGGATGCATCGCGTGCTTGGCGATCGGACGGAGGTAGTCGAACGTCGCCTCGTCCGGCGCGATCATCCCCGTCTTCGCTCCCATCTCGGTCGTCATGTTGCAGATCGTGAACCGCTCGGGCATCGAGAGCCCCGCGATCGTCGGACCGGTGAACTCCACGGACTTGTAGGTCGCGCCGGTCGTCTTCACCTCGCCCAGGACGCGAAGGACGAGGTCCTTCGCCGTGACGCCGTCGCCGAACGTGCCGCGGACCCGGATCTGGATCGTCGACGGGACCTTGAGCCACAGCCGACCCAATGCCAGGACCGCGGCCATCTCGGTCGGCCCGATCCCCGTGGCGAGCGCCCCCATCGCGCCGAGCATGTTCGTGTGCGAGTCGGTACCGACGGCGAGGTCCCCCGGGACGACCCACCCGTTCTCGGCGAGGATCTGGTGGCAGATCCCGTGCTGCCCGACGTCGTAGAAGTGCGGCAGGGAAGTCTCCTGGGCGAACTTCCTCAGGATCCGGTGCAGGACCGCGGCGCCCTCCGTGGAGGCCGGCACCCAGTGGTCGATCGCGATCACGACGCGATCGGGGTCCCAGACCTTCTCGGCGCCCATCTGGTGGAACGGGCCGACGGTCTGGGCCCCTTGCTCGTGCATCATCGCGAGGTCGACGGCGCCTTCGACGATCTGCCCGGGCACGACGTGCTCCTCGCCGGAGACCCGCGCCAGCACCTTCTCGGCGAGCGTCATCCCGTGGCCGTTCCGCTGCGTCATGCCTTCCCCGTCCGGATCCCGACCGCCTCGACGATCGCCCAGAACTCCGTATCCGACAGGCCCGGCCGCCCGAAAAGCGTGCGGTACTGCTCGACGAACCGCTGGAGGTCCGCCTTCGAGCGGGATTCGGTCTCGGTCTTCACCTGGCGGAGCAGTTCGAGGAGAAGCGGGTCGGGGGCCGTGATCCCGCGCTCCTTGAGCTTCTCCACGAGGGCGGCCTTTCCCGTGTGCTTGCCGAGGATCATCTGCCGTCGGCGCCCGACGACCTCGGGCTGGAGCGGTTCGTAGGTGAGCGTGTTCGCGAGAATGCCGTGCGTGTGGATACCCGCCTCGTGCGAGAAAGCGTTGTAGCCGACCAGCGCCTTGTTGGCGGCGATGGGGACGCCCGAGAGCTCCTCGACCAGTTGGGAGAGCTCGTAGAGCGACTCGGTGCGGATCCCCGTCTTCACGCCGTAGAGCGACTCGAGCCCCATCACCACCTCCTCGAGCGACGCGTTGCCGGCGCGCTCGCCGAGCCCGTTCACGCATACGTGGGGCGCGGTGGCCCCGCACTCGACCGCCGTGAGGGTGTTCGCGGTGGCCAGGCCGAAATCGTTGTGACAGTGGACCGAGAGGTCTTTCGGGCGGACCCGTCGGACGAACTCCTCGAGGTACCAGCGGAAGGTGAGGGGCGTCATGATCCCGACCGTGTCCGCGACCACGAGTCGGTCCGCCCCCGCCTCCTGAACGGCGCGGTACAGCCGCTCGACGAAGTCGAACGGAGCCCGGACGGTGTCCTCGGTGACGTAGGCGACGTGCAGCCCGGCGTCCTTCGCCTGGCGGACCGTCGTGACCGAGGCCTGCAGGACCTCGTCCTGGGTCATCTTGAGCTTGTAGCGGAGGTGGACGTTGCTGGCGGCCACGAAGATCGCGATGTGGGTGGCCCCGCTCCGGACTACGGCGTCCACGTCCCCCGCCACCGTCCGGCCGGCGGCCAGGACCTTCGCCCGGAGTCCTGCGTCGGCGACGAGCTTCACGGCCCGCGCCTCTTCCTCGGAGACGACGGGGATACCCGCGTTCAGGAGCGGGACACCGGCGTCCGAGAGCCTCTCGGCGATCCGGAGCTTCTCCTCGGGGGAGAAGTGGACGCCGGGCATCTGCTCCCCGTCGCGCAGGGTTTCGTCCCAGAGCACGATCGACGCGGGGAGATGACGCTGGGCGGCGGTCGCCGGGTGGTAGTCCTCCACAAGGCGCTCGTCCGACACTCCCGGTTCCAGCGGAGGGGCCGAGTTAACCTTTCGCGCTGTGCCCCCGGGGACTCGGTAAGTCGCCGTTCCAGCCAGGAGGCCACGCGCCGGACACTGTTCGGTTGAGACCGTTAGTATCTCAGACCGCTGTGGCGCGTGCGGGTTGCTGATCCAGGGGGCGATGGTTCTCGGGTGACCGCCTCGGTGCCGGACTAGGTCGCGTCGACGTAAAGCAGTGGCATGTTCGGGTCGTACGTGCTGCTTCCGATCGAGAGTTGTTCCCCAACCGATGCCTCATAGAACGTCGCTTCCAAGTTGTCGTGGGCACCGGCCGGATTGACATCGACGCCGAATTGCTCAATCGACGTATGCGAGCTAGTGGAGAAGCTGATGGTACTGAATAGGTTCATCAAGTCCGCCGCGACACCCGCGACGTCGCCGAGGACCACGAGGGCCTCAGGGGCGGAGTCGACCTCATCGAAACCAGGGATCACGTTCAAGACGTCACATACGAGTAGGGCGGCCCCTAGGGCAAAGTCGAGCGTCGTGAACGCCGTCTCGGCCTGAGCCTCGGCGTCTTGGGCATTGTCATAACCGGCCGCCGTCTCGAGAACCGTGTAGAACTGGATGCCCGACCCGCCGTAGTCAAGGGTCGCGGTGTCGAGCGCTGTCCAGTCCGACATGTCGCCGAGCAAGCTGGCGAAGTACGCCGGAAGACTGGTTTCCGTGAAGTTGAAGTTGGAGCCGCTCTCGAATCCATCGAGCTGAACGCTAGTGGAGTAGGCGTTGACCCAAGCCTGAGTGCACGTGTCTCCCGACAGGTATTCCACCGCCTCATGATATCCCCAGATCGTGAGCTCCGCGCCCGAAAGTCCGATGAAGGTCGGGTCCCCACCAGAATTCGCCCCTGCCGCATATTCCCCGCCCTGGAAGCTCGTGTCGGTTCCTGACCACGACGGGTCTTCGCTCATCTGGAGGCCGGAGTACGCGGTGGAGGTCTCCTCGGAGGTTGCGCTCGTGAAGCTCAGTTCCAGGGCAGTGTCGGCGTACGAGATGCCGTAGCTGAGTTGAGCTCCCGCCGGAGATCCCGCCGCGTTGGCGATCGCGAGAGGCACATACCCATCGGAAATGTACGTAAGGTTGGTCGGCTCCCAGTAGTCGCCAGGGTCGCAGGAGGGGGGAGGCCTCTCGGAAGGAGAAATGCCGGTTCTGGCGACCGCGGCGGCGGGCCCGGAGTACGTCGGCTGGGGTGGGAAGTAGACCGAGGAGGAGAAGTCCGCGGGGGGGGTTCTCGGGTTGTAGGGGACATTGTTGAAGTAGGTATACTGGTCAGAGACTCCGCTTTCGGTGACCGAGAGAGTGGCGTAAAGCTGGAGGCTGACGGTCTGAGTCATCGGGCTCATGGTCGCGAGCCACGCGCGATCGATGGAATAGAACTCGGCGGAGAGGTTCCCGGCGGCAACACCAGTCTGACTCGGCGTACCTAGGAACAACTCATCGAGGTAGGGGTTCGATGAGAGGTTGGCCCTGGTCAGGTTGACCCCGGCGTATCCCTCCGAGGACGGCATCACGGAAAATATCTGGATCGTCACATTCTCCAGCTCGTCCGCCGCGACTGTCGACGAAAGACTGGGTAGCGACGCCGGGTCGACGGAAATCTGTATGCCCGGACCTTCGGACGGGTTCGTGGAGGGCGACGGGGATCGAAGCACGTACACCGCGGAGGCAACGACCACAAGGATCGTCACCGCAATCGCAACGAAGGGAATCCATCGTCTCCGACGTGGTGGAGCTCTGACCGCCTCATCAGCGATCATGGGATTTTGAGTAACTCTACAGATTATATGACTTCTGAGGACGATTGTTCTCCGATCGATTACGAGCCCCGACCGGCTCGCGCAGGAGATGCTGCCGACGTTCCGCCGGGGCTAGCGAGTATTTCGCGGCCACGGGTCGTAATTCCGCGGAAGTCCGCGGGGTTCGCAAAGGGGCAACGCCCCACTCCGTAAAGGACCCCTTAAATATCGTCCGGTTCTCGAACGACGTGCTACTCGGCGAGACCCGGTTCGGAGAATCTTCGATGACCACCCCCGCGACGCACACGACCCCGCTCACCCCCGAGGCGGCGCCCGGCTCGTCCCGCCCGCCGATGGAACTCGCCGACCTGAGCGTCATGATCGGGGGCCAGGGCGGCGACGGCACCCTCACCGTCTCCGATCTTCTCGGACGGTACTTCCGCAAGCGAGGGCTCTACGTCTACACCTCGCGGAACGTCCTCTCGCGGATCCGTGGCGGCCATGCCGACGCGTCGGTGCGCGCGAGCCGCGATCCGATCGCGGCGGTGAAGTCCCAGGTGGACGTCCTCGTCGCGTTCGACAACGAGGCCGTGGAGATGGGCGGACCCGAGCTGGCCTCCCATGCCTTCGTCCTGTACGACTCCACGACCTTCAAGCTCGACCTCCCGAACTCGGCCGGCTTTCCGTTCGCGACGCTCGTCGGAGGGCCGCTCGGTCAACCCATCTTCAAGAACACAGCCGCGTACGGGGCGCTCTCGGTGATCTTCGGCTTCGACCACACGATGACCCGCCAGGTCATCGAGGAGCGGTTCAAGCGGAGGGGCGGAGAGGCCCTCGAGAAGAACCTGAAGGCCCTCGAGATCGGCCGCAAGGTCGCCCTCGAGTCCGCGGGGGTGCCCGACCGGTTCTCCCTCGTGGACGGCGACGCCCACGACCTCGTCCTCACGACGGGGAACCAGGCGGTCGCCCTCGGATTCGTCGTGGGAGGCGGTCGGTTCTTCGCCGGCTACCCGATCACCCCGGCCACCGAGGTGATGGAGTACCTCCAGCGGTACCTGCCTCCGCTCCACGGCGTCGTGCGGCAGGCCGAGGACGAGCTCGCCGCCGTCAACATGATCCTCGGGGCGGCCTATGCGGGCGCCCGCGCGATGACGAGCACGAGCGGCCCGGGACTCTCGCTGATGACCGAGGGGATCGGCCAGGCCGGCACCGCCGAGCTCCCGATCGTGGTCGCCGACTGCCAGCGGGTGGGACCCTCGACAGGGGAACCGACCCGTCACGAACAGTCGGACCTCTCGCACCTCGCGAACCTCGGTCACGGCGAGTATCCCCGGTTCATCGTAGCGCCGGCAACGGCCGACGACGCGTTCCTCGTGACCGCCGACGCCCTGAACCTCGCCGAGAAGTGGCGGGCGCCCGTGATCCTGCTCCTCGATCAGGCGCTCTGCCAGAACACGGTAACCGTCCCCAAGTTCGACCTCGCCAAGGTGCGGATTGACCGGGGGAAGCGACTGACCGCCGAAGCCGTGGCGGCGTTCGCCGAGTACAAGGGCTACAGCTTCCAGGACGACGGCGTGAGCCCGGTCGCCCCGCCCGGGACGCCCGGCGTCTGGTCCCAATCGACGGGGAACGAGCACGACGAGTGGGGCCATGTCTCCGTCAATCCGACCAACCGGATCCGAATGATGCAGAAGCGGATGGAGAAGATGGCGAAGGCTCGGGACGACCTCCCCGCCGGTCGCCTCTTCGGCCCGGCGACCGCCCGGGTCGGTCTCATCGGCTACGGCAGCACCTCCGGACCGATCCGCGAGGCCCAGACCCTCCTCGAGGCCCGCGGGACTCCCACGCGCTACTACCAGGCCCGCACCGTCTACCCCGTGCCGACCCACGAGATCGGGCCATTCCTCGAGGGGGTCGACGTCGCCTATGTCGTCGAGCACAACTACACGGGACAGTTCGCGCGGCTCCTGCGCGAGACCCTCCCCCAGTACCACTCCAAGCTCCGGAACATCGTCAAGTACGACGGCAACTCGTTCCGAGCCCCCGAGATCATCGCGCAGATCCGAGAGGTGAGCTAGCGTGGTACAGTCCGCGAAGGCCCGCCCCTCGATCTGGTGCCCCGGCTGCGGCGATTTCGGTGTGCTCGCCGCGGTGAAGAAGGCGGCGGCGAACCAGAAGATCGCGAACCACGAGCTCGTCCTCGTCGGCGGGATCGGTTGCTCCGGATCGATCCACAATTTCGTGGAAGTGAACGGGCTCCACGCTCTTCACGGGCGCTTGCTCGCCCAGGCGGTCGGAGTGAAGCTCGCGAACCCCGCGCTCACCGTCGTCGCGGCGGGCGGCGACGGGGACGGCTACGCGATCGGGATGGGACATTTCATGCACGCGTTCAAGAAGAACGCGTCGATCCTCTACCTCGTGATGAACAACGAGACGTACGGACTGACGAAGGGCCAGCCCTCGCCGACGGCCCCGATCGGCTTCGAGGGGAACGTGGAGCCGCCGTTCGACGCGATCCTGACCGCGCTCTCCATCCCCGCGTCGAACTTCATCGCGCGGACGTTCTCGGGGGACCCCAAGACGATGACCGCGGTACTCGAGGAGGGGCTCCGGTTCAACCGGGAGAACCGCGGCTTCGCGTTCGTCGAGGACCTCTCCCCGTGCGTGACGTACAACGACACGTTCAAGCTGTGGCGCGAGAAGGTCGTCGACGTCGCGACGCTCGGGGGCTACGACCCGACGGACCGCAAGGCGATGTTCCGCCTCTGCCTGGAGACGCTCGAGTCGGGCCGCATCCCGATCGGCGTCATGCACCGGCCGAAGGAGACGAAGCCCGAGGGACTCGAGCTCAAGCTGCTGCCCGACCGGACGGGACCGCTCGGCGCGGACCTGGGCCTCGAGACGAACCGTCCCGCCTACGAGAAGCTCCTCGCCGCCGTCGTCTGACGGGCGACGCCCGGACGCCGCCGGTACGAAAGGACCGCTCCTCGTCCATGCTCTGGTTGGGGATCGACGACACCGACAGCCCCCGGGGCGGCTGCACGACGCACGTCCTCACCGAGGTGATCCGCGCGGCCGGGGACGCCGGATTCGATCTCATCGGCGAGCCGAGGCTCGTCCGGCTCAACCCGAACGTCCCGTGGAAGACGCGCGGGAACGCCGCGCTATCGGCCCGGTTCGGCCGCGGGCGGGGCCCCCGACGCGCGGTGGGACGGGTCGCGGGCCGACCGGTCTGGGCGTTCTCTGGAGCCCGATCGAGAGGTCCGGATCGTGGGCCGGAGCTGCTCGACGTCGCGTGGGCGGCGGTGCGGGCCTCGGCCTCGGTCGGCGCGGCCGGCACCGATCCGGCGCTCGTGGTGACCGACCACCGACCGGCGGCCCACTGGTACTGGCGGGCGGTCCGGGACGTGGTCGACCCGGCGGACGTCCGCTCGGCCCTAAGGCGCGGGGGGGCGCTCGTCCGGACCCTCGGATCGGACCGGGGGATCGTCGGTGCCACCGCCGCCGTCGCCTGGCCCGCCGGCCATCCGACGTGGGAGGCGATCGCGTACCGTCGCCCGTCCCGGATCGGACGCCGTCGTGCGGTCGATGCGCGAAGCGTGCGCCGCGCCCAGGCGGCTGACCCCCGGCTGTTCCTCTGCGAGGATGTCCGCACCCGGCGGCTCCTGGTGACGCCGCATACCGATTGCCCGATCTTGTTCGGAATGCGGGCGACGAGCCCCCTCGCCGCGACGCGAGCCCTGCGCTCGGTCCGTTCCGAACCGGTAGACCGCTGGATGCTCTTCCGCACGAACCAGGGCACCGGGGACCACCTCGCGGTCCTCGGCGCCGACGCGATCGGGCCGTACCGGTCCGCGGTCCTTTTCGGCACCGTCCGCGGACCGCCGAGGGTCTTGGCGGGGGGTCACGTGGAACTCCCGTTCGCCGACCGTAACGGAGTTCCTCTCGACTGCCTCGCGTTCGAGCCCACGAAGACCCTGCCCGCCGTCGCCCGCACGCTCGCTCCGGGAGACCGTCTGCGCATCTGGGGGAGCCGGGCCGCGGACCCGGTGTTCCGCCTCGAGGGGATGCAGCTCGTACGACTGTCCCCGCGGGCCGCGGGCCTCGATCCCCCGCGATGCGCGACGTGCGACCGACGGGCCCGATCGCGCGGGCGAGGCCGGGGGTTCCGCTGCCCGTCGTGCCGGCGTCGCTGGCCGCCCGAGGCGGCGCGTCCCCGATGGGCCCGCCCGGAGTTCGGTCCGGGAACGTTCCACCCCACGCCGTCTGCGCGTCGACACCTCGCGCCGCGCGGGCCCGAACCGTGAGGGGAGCGGCTCCTCCGAGAGCTTTTGAGCCGGATTCCGGTGTCTACGGCGAGGGGTTCTCGATCATGGGTCCGCGCGTCAAGACGGCGGTCCTCTTCGCCGTCGTGGCGGGGTTGTTCGTGCTCGTCGGCGGTCTCGTCGGCGAGTACCTGTTCGGTTCCTGGCTGCTCGGCCTCGTGATCGCGCTCGGCCTGTCGCTGGTCCTGAATCTCGTCTCGTTCTTCGCCTGCGACCGGCTCGTCCTCTGGTCGACGAAGGCGAAGATCGTGACCCCGGCCGAGGCCCCCCGGCTCGCCCGCCTCGTCGACGAGCTCGCCCCGCAGTTCGGCCTCGTGGCGCCGCGGCTCGCGATCGTGCCCACCGCCACGCCGAACGCCTTCGCGACAGGACGCAACGAACGGCACGCCGTCGTCGCGGCGACGGAAGGCATCCTCCAGGTCCTCGACGACCGGGAGCTGCGCGGCGTGCTCGCCCACGAGCTCGCGCACGTCAAGGACCGGGACGTCCTGCTCATGACGTTCGCCGCCACGCTGGCGGGAGCGATCTCCTACGCGGCGCAGATCGTCTTCTTCTCGATGCTGTTCGGCGGAAGCGGCAACAGCCGCGGCAGCGTGAACCCGATCGTCCTGATCCTCGCTCTGATCACCGCGCCGATCGCGGCGATCCTGATCCAGCTCGCGATCTCCCGTTCGCGCGAGTTCCGCGCCGACCAGGTCGGGGCCGTCACCCTCGGGGATCCCGAGTCGCTCGCGAGCGCCCTCCAGAAGCTCGAGAGCGCGAACCAGCGGCGTCCGATCACCGTCGGCTCCCCGGCCCAGTCGAGCCTCTACATCGTGAACCCGTTCCGGGGGGCGTCGTTCGCGTCCCTGTTCTCCACCCACCCGCCGACGCCGGAACGGATCCGTCGGCTCCGGGCGATGCGGGCCGACTTCCGCTACCGCCCCGGCACGCGGAACTCCGGGGCCCGGGCCGCTCCGTCCGGCCAGCCCCTGCGGAGCTAGCGACGCCATGGAGTCCCCCCGATGCCCCGCGTGCGGGGCCCTCGTGGCGAGCGGCGAGAGCGAGTGCCCGTCGTGCCACCTGGCCGCCGACCTGTTCCAACCGGTCCGCGAGGCGGCCGGGGACGTGGCCGCCGCCGACCCCGCGTACGTGCGCACCGTGGCGGAGCTGCTCGCCACCGTCGACCTCTCCCAGCCCGTCTCCCCGGCGGCCGAACCCGCCCGGGGACTCCTCAGCCGGCCCCCGAGGTTCCCGGCGCTCGGGGTCGCGGAGGCGGCCCCCCCGCCGAAGGTCCCGGCGGGGGGCGAGCTTCTGAGCCCGCTCCGCAACCTGCCCGCGCTGCCGGCGCCGCCGACGGCGGTCGAGATGCGCCGGCGGATCGAGGAGTACTTCGCGATCGGCCGCCGCCTCGGCCTCGACTTCACCGACTTCGAGGCGCGGGCGAACGCCGCGCGGCTCGTCGACGACACCGCGTCGATGGAGGTCCTCTCCCGCGAGATGTTCGTCCACGTTTCGAGCGCGCTCGCCGAGGAGTACGAGAGCGCGCTCGCTCGTCGCAACGAGCTCGCGCAGCTCGTCCGGACCGGGAGCGCCGACGTCGAGCTCGCCGCGATCCAGCGGGCCGTTGCGACCGGCGACCTGGTCGGCGCCCAGCGGCGCCTCGCGCACGTCCGCGACGAGCTCGGGCGCGTCGAGGAAGAGTGGCAGGTCGGCCGGATCCTGGTGACCGAGTGTGAGCTCCTCGCGGCCACGGTCCGGGAGCTCGGCGGCGACCCGACCCCCGCCCTCGGCCCTCTCGAGGAGGGCCGCCGCCTCATCGCCCGGGGACAGCGGAAGGCCGGCGAGGACCTGCTCGCGCGCGCCGCCGTCGCGGTCTGGACCGTCCTGCAGCCCCGCTTCCTGGAGGACCTCCACCGGATGCGGGACCGGCTCAGCGAGTTCCGCGGCTCCGGAGTCGAGGTGGCGCCCGCGCTCGCCGAGCTGCGCATCGTCGCCGTGGCGCTGCGGGAGCGCAACTTCGCGGAGGCGATCGTCGCCTACCGACGGCTGCGGGCGTTCGTCGATCGGACGAGCGTTCCGGGCGATGATGGGACCACGGTGCCGGTCGGCGGTATCGAGCTGCGCTCCGTGCCGCCCGCATAGGTAAAAAGGCGTCCCGGGGTCCCGCCGGCCCATGCCCACCTCGGCGTTGCGCGGGTTCCGCGACTACCTCCCTCCCGACGCGGGGGCTCGCTCGGAGATCCTGCGCCGGATGCGGGCCGGCGCCCGCCGCGCGGGGTACGTCGAGATCGAGGTCCCGTGCGTCGAGAGCTTCGAGCTGTACCAGCGCAAGAGCGGCGAGGGGATCGCCGCCCAGGCGTGGATGTTCCACGACAAGGGCGACCGGCCGGTCGCCCTCGTCCCCGAGACCACCCCGTCCCTCGCGCGGATTTTCGCCGATCGCGGGAAGGCGGAGCCGCTCCCCGTGAAGTGGTTCACGGTGTCGAAGACGTGGCGCTACGAGGAGCCCCAGGCCGGGCGGACCCGCGAGTTCCTCCAGTTCAACCTCGACATCTTCGGGGTCCCGGGCGTCGAGGCCGAGTGCGACCTCCTCGCGACCGCCGCGCTCATCCTGGACGACGTCGGCGCGGAGGGACTGTACGCCTTCCGGGTCAACGACCGGGCGATCGCCGAGGGGATCGGCCGGGTCTTCGGCGCCCGCGACGTGGGACGGTTCTTCCGGGCCGTGGACACCTACCGCAAGGTCCCTCCCGCCGAGTTCGAGGGAGAGCTCGAGGCCGCCGGGGTCACCCGGGAGCGCGCGGCCGCGCTCGGCCGGCTGTTCCGGGACGCGGGCCACGGGGTGGCCCCCCGGGAGTTCCTCGCCTACTCGGAGGCGCTCCGGGCCCAGGGGCTCGACGCGACCGCGTGGACCGGCGTGGAGCGGCTCAAGGGATTGTTCGAGCACCTCGAGCGGGCGGGCCTCGCCGACCGCATCGTCTTCGACCCCACGGTCGTCCGCGGTCTCGCCTACTACACGTCGACCGTCTTCGAGGCGTACGCCCGGGGCGGCGACGGGCGGTCGGTCTTCGGCGGAGGCCGCTACGACCACCTGATCGAGCTGTTCGAAGGTCCGGCGACCGCGGCCGCCGGGCTCGCGATCGGCGACCAGACGCTCGAGCTCCTGTTGAAGGGCGCCGGACGATGGCCGGACGGCGAGCCACCGCTCGACACGTACGTGGTCGTCGTCGACGGGACGCACGCGCTCGCCGCGACCGCGCTCGTCGAGGAGCTCCGGCGCGCCGGCGTGAGCGCCGACGCGGACCTGCTGGGGCGATCGATGTCCCGGCAGCTCAAGGAGGCGGCGCGCCGCCGCTGCCGCCGTGCGCTGATCCTGGGGCTGAAGGAAGCGGGGCCGGATGCGGTCGTCGAACGGGATCTCGCGAGTGGTGCGCAGCGGACGATCCCGCGGCGCGAGGCGGCACGACCGGCGTGATCGCCTCGAACGCATCGCCGTCGTAGAGGAGGACGCCGGGCGGGGACTCCGCCCCTTCGACGTAGCCGTACCAGTAGACGACCGCTCCCTCGCCGAACATCTCGGTGTACGGTCCGAGCTGCCGCTTCAGGTTCTTCCGCATCTCGACGTCGTCGCCGAAGTTCGCCTTCGACTCGATCCAGGCGATCTTCTGGCCGAAGAGGATGATCGGCTCGTCGAGGAGCGCGTCCGGGGTCTTCGCGTACCGGCCCCTCAGGTCCTTCTCCGTCCGGTAGCCGATCCCGTGCTTCTGGAGCCAGGTGGCGAGCCGGTCCTCGCCCTTACGGCCTCGCTCGCGCTGGAGCTCCATGCCCCGGGGCGAGTAGATCATGTCCGCGGCGAGGAGGCCCTCGACCTCCTTGCGGAGCCGGGCATCGGGGGCGGCCGACGGGTCCAGGAACGTCCCCCAGATCCGTTTCCTCGGGAGACCGAGCTCGCCCAACATCTGCTGGCCCAGGAGCACCGGCGGGAACTTCCATTCGTGGGCGATGTCGAGCATCGAGCGCCCGCGCTTCCACTGCGCCGCGAGCCTCGGCATCTGACGTTTGAGGACGTAGAACCGCCGCGTCGCGTCGCGCGTCACCCGGTGGGTGTGGATGACGAACAACAGCTCCTCGTCCCAGTGCTCCTCGTGGGCGAGGCGGTGAACGTCCTCGAAGGTGGCGAGCTGGTCGGAGAGACGCTGGTAGGTGGCCCGGTCCATGACGAAGTCCCGCTAGAACAACGGCCTCCCGAGCCGTGCGCGGGTAAAAGTGTTGGGGCGAGGGGACCGTCGGCCCGGAGGCCGCGGGGCGAGGGCGCGTTCACTCACGCCAGTCGAGGCCGACCGTGCGCAGGGAGAGCTTCGGGATCGGCGGCATCCGCCTCTTGTGCCGCGTGGCCCGGATCCTCGCCTCCACCGACCGGACCTTCTCGATCGGGACCTCGCCCCGTCGGGCGATCTCCTCGGGGTCGAGCAACTGCTCGAGTCCGTAGAGGATCCGATCGAGTTCGTCGTAGCGGAGCCCGAGCTCGGCCTCGTCGGTCTGCCCTTCCCAGAGTCCGGCCGTCGGCGCCCGCTCGAGGAACCCCCACGGAAGCTCGAGCTGCGTCGCGAGGGTCCGAACCTCGGTCTTGTAGAGGTCCCCCAGCGGCAACAGGTCGGCCCCGCCGTCGCCGTACTTCGTGAAGTAGCCGACGAGCAGCTCCGACTTGTTCCCCGCTCCCGCGACGAGGTACTGTCGCGGCCGGGCGAGGGCGTAGCTCACGACCATCCGGAGGCGGGCCTTGACGTTCCCGAGGTCGACGCGATCGGAGAGCTCGGGGACGAGCGAGCGGACGGCCGCCTCCGCGGCGTCGATCGGGATCGTACGGTGCGCGATCCCGAGGGACGTCGCGTACTCCTCGGTCTCCCGGAGCAGCGACGGCGGGTACCCCGCGTCGGGGAGGAGCACCCCCAGCACCCGGTCGCCGCCGAGGGCGTCCCGAGCGAGCCGGGCCGCGAGCGCGCTGTCGATCCCGCCGGAGAGCCCGACGACGACGCCCCGGGCCGGGTCCGCGAGGGCGTGCGCCCTCAGGAACTGGTGGATCGTCTCGCGCGCGTGCGACGGGAGCCGCGGCGAGAGCGGGTTCATGCCTCGACCCCCAGCGGCTCGAAATCGAGGGTGGCCTCCCAGCGGGCGCGGCATGCGCAATCGAGATCCCCGAGCGGACCGAACTCCTGGGAAAGGGAGGCCTCCTCGATGGCCCCGAGCACCGTCGCGTCGCACCGACCGCAATTGTGGGGTCCGCGGGCCAGCCCCCCCGCGGTCGGGAAGGAGACGAGCCGGGCCGCCGCCCGATGGGACGCTCCGTCCCTGAGGGCGGCGACCAGCGACCACAGCCACGGAGGCCGGTAGCGACCGCGCCGGAACAGCCACTCGACCACCGTGCCGTTCTGGATGTGGACGGGGTTGATCGAGAGCGCATCGAACCGCGAGCTCGCCTCGGCGACCGACCGTCGGACGTCGTCGATCGCCTCGCCTTCGGAGAGATACGGCGGCTTCAGCAGCAGGTACGCCTTCGCGCGCAGTCCGAGCGCTCGGACTCGGTCGCCGGCGTGGAGGTATTCGGTGGGAGGGGCGTTCTTGTGGATGTACCGGGACAGCACGAGGGGGTCCGTGGACTCGAGACCCAGGGCGACCTCGATCTCCCCCTCGAACGTTTCTTTGAGCGGCGTGAGCGCCTCCGCGGTCGCGAACTCGGGGAGGGTCTCGAACAGGAGGCGGCGGGCGCGGCCCGAGAACGACTCGACCAGGGCCTTCCGGCTCTCCGGATCGACCTCGCGGTCGTCGAGGAAGCTCCCCGACGTGTAGACCTTCACGTACGGCTCCTCGTGGTAGCGCGCGAGCGCCCGGTCCAGCTGCTCGGCCAGCTCGGCGGGCGTCGCGGACCGCCCCAGGGTGTCCTTCGCGTACCCGCACATGGAACATCCTTTGGCGTCCGCCCAGTAGCACCCGCGCGTCCTCAGAATGAGCACGAACGCGGGCACGCGATCGGAACCGATCGCCTCCGGCTCGACCCACTGGTTCACGTAGCGACGCGCCGACTCCGTCGGCGCCGGCGGGGGCCGGCGGTCGTGCGCCACCGACCGCGCGATCGATCCCGGCGTCATGACTCCTCGACCACGATCTCGACGCGGTCGCCGTCCGAGAGCGCGAGCGCGTCCCTCAGGCGGACCGGAGCGATGAACTCGACGACGTCCTGGTAGTGGGACCGATCGGGCCGGATGAGGTGGCAGGCCCGTCCGTTCATCCGCCCGCCGAAGCAGGTCGCCCCGCCGAAGGTCCGCCCGCTCGCCTGGAAGCCGTCGATCCGCACGCCCGACCAGTCCGAGACGACCGACACCTTCCGGAGCGCCGCCCCCGACAGCCGGACGTTGAGGGTGCCCGGGTACGGCGAGTAGCCGAGCCGCTCGGTGAACTGGACGACGTAGCCGGGCTGGCTCAGGTAGTACCGACCCTCGCCGAGCCCCGACGCGACCGCCCCCGAGAAGGAGACGTTCGCCGGTCCCTCGAAGATGCGACGGTAGCTATGGTACTCGGCGCGCAGGAGCGCGAGGGCCGCGGGAGTGAGCGCGAGTCGCTGGCGTCGCTGCGCGAGCGATCGGGCGAGCAGCCCGCGCTTCTCGAGGGCCACGAGGTAGCGGTCGGCCGCCTGCTGACTCATGCCGATCCGCTCGCCGACCTCGCGCGAGCTCAGCACCACCTCGCTGTGACCGGCGCCGAGTCCGGCGAGCAGCTTCAGCACGGCGAGCGCCTCGCCCTTAGTCCGGGGGCGCCCCGGGTCGGCGGCGGTCCGGCGGGCGGGCACGGTTACGAGGTCTTCCCTCCGCTCCCGGAAGGGGCGTGGAGGGTGACGACGCTCGATCCGCGCAGCACGACCCTCCCCAGGTGGCGGGTGCGCTCGGCGGTCGCCTCGTCGGCGTCGTCCAGCACGAGGTTGAGATGCTCGTCGACCCCGAGGAGCTTCCCGCTCAGCTGGCGGGCGTCCTTGAGGAGCAACGTCACGCGCTGCTGGAGGACCTTGTCGAGGAGGTGCGCCGGCAGGTCGGCCACGGGCGCGCGACCGACCGACGGTCCTTAGCCTTTTTCCCGACGGAAGGCGCTGACGATATCCCCGCGGCCGGGCATCGGCCCGGCATGCCGCCGGCGGTCCGCGTCGCGAAGGGCCTCGACGACGCGATCGTCGGCACGTCCGCCATCACCTACGTCGGCGGGGAGACGGGCGAGCTCGTCTATCGCGGCTACGGCATCCGGGAGCTCGTGCCGGGCCTTCCGTACGAGTCGATGGTGCACCTCCTCCTCGAAGGGACGCCCCCGGACCGGGACCCGTCTCCCGAGGTGGTCCGCCGGCTCGGAGCGCACCGGACGGTCCCGGAGGCGCTCGGCCGGACCATCGACGCGCTCCCCCGGGACCTTGCCCCGATGGAAGCGCTGCGAACGATCCTCTCGGCGATCGGCGACGGTTCGTTCGGCTATCCGCCCTCCCGGGACGACGGGTTCCGGCTCATCGCTCGTACCCCGCTGGCCCTCGCCCGGTTCGTGCGGCGTGCCCGCGGTCTCGACCCCGTGCCCCTCCGTTCCGAGCTGTCGCACGCGGCCCACTTCCTGTGGAGCCTTACCGGGGAGCTTCCCGCCCCCGAGAAGATCGCGGCGCTCGAAGGGTACCTCGACCTCCTCGCGGACCACGGAATGAACGCATCGACGTTTGCCCTCCGGGTCGCGATCTCGACGCAGTCCGACCTCGTGAGCGCGGCGACCGCGGCGTTCGGGACCCTCAAGGGCCCGGTCCACGGCGGCGCTCCGAGCCGGGTCGCCGACATGCTCGACGCGATCGGGACGCCGGATCGGGCCGAGGAGTGGATCGCGGCGCGCCTCGCCGAGAAGCAGGTGCTCTACGGATTCGGCCACCGGGTCTACAAGACCGACGACCCCCGCGGGCTGCTGCTGCATCGCATCGCGCGGGGGGTCGCGGACCCCCAGCGCCTCAGGCTCGCGGAGGAGGTAGAGCGGGTCGCCTTGGCCGCGCTGCGGGCGGCCAAGCCCGGTGCTCGTCTGTTCACGAACGTCGAGTTCTACAGCGCCGTCGTCCTCGAAGCCGTCGGGCTCCCGCGGACGCTCTTTACCCCGACCTTCGCGGTCGCCCGCACGGCGGGTTGGGCGGCCCACGCGCTCGAACAGGCGACGGACAACCGCCTCATCCGGCCGGAGATCGAATACACCGGGCCGGCGGCCGGTCTGCGCTGGCCGCGGCCGGTGCTCCGGCCGTAGGGCGGCGCGAGCAGCGACCTACGGCTGGTCCTTCGTCGCGTCCGAGCTTTCGTCGACGACCTTGAAGTCGGCGTCCACGGCCCCCGAGGCCGGGCCCGTGCTCGGCCCGGACTCCTCGGGCGGGGACTCGGCGGTCGCGGCGCCGGACGGCGGGGGAGCCTGCGACTGGTAGAGCTTCTGTGCGATCGCGTGGAGCGCCGTCGTGAGGTCGTCGGCCGCCGCCTTCACCTGGGGCAGGGTCGCGTCCTTGCGTTCGAGGACCCCGCGCACCGTCGCCACCTGCTCCTTGAGGCGGTCCGCGTCGGTCGTCTCGATCTTCTCCTTCGAGTCGGCGAGCAGCCGCTCGGCCTCGTAGGCGAGCGACTCGGCCTGGTTCTTCGCCGTGACGAGCGCGGCGCGCTCCCGGTCCTTGTCGGCGAACTCCTCGGCCTGCTTCACCATCTTCGCGACCTCGTCCTTCGAGAGCTTGTTCGAGGCGGCGATCGTGATCCCCTGCTTGCGGCCCGAGGCGAGGTCCTTCGCGGAGACGTTCAGGATCCCGTTCGCATCGATGTCGAAGCCGACCTCGACCTGCGGAAGTCCCCGCGGGGCCGGCGGGATGCCCGTCAAGAGGAAGCTCCCGAGCGCGACGTTGTCGTCGGCCATCGGTCGTTCGCCCTGAAAGACCTTGATCTCGACCGTCGACTGGTTGTCGGCGGCCGTGGTGAAGATCTGGCTCTTGCGCGTCGGGATCGTCGTGTTGCGCTCGATCAGGTGCGTGAACACACCGCCCATCGTCTCGACGCCGAGCGAGAGGGGCGTCACGTCGAGGAGGAGGACGTCCTTCACCTCGCCCGCGAGCACGCCGCCCTGGATCGCGGCGCCGGCGGCCACGCATTCCATCGGGTCGACGCCGCGTTCGATCGGGCGGCCGATCGCTCCCTCGAGGAACTTCTGGACGACCGGCATCCGCGTCGGACCTCCGACCAGGACGATGCGCGAGATCTGGTCGCGCGACAGCTTGGCGTCGGAGATCGCCTGATCGACCGGCGCCTTGCAGCGGTCGACGATCGGGCGGACGAGCTCCTCCAGCTTCGCGCGGGAGAGCGGGAGCGCGAGGTGCTTCGGCCCGTCGCTGGTGGCGGTCAGGAACGGGAGGTTGATCTGGGTCTCCAGGGTGGAGGAGAGCTCGATCTTCGCCTTCTCCGCCGCGTCGCGGACCCGCTGCATCGCCATCTTGTCCTTGCGGATGTCGACGCCGGACTCCTTCTGGAACTCCGCGGCGATCCACTCGGTGACGGAGTTGTCCATGTCCGTGCCGCCGAGCTGGGTGTCGCCGCTCGTGGAGAGCACCTCGAAGACGCCCTCGCCGAACTCCATCACGGTGACGTCGAGCGTGCCGCCCCCCAGGTCGAAGACGAGGATCTTCTGGTTCTTCCCGGTCTTGTCGAGGCCGTAGGCGAGCGACGCGGCCGTCGGCTCGTTGATGATCCGGACGACCTCGAGCCCCGCGATCGCGCCCGCGTCCTTCGTCGCCTGGCGCTGGTTGTCGTTGAAGTACGCCGGGACGGTGATGACGGCCTTCTCGACCTTCTCGCCGAGGAACGACTCCGCGTCGCGCTTGATCTTCTGGAGCAGGAACGCGGAGAGCTGCTGCGGGGTGTACTGCTTGCCGTGGATCGTGTAGTGGTAGTCGGTACCCATCTTGCGCTTGAACGCGGTGACGGTCCCCTCGGGGTTCGAGATCGCCTGGCGACGTGCCGGCTCGCCGACGATCAGCTGTCCGTCCTTCGAGAACGCGACGTACGACGGGAACGCCTTCCCGCCGCCGACCGTGGTTCCCTCGGCGCTCGGGATGATGACGGGGCGCCCGCCCTCCAGGACCGCGGCCGCCGAATTGCTCGTTCCTAGGTCGATTCCGATGATCTTCGCCATGGAGATTCTCCCCTCGGGGGACGCGGTCCCTCCTCAGGATTTTACGAATTTGGTAAGTAAGCACTCATATAAAAAGAAGGCGAAGGACCGGGCTTTGGGATTTTTGGCCGAGAAGACCGCGGCCTGTGATTTACATCGTCACCCTGTGAAAATTCCAGCATTCTCTGACTTCGCCCATCCTAACGATCAAGGCCGCTACCGGCACAGGGCACAGACCAGAATTACCCCTGGAAAATCGATCGACGAAAGGCCTCCTTCAGTTGTACGGGTGGACACCGAGGATCAGAAATAATTCCTCGAGCCTGTTCAAGACTAATGCTGAACCAACCGCCAATTGAGTTGACGGGCGATGACATCGGACGAAAGGTTACCGTCCCCATTCCCACTCCTTCGACTCTCATTAGTTCCGGCCATGGGAACGACTTTGTTCGAAGGGGGTAATCGATTCTCACCCCATCATCCGACAGGTGGACTGCGCGTGCCTGCCTGAGCCAAAAAATCAGTGGGGTTGCCACAAGTGCGAGAGCGAGTAAGGAGAGGGCTACTGCATTCTGAACTGGTGAGAGTCCCCCAGTAGCGCGCGCTGGACCAGTCGTGTCAAATAGCCATAGTAGGGCGACACCCAGCGCGAAAATCATCGCGGCCACAAGAATGGAAAGTTGCTCAATCGGGCTCAACGACCGCTTGCGAATGATCAACTGAGTCTTCGAGCCACTTGCCATGGTACCTAGCCTACTGCTGAATGGATTGCGTAGAGTTCGGTGATCGAAGTGTAAAGTCCCAGAATGGAGAATCCTAAACCGAAGACCGCCACTGCCCGTGCATTCGAATTTGTGTCAACTTCAACTCCAAACACTGAAAACGAGCACCCCACAGAGAGACTTCTCCTACCCACACATCAGTAATCAGTAGTCTGGAGAGTTTGAAACGGGCCGCCACTTGTCCTGTTGTAAGATGAAGGCAACTGCAAATACTCAATCCCGAAGGCCCGATCCATCCTACGCCCTCCGTTTCCACGACAAACAAGTACAAAGTGAAATGCACGTTCATCCACGTTTCCGATCCGAGTTTGGAGAACGGGACCGCGGGTCTTCGCGTTGTTGCGGGCAACCCGGCAACGGGGATTGATCGTGTCCGGCTCGAAGGCTGGCGCGACGGGTCTCGCGGCGAGCAAGTTTGCTGAGCGTTCATCCTAGGCGGACCTTTGAACCTAATCGGGTTAGCGCGCTCGCGCTCCCATGAGCGATGATTCAGGAGCGGCCCCGAGGGCCCACGGATCGCGTCCTCGTCGCATGATTCTGGTAGCCGGATTGGCCTCGATCGCAATCCTGATCGCACTTCTGACTCCAACCCTGGTGGCGAGCTGGGGCGTCGTGGCACATTGGTCCTGCTCGGATCAGTCCGTGATCGTCGGGCGAGAAGAGGAGTGGATTCCCACGGTTCTGCTGAACTCCCCATTCGGTGGCAATGCGTCGGGCCGGGGACTCATGTCTTGGACGTTCCCGGGTGCCTGGAATGGTCCTCCACCGACCCCGGGGCAAAATTTCGAAGTGGGATGGGGGACGTCCGCAACTAATGGTACTGCGGGGGGGGTTTTCTTCGCCGTGAACGTTTCCCTTGTGAACACGAAATCGGTACTTTCGCCCGGCCCCGGGACGAATTCCCCCTGCTCTCAGTCACGTGCGGTCGAACTCTCTGCCCCGCCCAACTATGGTGCGACATCAGGAAGTATTCCAACTCAGTCCAATTTGTCCGACGCCGGCGAGGCCACTTCGGTGATCATTCACGCGGGCCAATCCACGGCCTCCATGACCCCATTGTTCGAGAACGGCTTCCAGTCCGCGAACGCACCGATCGTTTCTACGTGCGGGGAGCCCGCACAGACCGTAGAGTTGACCGAAGAGAACATGGAAGTGAGGTTCGCATTCCGTACCGACAGCGGCAATGTGACACTGCCCTACTTACTCCCCTTCGCACAGCAATACTCCTATTCGTTCCCAGGCGACTTTGGAACGTGGCAGATCGACAACCTCTCGGCGCCGGGGGGTTTCGGTGGCGGCTGGGCCTTCTCGTATCTTCCGTGCGCTTAGCCACTAGGGCCGGGCGGGTGACTCTGGATCCCACGAGGGCACGCCCTCGCGAGAGGTGAGTCCGGGGGGAGCGGCTTCATTCAATTCCTCCTCCGCGTTGGCGCAGACAAAGTCCCAAAGCCGGTGGCTCTCTGGTCGGCGAGGTACCGTCGGTTTCGCGTGGCGCGACCATTCACGCCGTCTCGAGCAACTGGCCGAGTACGCTGAGGGCGAGAGGCAGCGTTTCCGTCGCTTCTAGATTCGAACAAAAAGCGAACTGCAGTCCGGCGTCCGGAACCCAGACGTTCAATGCTCGGAACCCCGGGTTGTCGCCGCTATGGAAGCGCACGGCGCTCCCGCGGATGGTGCCGAGATACCATGCATAGCCGTACGCGAGGTCGTTCAACTGGGGGATGTTCGAGACGTGCTCCGACGGAATCCAGCCATGCGGTCGGAAGCTCTCATCGAGGGACCCCGGGGAAAGCAGTCCGGCCGGCCCCGCAAGCCCGTGGTCCCATCGGAGAAGATCGTCGGCGGTGGACCACGCGTCTCCCGCTCCCCGTCCGGTGGAGTCGAGATCGAAGGAGGGGACGGCCCCGGCTTCGCTGAAGCCTTCGGCCCGCGGGACTCCCGCGGCCCAGTGGCTTCCGACGAACGTGTGTCGCATCCCGAGCGGGGCGAAGATGCGGTCCCTGACGAACGCCCCGTAGGGCTGACCGGACGCGGCCTCGACCGCTCGGGCGAGCAGGTGGTAGCCCGGACTACTGTAGGCCCAGCCTGCCCCCGGTGAGAATTTTAGCGGCCGGGACGCGAACGCTGCGACGATCTCTGCGTCGGACATTGGGCGGAAGAGGTCCAGCTGAGGAAGATCCCTCCAATGGGGGAGGCCGGAGGTGTGGCTCAACAGGTGGTGGACCCGGACCGGTTCCCAGTGCTCCGGCGCCGTCCGCACCCAACGCGAGATCGGATCGTCGATCGATAGGTCTCCCGATTCGGCGAGGAGCAGCACGGCGGCCGCCGTGAATTGTTTGCTGACCGAGGCGATCTGGGAGACCGTGCCGGAGGTGAACGAGACCTCGCCGAGCGCGTCTGCGTATCCGTAGGCTTTCGAGAAGGATCGCTGGCCTCGCCGTGAGAACGCGACCGTCCCGGCGAATCGTCGCTGCTCGGTCGCGTTCGCGAACACCCGGTCGATCCCCTCCGCTCCGCCGTCCGTTCCCCGCATCGATGACCGGACGACGGGGAGGTAGTCGACGCCAACGCACCCTGCGACCTCACCGGTGGTGAGCGCAGGATGCCCGTGCCGGAACCTCGGCCCGCCGGTCGAGGGCTCCGCCCGGCATGGGCTCCCGACCGATCCCGCCCGCGCCGAGCGTCCGGGGGAATCCGGACTCGGTCGCTGTCACGGGGTCGTGGCGGACTTCTCTACCGGTCCGGGACCGCCCACCGCCCGAGCTGCATCCGCCGAACCGACCGTTCCCCGTAGGCGTCGCTCCTCGCCGCGCGCGATGAGGAAACCAACGTACGCCAGGATCGCGAACAGCGCGAGGCCACAGACCTCGTACGGCCACCAGATCCCCCGACCCAGGCCGAGGTACCCCAGCGGAACGTTCTCGTCGAACCACGCGAGGGCGCCGTACACGTACAGCCACCGGTTGATCGAGCCGCCCAGAAGCACGAGCGGGACGAGCCAGAGCACGAAGTGGAACGTGAGGTACTGGGAGACTGCCAGCACGCCGACGAGCGGGATCGCGGCCGCCGCGGTGGCCGAGTACCCCCGCCAGTTGACGAAGACGACGAGCGCGAGCAGGGCCGCCCCCTGGACGGCCGCCGAGACCAGCGAGGACCTCAGCCAGCCCTGAACGAGAACGACGGCGAAGAAGTTCAGCGACTCGTTCGAGGCCCGGGCGAACTGGCCGAGGTAGACGATACTGATCGCGCTCCACCCCCACAGGAGGTAGCTCAGCAGAACGGCTCCGAAGAACGTCCCTAGGACGAGCGCGGTTTGCGCGATCGCCCGGCTCCGGCGTAACGGGGCCGACGTTCCGAGCAGCCCGAAGACGGCCGGAAATCGAGCCGTGCTCAGGAACGCGGCGACGACCGTGAGCGCACCCCGCCTCCGCGGCGCTAAGGTCACGGCGTAGAGCATGAGCAGCACGGCGACAGGAACTACCGCGTTCTCCACTCCGATGTTCGTGGCGATGTTCGGAAGGTACAGCACGGAGGTCGCGGCCACGGCGCTCACGTACCGACGGTCCTCGCCGGCGATCGACCAGACGAGCGGGACCACGGCGAGCGCGAGAACCTGCCAGACGAGCCACATGCCCAGCACCACGCCGGAGAGCGCGCCGAGCGCGTTCAGGGCGACCTCGGCAGTACCGTACGGGATCTGCGCCGGGGACGTACCGCCGCAGTACGTGACGAGGAACGGGTTCTGGCCCCGCAGGGCCGCCTGCCCCGACGCCAGGATCGCGAGCGAGTCGTCTGCGCAGTGGAGCGTGGCCACCTGCCAGGCGATGTTCGCGGCGGTCACGAGGACGAGCCCCAGCATGAGGTGCCAGAGTCGGAGCCACCGCCAATCCGGCCGGCCGGTGAACCTCCGCTGGAACGCGTCCAGGAGCCGACGCGCGCTGGGCGTCCGCTTCCACCGGTAGGCGAGGACCAGCGGGCTCAGCAGGAAGCAGAGGGTCCCGACGACGGTCGATACGGGGTACTCCACCCCGATCACGAAGAGGTTCATCGCGGACCTCCCGCGGGGAGACGTCGCAGCGTGGCGTCGATCCCCGGTCCCCCGCTCGTCTCCGCCACCAAGGCACGCCGACGAGGCGACCGGGTAGTTGATGCTCGCGGTGGACGGCCCGAGCGCCGCCGGCCGGCCCTACGCCCCCGGGGGCAGCCGTACGCCGGATTGGCCGAAGACGTAGCGCCACCCGGCGGGCGTGCGCACGTACGTGTCGCTGAACCAGACCCGGTACTCGAACGGGACGCCGTTCTCCGTACCCTTTGCCCACAGCTTGGCCGTCACGACCGCGGTATCGCCCCAGACCCGGACGACCTGGTCCGTGTCCTCCTGATGCTCGTAGTGCATCCGACCGCTGCGGGCCTCTTCGAGCAGGTCCGCCTTCGAGAAGGTCTTCCCGGTCCCTACGACCAGGACGAAGTCGTCGGCCAGGATGCGGTCCATGACGACCGCGTCGTTCCGGCGGACGGCCGACTGGTACTCCGTGTCGAGGTCCTGGACGGTCTTCCGGGGGTCCTCTCGGCGACGTGACACTCCGCGCATCGGTGCCTCGCTCCCTCGGACGGCGGCGATCCCGAGCGGGGAGGCGCTCTTCTACCTTCTCGAGCCGGACCGGGTTCGGAGGCCCCAATCGCTTTGGCGGACCCTCGCCTGGCGGAGGCGTGGGCGCCGGTCATGGGCTCGCGCGTCGCCCGGGACTGCCGCGGGCGGTGCTGTTCGATCTCGACGACACGCTCTTCGACCACTCCCTGACGTGTCGGGCCGCGCTGGGCCGACTCCGCCGGGAACATGCCTTCTTCCGCCGGGTCCCGCTCGATCGGCTCTGGCGGGAATATCTGACGGCGCTCGAGCAGGTCCATCCCGGCGTTCTCGCGGGACGCTGGACGCCGGACGAGGCACGTGCCGAACGCTTCCGCCGGCTCGGCGAGCTCGCGGGTCGCCGCCTCGGTACCGAGGAGGCCGCCGGACTCTCCCGGTCGTACCGTACCCTCTATCGGACGCTCCGGCGACCGGTGCCCGGGGCGCGAGCCGTGCTCGAGCGTCTGCACGGACGCACCGCCATCGGAGTCGTGACGAACAACGAGGTCGCCGAGCAGGAAGAGAAGCTTCGATTTCTCGGGATCGCGGACCGGGTCGATGCGCTGGTGATCTCGGCCGCGGTCGGGTGCTCGAAGCCGGACCCGCGGATCTTCGCGATCGCGCTCGACCGGCTCGGAGCGGGCCCCGACGAGGCCGTGATGATCGGGGACTCGTGGACGAACGACGTGGAGGGCGCCCGTTCCGCGTCGATCCGGCCGATCTGGTTCAACCGGTTCGGGGCGCCGCGCCCCGGCGGCTCCCGCGTGACCGAACTCGACTCGTTCCGTTCCCTTCCCCGGCTCGAGCGGGCGCTCGCCGCACGCTCCTGAAGGCGACGGAGGCCACCCCGCCGAGCGCGCAATATAGCGCGGCGCGCTCTCCGACGGCGATGCCGACGCGCGAGTCGTGGACCGCCCACGCACGCCGGGTGCTGCCGGCGATGCGCGCCTGGCGCACGGCGATCCACCAGGAGCCCGAGCTCTCGGGGGAGGAGACGAAGACCCGGGAGAAGATCGTGGCGGCCCTGAACGAGCTCGGGATCCCGTATCGGACCTTCCACGACTTTCCGGGAGTGATCGGGCTCGTCGGGGAGGACCGGGCGGGACCGGTCGTCGCGCTGCGGGCGGACATGGACGCCCTCCCGCTCACTGAGGCGACCGGCGCCGCGTTCAAGTCCCGGTTCCCCGGTCGGATGCACGCGTGCGGGCACGACGTGCACATGGCGTGCGTTCTCGGGGCGGCCGCCGTCCTCTCCCGTCAGCCCCGCCTCGCCGGGGGTCCCGTGAAGCTCCTGTTCCAGCCGGCGGAGGAGGAGGGCAACCGGGGAGGGGCGCTCCCGCTCATCGAGCGGGGTTGCCTCGAAAAGCCGCACGTCGATTACGTCGTCGGCCAGCACGTCCTCCCGGGGCTCCCTCTCGGCCAGATCGGGTGGCGAACCGGGGCGTTCATGGCCGCGGCGGACCACTTCCGCATCGCCGTGCTGGGCCGCGGCGGGCACGCAGCCACGCCGCACCAGGGTCCGGATGCGGTGCTCATCGCCAGCGAGATCGTGACCGGGCTCCAGGCGCTCGTGAGCCGGGTGCGCAATCCGCTCGATCCGGTCGTCGTCACCGTCGGGTCGATCCACGGCGGCACGCGGAACAACATCCTACCGGACGAGGTCGTGCTCGAGGGAACGGTCCGCACGCTCCGCCCGGCCACCCGCGACCTCATCGAGTCGACGCTCAAGCGACGGGTCGCTTCGATCGCGGCGAGCCTCGGGGCCCGGGTACGCATCCAGTACCACCGGGGCTACCCTGCGCTCATCAACCCGCCGGACGCCACGCGGCGTGCGGTGGCCGGCCTGACCGAGGAGTTCGGCCGCAACCGCGTGCTCGAGATGGAACATCCGATCATGGGCGCCGAGGACTTCGCCCGCTATCTGGAACGGGTCCCCGGTACGTTCTGGCGGTTGGGGGTCGGCGTTGAGGAGCGGCCGGAGTCGCTCCACAGCGCCACCTTCCTTCCCGATGAGCGGTCGCTCGTGCTCGGCGCGGCCGCGCTCCTCGCGGCGACCGAGGGGCTGCAGCGGGCGCGACCATGATGGCCGCATCCGTTCGCTCCGATTTCCCCGCGCTCGCGCCGCGCGAGGGCCGACCGGCGCCGGCCTACCTCGACTCGGCGTGCATGTCGCTGGTCCCCCGGAGCGTTCTCGCGGCGATGGAGGAGTACTACCGCGATTTTCCGGGGTGCGCCGGCCGCAGCCTGCATCGGTTCGCCGAGGAGGTCGGACGTCGCTTCGAGGCGTCGCGCTCCGCGCATGCGCGATTCCTCGGTCGCTCGGACCCGCGGGGGGTCGTGTTCGTCCGGAACGCGACCGAGGCGATCAACCTGGTCGGGA
>JASHSX010000086.1 GCA_030040865.1 Thermoplasmata archaeon | reverse complement strand
GCGACCGCGGCGACGCTCACGGCCACCTACCCCGGAGACGCGAACAACTACTGGAGCAGCGCGAGCCCTCTCGTGGAGTTCTACGGCGAGTACTACGAGAGCCCGACCACCACCGTCGTTTCGTGCAGTCCCGTCGAGGGGGAGCCTTCCACGACCTGCACGGCGACGGTGACCGGCGAGTCGGGCAGCATCGGCGGGGAGTCGGTGGAGTGGGCCGAAGCGTCCGGTGTACCGGGGGTCCTCGGATTCACGCCGGCGACCTGTGTCCTGTCGGGAACTCCGGAGAGCTGTTCGGTCTCTGTGGGACCGATGTTCGCTCCCACTTCGGAGGATGTGGTCCAGGCGGTGTACCCGGGGGATCCGAGCGATGCCCCGAGCGTCGGCAACCTCTCGGTCGAATTCGAAGTAGCTCCGCCGTCCCTGGAGGTGAGCCCCGGTCAGTCGCCAGCGAACGGAGCGTACTCCGTGACGGGTTCCGGATTTACGCCCTCGTCGGGAGCGACGGTCTCCTTCGCCGGACTCGTCGAAGTGCCCGCTACGTGCTCCGACGGAACGTTCAGCGGCCCGGCGATCACGACGGACGCGTCCGGAGATTTCGTCTGTACCTTCTCGGTCCCGAGCATCGGTCCGGGCAGCTACGCGGTGGTCGGGACGGACCACGCGTCGGGCGAAATGTCGGAGGGGAACGCTCTCGAAGTGACGACGCTGGCACTCACGGTGAACCCCACCCAGGGCCCGATCGGTCTACCCGTCACCGTGACCGGCACCGGCTTCACGGTCTTGTCGCCCGTCGAGCTGATCTTCGACGGGGTGACGATCCTGGACTGCACGACCGGTTCGTTGACGACGGGCTCGGCGGGCGACTTTGCCTGCACGTTCCCCGTCCCGACGGGTACTTCGGGAACGAAGGTCACGGCGACCGATGCGAGCGGGCAGATCGCCACCGAACGGTTCACGGTCACCACCCCGAGGATCTCCGTGAGCCCGAACCGGGGTCCCGCCGGTGCGCCGTACCAAGTGGTCGGCTCGGGATTCTCTCCCAATTCCGGCGTCACGGTTTCTTTCGGCGGGGCGGTCCAGACCACGCTCGGGTGCAGCAACGGGTTGCCTCCGGAGCCTACGATCACAACGGACGGAACGGGAGACTTCGATTGTACGTTCGTCAACCTCGAGGTGCCCGCAGGAAGTTATCCCGTTGTGGCGAGCGATCTCGCCACCGGCACCCCCTCGCCGGCCGTGAAGTTCCTCGTGACGACACCGAGCATTTCGCTGATTCCCTCCCGGGGGCCCGTGGGCGCGAGCTTTACGGTGTTGGCGAGCGGCTTCAGCCTCTCCTCCCTCGCCTCCATCGTGTTCGACGGCGCGTACCAGCCCGCGCAGTCCTGCCTACTGGGCACGGAGAGCCTGGGGGAGGTGACGACCAGCACGACGGGGGCCTTCGAGTGTACGTTCACCGTGCCGAGCGTTCCGCCGGGAACCTCCAACGTCGAGGTGACGGTCCAAGGCAGCTTCGCGACCCCGACCAAGACGTTCACCGTCGTGACCCCGACGGTCGCGGCGAGCCCGGATCGGGGCCCGGCGGGTTCCGTATTCACCGTCACCGGGACCGGCTACAGCGCGACCTCGGGGGCGACGGTCGCCCTCGGCGGGGCGCTGCTGACCCCGGACCTCTGCGCGGTCGGAACGTACCCCGGGACCGGAGCAGTGATCACCACGAACGGGGCCGGCGCGTTCAAGTGTACGTTCGCGGTTCCGAGCGTGTCCGCCGGCCCCTACGAGCTGCAGGGCCTCGATCTGGCCACGGGGGTGGTGTCGGCCCCGAAGACCTTCACCGTCACTACGCCGACGATCGCTCTGACCCCGACCCGGGGGGTCGCGGGGACGTCCTACACCGTTTCCGGAACCGGGTTCAGCGTGGACTCCGCGGTGACGGTCTCGTTCGATGGCAAGCTGCAACAGCCCACGGCGTGCTCGGTCGGGTTGATCGTGGATTCGACGATCCTCACGAGCGCGACCGGCGCGTTCAAGTGTACCTTCACGGTTCCGAACGCCCCCTCGGGGGCAACCCCGTGGTGGCGGAGGACCTGGCCACCGGAACGTCTTCGGCACCGAAGACGTTCACCGAAATTCCCTGATCTGCTCGGACGGGCGATGGCTACGAACGTCGCCGTGACCTTCCGGGCCTCGCCGTGACGGATGCGAACGGAACTCCGTCCCCGCGCTGTGATCGGGGAGGTTCCGGCCGTTCGCGTGCGGCCGAATCAGTGCGGGGAAGGGGTTCCTCCCCGACCCTCTCGAGGGCGGGGATACGCGCCGGACGTACCGTGGGGTCCTACGTGAAGACGATCGGTACCTCGACCGCGCTCGTCACCACGTTCACGGCCCCGGAGCTGGGCGAGGCCGTGTAGCCGGCCACCGGACTCACCGTGAACGCGTAGGCGCCCGTCGGTTCGTAGAAGACCATGAACGTCTTGGTGGTGGTCTGAGTGACCCCGTTCAGCGTGACCGACCAGGACGTCCCGCCCGGCAGGCCCGTCCGCTTGAACTCGACCGAGTAGAGCGTGAACGGGATCAGCGGGTGGTGGTCGCCGCCCGAGTAGATCGCTCCCCCGTCGTTGTACGGGAGCACGCCGTACGGGTCCTGCGGAGTTCCGTAGTTGGACCAGTAGTTGCCGCCTTCCCAGCTCAGTCCGAGGATGCTGCCCGAGAGCAGGAACCCGTTCTTCTGGTAGACGTCGCTCGACGGCTGCACCTTCACATTCCAGGTGTCCACGTTCGGCTGGAAGGCACCCGTGTAGAAGTTCTCGGGCGGGCTGATCGCCGTCACCGGCGTCAGGAACTCGTTGTTGAAGATGACGTCGTTCGACTCGAACTCGAACAGCGCCGGGAAGCTGCCGTAGTTGAGGAGGTTGGCCGAGCTCGGGGAGACGACGGGCTCGGGGGTGAAGACGTTGCCCCAGATCAGGTTGTGACCGCCGTCGGTCGCGGTAAACCCGCCCGTGGTGATCCCGTTCGACTCGACCTCGAAGACGTTCCCCGCGATCAGGGTGTTGGTGGCCCCCCACAGATAGATCGAGGCCGGCTCCCCGAACGAGCCGTAGCCGGCGAACCACCCGGAGAGCTGATCGCTGTCGACGATCGATACGTGCGACGTCTGGTAGAGCTCGATGTTCAGCTGGTTGGTGAGCGGCAATCCGTCCTGGACCAGGCGAGCCCCTGCGACCTGGCTCGGCAGGTAGGTGATGCCGAAGGCCGGCAGCTCGGACGCGGTCACGAAGGCCGTCGTGTCGATGAGATAGATGCCGGGGAAGACCACGAAGGCGTAGTCGTTCAGCTCACCGAACAGGGGATTCACGTTCGCGGCACCGTTGTCGAGAACGTACGGATCCGCCCTCGTGCCGATGCCCCCTTGGGAGATCCCCGCAAGCTGGCTGTTCGACTGCGCCCAGAGGGGCGTGTAGTCTCCGAGCGACGGATTGGACGTCAGCGCGACGGTCCACGTCCCGCTGGCCGTATACGTGGCGGCCTGGGGGTTGTGGTCCGCGAGCAGGTAGTGGAAGCTGAACGCGCCGGGGGGGAGTTCGTACACCGTCGGTCCCGTGACCGCCGTCGGTCCCCAGCCGGCCGTGCTCGCGTCGAACGTGGAACCGGGGCTCGCGAAGACGAAGGCGTTCGTGGGCGACAGGTCGAGAGTGATCGTCTCCTCGCCCTGGTGGGCGCCCTGGACCCCCCACAGCCCATAGAGCATGGAAGGACCGCTCCCGAGCTCCGCCATCGGATGGGAGCCGGTGGTCGCCCACTCGGCGATGCCCTCGGAGGTTTCCCCGGTGTCCGTGCCAAAGTCGTAGGCGGAGGGGACCGTCTCGTACCGGTTCGTCCCGTTGGGAAGGAGCCAAAGGCCCATCGAACCGGAGATCTGGAAGAGGGTCGTCGTCGAGCCTCCGCCCGGGCCCCCCAGCATGATCTCCGCGTCATTGAGGAGGAATCCCGTGTCGCCGACGTTCTTCCCGTTGATCTGGTTCACGGGCTGCGGGGCGCGCCCGGTCTTTCCGGGGGTCGAGTTGAACTGCACGAAGTCGTAGGATCCCGAGAAGGCGCTGGAGGTCGACGGGATCACGGTGTAGTTGAAGAATACCGTCGATCGCCCTCCCATCACCGTGAGGTTGTTGTACACCACGACCGTGAACGGCGTGGCGACCTGGAAGGAGGGCCCGGAGGCGAAGTAGAGCTCCGGCGCCGCGACGACGCCTCCCGGCCCGTGCGCGTAGACCGAGTTCGCCGAGAACACGGTCGCCGGGCTGGAGAAGTTCCAGATGTTGTCCTCGAAGGAGAGTGTCTGCGTGCTGGCGGCGTAGATCGGAACGTTCTGGATCCAGAACTGGTAGCTGTCGTTCCCGAACAGGTCCACGTTCGTACCCACCGTGTTCAACTGCATCGTGAACTCGTCCGGCGCGGACGAGGTCACGTACACAGGATCAACACTGTTCAGGGTGACCGACGCCTTCACGCTCCGCGTGTAGGTGATGGTGCCCACGTTGTGGCCACCGACCTCTTGGACCCCGAAGTCGCCGAGACCCATTGGGGCCGGGGTGTTGTCGTAGAGCGGGGTCACGATTCCCGCGCCCTGGGAGACGCGCGCGCCGAAGTTCGGCAGGAACGCATCGGTCGTGGGGACGTGAAGAGTCTTGAGTTCCGAGATCACGCGGCCCTGGGTCGTAGTGGCGGGAGCCGACGTGACGATCGACGAGGACGCTCCCGAGTCTCCGTGGGAACTTCCAGCCGCCGTACCGAGGGGAGTGCCGGAGAGACCGCCGCCCGATAGGGCGGACGTGCCCGGCAACACCATGGTCGCAACTACCGCAGCGATCACCAGCAAGAGTAGCTTGCCGTGGCCTGACATGGCACGCGCAGAGGCAAGGGGCTCTTAGCTCCTCGGGTAGTTTGGCTCACGAA
>JASHSX010000009.1 GCA_030040865.1 Thermoplasmata archaeon | reverse complement strand
AGCCGCTCCTGGTGCGGCTTCAGCGCCGCGATGCGGTCCTTCTTGCCCGAGCGGATCGCGGCCATCTGGACCTTGCGGAACGCCTGGCTCCACTTCTGGACCTTGGCGGCCTTGATCCAGTCCGTGGTGTAGTTGTAGGCGACGGCGGTGATCACCATCTCGAGGGCGCCCGCGAGCGCCATCGTCGCGAGGAGGTAGTGGGACTGGAAGCCGATCGCGAGGTACAGCGGCCCGATCGTGCTCGCGCTGATACCGAGCGCCCCCGCGAGCGCATTGCGCGCGGAGAGGTCGAACAGCATCCAGATCCCGAGGAATCCTAAGAAGACGTAGAGGAACGTCGAGACCTTGAACGGAGGCGGCGGCGGTCGGGCCCGGGGCGCCGGAGCGCTCGTCGGCGCCGTCTCGGTCGACGGCGCCTCGTCGTCGGTCTCCGGCCCCTCCGCGTCGTCGGCCGAGGGGAGCGGCGCGGACCGTAGGGGCTCCTCGTCCGTCGGCACGCTACGACTCCCCGCCCAAGAACCGACGGAGCAGCGGGTTCATCTCCATCAGCTGCTCGCGGCCCATCGCCTCGTAGAGGTTGATGATGATCCCGACCATGAGGAGCACGCCGGTGCCGCTCGCATTTCCGAGGGTCCCGATAAGGTCGGCGCCCGCCGCGAGCGCACCGACCGCGGCTCCCGAGATCACGGTGATCACGGGGATGTACCGTTCGAGTACCCGGCGTAAGACGCGGGGCTCTCTACGGAACCCGGGGATCTGCATCCCCGACGCCTCGATCTGCCGGGCGACGGCCTCGGGACCCATGTTCGTCGTCTGGATCCAGAACTTCGCGAAGAGGATCGATCCGCCGACCATCGCGCCGAAGTAGACGGCGACGTGCACGAGGCCCTGCCACCACGTGTGGCCGTAGAGGAAGGCGCCGTACTCCTGGTAGTTCAGCATCGGTAACAGCCACGTCTCGAGGCCGTTGACCGTGGAGAGATAGTACGCCCCGCCCGTTAACGGCTGGGTCTGGCTGATGTTGTTCGCCGTGGCGTACGTCGCGCTCGGATACGAGCCGATCCACCACTGGTGGCCGATGAGCGGGAAGTGGATCAGCGTCGGGTTCGACCAGAGGAGCACCGAGAAGACGGAGACGTTTGCGAGCAGGGCGCTCATCAGGATGACCGGGATGTTCGAGGCGTAGATGAGGCGCAGCGGATAGCGGCCCCGGGCGCCCC
Source organism: Thermoplasmata archaeon (assembly GCA_030040865.1). GTDB lineage: Archaea > Thermoplasmatota > Thermoplasmata > Lutacidiplasmatales > UBA184 > Lutacidiplasma. The sequence continues at coordinate 1,970 of JASHSX010000009.1, read as the reverse complement.
GCGCCTCGGCGTGCGAGAGCGGGAGCTCGATGCGGGTCGACTCGGTCCACGCGACCAGGAAGAAGATCGCGGCCGTGCCCACGAGGGCGATGATCGGGTTCGGCGAATGGAGGAGCACCTGCTCCCACCCGCCCGACGCCATCTGCGACGCCGTGTAGTGCGAGAGGAACCAGAGCGTCTTCGGGATCGTGCCGCTCGGAGGGTTCGCGGCGGAGATCGGCGAACCCGGGGTCACCGGGACCCAGTTGAGCGTTCCCTGGATGATCTGCTGCGAGACGCCGGCGGCGATGAACAGCGAGATCCCGCTGCCGATCCCCCACTTCGAGACGACCTCGTCCATCAGGAAGACGAGGTAGCTTCCGAACACCAGCTGCGCGATGATGATCGTGTTGGCGAGCAGGAGGCCGTTCCCCGGCGAGATCGTCCCGAGGCTCGAGACGATCGAAGTGGACGGGGTCAGGTACCCGAACACCTGGGGCACCGCCTCGACGAAGATCATCGCGACGACGAGGACCTTCTGGGTCCCCTGGTACATCCCCTTGTCTTCGTCGTCGGTCAGGTCGAGGTTGATGATCTTCGCACCGGTGAATAATTGCATGATGATCGACCCGGTGACGATCGGGCCGATCCCGAGGTGCATGAGCGTCCCCTGCGCCCCGGCGAGGATCGCGCGGTAGCTGGCGAACAGGTCGATGACGGTCGCCTGGTCGACGCCGAAGAGGTAGATGTTCGTGAGGAGGAAGTAGAGGAGGAGGATCCCCACCGTCCAGAACATCTTCGTTCGGAAGTGGACGTGGCCCTTCGGCTGGGCCACGGCGGGCATGCGGCTCGTGAGCGGTTTCAATCCGTAGAGCCGGGAGCGCGTGCCGTTGTACGAGAGCCCGAGGTAGAGCAGGCCGAGGACGACGGCGACCGCGATCGCGGCCAGGATGAATCCGAGGAGCGTCGGCGCGGTCCAGAGCCAGATGACCGCGAGGAGTACCCCTCCCAGGACGACGAGGGGTATCGCCCACCGCGGGTCCCGGGGGATCTCCTCGTCGGCCATGACGCGTCCGGCGAGCCGTTGAGCGATTTATATAGTCTACGCCGAGCTGGCGGCCGGGGGGGGCGCGACGACCGTCACCTTCTCCCGAGCGTGCTTCGTCGCGTAGCCGACGACGACCTTCCAGGGACGGCCGGTCGTGCCGCCGCCCAGCAGCCGGTCGATGCCGGCCTTCGTGAGGTCGCCGACCCAGGTCTCGCCGTCCTTCGCGAGCGCCCCGGCGGCCTCGAGGCGCGTCGCGAAGTCGTCGAGGTCGCCGACGTTGAGCGACGTCGGCCGAGCGACCGCGTCGGGCGGCCGCTTGAACCCGTGCCGGCCGAAGTGGTCCGGCGCGTAGATCAGCATCGACTTGAACTTGTACTTGTGGAGGCCGGCGTTCCCGCGTCCGCCCTGCTTACCGGCCCCCCGGCCGGCCTTGATGCCCCGGCCGTGGGTGCGCAGTCCCCGGAACTTCCGCGTCCGGCTCGGCATCGGACCCTCACACCATCCGTCGGACGAGCTCGTTGATCGAGCGGCCCCGGTACCCCAGCGCCCCGCCGAGGGCGTACGGCTTCTTCGTCGACCGCCAACCCCCCTTGGGGGCCCGCAACCGGAACAGCGGCTTCACGCCCGCGATCGGGGGGAGCCCCTGCGCGACGACCGCGCGGACGAGCTGGGGGAGGTCCTTGGCGGCGAGGAGCTCCCCGACCGTCTGGGGGGTCAGGCGCTCGCCGCGGACCGTCTCCCCGCGCTCCTTCAGGAGGAAGTCGACCGTATCCGGCTCGGCCTCGCCCCAGGTGACGTATCCCTGCACCTTCGAGAGCATCCCCCGGACGGACTCGGCCTCGGGCACGACCGTCGCGTGGTTCGGTCGGGTCAGGTGGAGGAGGCCCAACGTCTCCACGATGTCCCGCCGCGCATGGATCGTTCCCCGGACGCGCACCACCAC
>JASHSX010000085.1 GCA_030040865.1 Thermoplasmata archaeon | reverse complement strand
GCCCCGATCAGGAAGCGCGCCCCGTCCGCGCGCGCCTCGTGCGCGACGCGCGCGACCTCGTCCTCGGTCGCCTCGTTCGCGATCAGCGTCCGTACGCGGAACCCGCCCTCGTTGAGCAGGGCGGCCGCGCGGTTCCCGGCGAGCTCGGCGGTGCGGACCCCGGTGATCACCGCGCCGCGCTCGGGAAAGTCGAACTGATGGCAGGTGCCGGCCAGGTCCGCGAGCACGCCGTGGCCCACGAGGACGACGCGGGGGAAGACCATGCCGCGCGCCTTGCCGAACGGGGCGCCGTCGCCGGAGAGCGAGCGTTCGCGCGGCGGCTCCGCAACCCCCATGGCCCGAAAGCTCGGACGAGAGACCGAGCCTCATTAGACTATCCCCGGCCACGGCGCCGGAAGGACGGTCAGCGGCCGCGCACGTCGCCCCAGAGCACCTTGTGCTCCTGGAGCAGCACCCGCACATCGAGCCGGTCCGCGAGCACCCAGTCGGCGAGACGGCCCGCGTCGGTCCCCCAGACCGGCTGCACGACGAGCGATGCCGGACCGCGGTAGCGGCGGATCACGCGACGGGCGTACAGGTAGTCCTTCCGGTCCCCGATCACGAACTTCACGACGTCCCGCGGGCCGAGGAGGTCGAGGTTCGACCACCGGTTCCGGTGTTCCATCCGGGACGACGGGCACTTCACGTCGACGCTCAGCACGACCCCGGGGATCCCGACGTACGGGCTCACGTCGAGGGAACCCCCGGTCTCGATCACGGTCGTGAGGCCGCGCTCGGCCAATCGGCGGACGAGCGCCGGGGACTCGCGTTGCAGCAACGGTTCCCCGCCGGTGAGGCAGACGTACTGCGTGCGGTGTCGCGCGACTTCTCGGAGAAGGGAGGCGATCGACCGCTCGTGTCCCGGGCCGAACGAGTACTCGGTGTCGCACCAGGCGCAGCGGAGGTTGCAGCGCGCGGTCCGGATGAAAGTGGTCCGGAGGCCGGTCAGGGGTCCCTCGCCCTGGATCGAGTGGAACACCTCGATGATCCTCACGGGCCCCCCCCGCGCCGTCCCCGTCGCGGGCCTTAAGCCGAGCGTCGACCGCGCCGGTGCCCGATCCGGTCCCCCGGAGGCGGAGGACGGGGCCGGACGGCGGCCCCGGGGCGTCGCGGGTCGAGTCGTTCCGACGCGGCCCCCCCTCGGCGGCATCGTTCATATACGGCCCGTCGCTCGAACGGGCCGCATGGACCCGGTCGACTCCACCCGGTGGCAGGAGGCGTGGAGCCGGGCGGGTCTCGGCCGCGCCCGTCGGATCCCCGGTCGAGGGAAGTTCTACGCGCTCAACGCGTATCCGGGCCCGAGCGGGTTCCTCCACGTGGGGCACCTGCGGGGGTACGCCTTCGCCGATCCGATCCAGCGCTACCATCGCATGATCGGCGAACAGGTCCTCCTGCCGTTCGGGATCCATGCCTCGGGGCTCCCCGCCGTGGCGTGGTCGCGCAAGGTCCGCGAGCGCGATCCGCTGGTCGTCGAACAGCTCCAGGAGCACGGGGTCCCCCCGTCCGAGTGGGCCGCGCTCGAGGATCCGGAACAGGCCGCCCGCTTCCTCGGTCGCGAGTACCTGCGGGTGCTACGTCGGATCGGCGTGCTCGTGGACGAGTCGACGTACCTCACGACCGTCGACGAGGACTACCGGGCGTTCGTCCGGTGGCAGTTCGGCGCGCTCCGGGAGGAGGGAGCGCTCGTCCAGGGTACGTATTTCGCCGCGGTCTGCCCCGTCTGCGGTCCGGTCGCGGTCGACGCCGCCGAGACCGACCTCTCGCGCGGCGGGGACGCCGAGGTCCTCCAGTACACGACGGTCCCGTTCCGGCTCGACGACGGCCGCCAGCTTCTCGCCGCGACGCTACGACCCGAGACCGTCTACGGCGTGACGAACCTCTGGCTGCCGCCGACCGGCGAGCTCGTCGTCTGGCACCACGGCGCGGAGGCGTTCCTCGTCGCCCGCACCGGCGGAGAACGGCTCGTCGAGCAGCACGGCGGCCGGCTCGGCCACCCGGTCGCGGTCGCCGAGCTGATCGGCCGCACGGTCGCCGTCCCGTTCCGCAACGCCCACGTTCCGATCCTCGCGAGCCGCCTCGTCGAACCCGAGATCGGCACCGGCGTCGTCATGTCCGTACCGGCCCACGCCCCCGCCGACGCGGCCGGCTTGGCCGAGCTCCCCGAACCGCAACGGAACTCGGTCGGCGAGCCCCTCCGGCTCATCGAGATCCCGCCGGAGGGAGGCCTCTCCGCCTCCGACGCCGCGCTCACGGAGGGGGAGGGTACTCCCGCCGAACGGGCGCTCCGGGCGATTGCAGGGGCCCGCACCCCATCGCCCGGAGAGATCGATGCGGCCACCGAGCGTCTGTACCGCCTCGAGTTCACGCGGGGTCGGATGACGGTGCCCGAACTGGCGGGGGTCCCCGTCCGGGACGCCCGAGGGACGGTCGCCGCGCGGCTCGCCGAGCGGGGCGGCAGCTTCGACCTCCGGGAGTTCTCGAAGCCGGTGATCTGCCGCAACGGGCACGAGGTCGTGATCCGCCGGGTGCCCGACCAGTGGTTCCTGCGCTACGGGGACTCGGAGTGGAAGGCGCGGACCCGGGAGGTCGCAGCGCGCGCTTCCGTCGCCCCGGTCGACTACGCCCGGGACCTCGCCGGGATCATCGACTGGTACGCCGACCGCCCGTGCACGCGCAAGGGCCCGTGGCTCGGCACGCCGTTCCCGTTCGATCCGACCTGGACGATCGAGCCGATCGCCGACTCGACGTTCTATCCGGCGTACTTCGTGGTCCGGCGGTTCGTTGCGGACGGCCGGGTACCGACCGAGTCGCTGACGCCCGCCTTCTTCGACTACGTGTTCCGGGGCCGCGGGGCCGGGGAGCCGTCCGTCGAGCGCGCCCTGCTCGACGAGGTGCGCGAGGAGTTCCGGTACTGGTACCCGCTCGACCTCAACATCGGCGGCAAAGAGCACAAGCGCGTGCACTTCCCGGTCTTCCTGTTCACGCATGCGAAGCTCGTCGACGACGGACTCCAGCCGCGGGGGATCCTCGAGCACGGGTGGATCACGAACGAATCCGGCGGCAAGATCTCGAAGAAGGAGGTGTCGGCGAAGGGGGGCCGGATCCCCCCGATCGACATCGCCCTCGCGCGCTGGGGACCCGATCCGCTGCGCCTGTACTACCTGATCGCGGCCTCGCCCGGCCAGGACCTCGAGTGGGACGACGCGGCCGTGGACCAGGCCGGCGACCGGATCCACGAGGTGGAGCGGCTGCTCCGGGAAGGGGTCGGCGACGGCGACGGTCCACCCGAGCTCGATGCGTGGCTCCTCTCCCGGTTCCACGGGCTCCTGGCCCGGTACCACGAGGCGTTCCAGCGCTGGGACCTGCGCGACGCGGCGGAGATCGTGTTCGCCGAGATCCCGGCCGTCGTGCGCCGGTACTTCGCCCGGGGCGGCGTTCCGGGCTCCGCGACCGACCGCGTCGGCCGATCGTGGGTCCGGCTCATGTCGCCGATCACGCCGCACGCGGCCGAGGACGCTGCCGGAGGCTGGTTCGAGGGACTCGTCGCCGAGCAACCGATGCCGCGGCCCGACGAGTTCCCGCGCTCGGAAGCGGCCGAGGCGCGCGAGGCGTTCCTCGACCGGATCGAGGAGGACCTGCGGGCCGTGCTGCGACCCGTCCTCGACCGCCACGAAGCGTCCCCCGACGCGGCGATCTTCTACCTGGCGGCACCGTGGAAGGAGCCGGTCGAGCGGTGGCTCCGCGAGGGACTCGAGCGCGGAGC
>JASHSX010000084.1 GCA_030040865.1 Thermoplasmata archaeon | reverse complement strand
CGCCCGTCGCCGTCGTCGGCGGACGAGGCGCGGGTCCTGCTCGTCGATCCGTACGTCGCCCGCGAAGACCCGATGGAAAGGAAGTTCGTCGAGCTGTATCCTTCCCTGGGCCTCCTGACCCTGGGGGCGTACCTCCGGGGCGAGGGGATCTCGGTCGACATGGTCGACCTCACGTTCGAACGCGACGCGCGCGCCGTCGGGGGGCGTCTCCGCTCGTTCCGACCTCACGTGGTCGGGGTCCACACGAAAACGCTCACGGCCGACCGCGCGATCGAGATCGCGCGGCGCGCCCGTCACGCAGGTGCCTACACCGTCGCGGGAGGGCCGGACGCGGCGACGCGGGCCGCCCACTATCTCACGAACGGGTTCGACGCCGTCGTGCCGGCGGAAGGCGAGGAGGCGCTCGCCGAACTCGCGCGCGTGGTGCGCGACGGCCGGGACCCGGTGGGAGTCCACGGCACGGTGCATCTGCGCGGCGGGTGCCCGGTGCGGGCCCCCCCGCGCCCGTTCCTGAAGGACCTCGACCGGCTTCCGCTGCCCGCCTGGGACCTGGTCGACATGGAGGAGTACCTCGGGCGATGGCAGCGGTCGACCGGCGAGCGCCGGGCTGCGGTCCTCACGTCGCGGGGCTGCCCGTTCGACTGCTCCTGGTGCTCGAAGCCGACCTTCGGCCGCACGTTCCGGCAGCAGTCCCCCCAACGGGTCGTCGCGGAGCTGCGCGCGCTGAAGGAGCAGTACCGCGTCGACTACGTCCGCTTCTGCGACGACGTCTTCGGGATCTCCCGACCGTGGATGGACGAGCTGCTCGACCGGATGATCTCCGAGCGGCTCGACCTACGCTTCGAGTGCCTCGCGCGGGTCGACCTGCTGAAGCCCGAGCTCCTCCACCGGATGCGGGAGGCGGGACTGGCGCGCGTCTACGTGGGCGTGGAGTCCGGCAGCCAGAAGATGCTCGATCTCATGAACCGCGGTACTCGGCTCGCGCAGGTCGAGCGAACGGCCGAGGCGCTCCGGCGGGAAGGGATCCGGCAGTACTGGTTCCTGATGCTCGGCTACCCCGGAGAGACGCTCGACGATATCGAGGCGACGTTGCACCTGTTCCGACGGTTCAGTCCGGAGGAGTACTCGGTATCGATCGCGGTGCCGATCCCCGGCACTCGATTCCACGACAAAGTGAAGGACCGGCTCACGGGACGGGCGAAGACGACGCGCGCGTCGGGCGGGCGTACCCTCCTTTACGAGGGCGCGTACCCGCAGACCCTCTACCGATGGGAGCAGGCGCGCTTCGGACTGGAGGCGGCCTTCGGGAGGACCCGCGAGCGATTGTCGCCCCGGGTCGCCGCGGGCTTGGGTCGTGCGGCCGACCGGTTCCACGAGCGCGTCGCCACGCCGCTCCTCGTCGGCAAGCGACCGCCGGCGAAACCGGCGGCGTAGTCCGGGTGACCGCCCGGCTCACGTCGGCGGGGGCGGTGGCCCGGAAGCGCCCGGGGGAGGTCCGATAGCCCCCGCGGGCGGAGTCGACGGAGCGTACGGGGTCGGCGACGGGCGGGAGCCGCCACCCTTGCGAGCCAGGAGGACGCCCAGTACGATAGCCACGGCGACGAGAGCGATCACGGCCAGGAGGAGGTAGAGGCCGGTGCCCGACGTGAGCGACGTGGAGGAAGAGCCGGACGACGGCGCGACGATCGTCACGCTCGTGCTGTTGGTCGCGGTCTTTCCGACCTGGTCGGTCAGGGTCAACGTCACCGTATACGTGCCGGACGACGCGTACGTCACGGTCGGTGCCGGAGAGGTCGACGTGACCCCGTTCCCGAAGTTCCAGGAGAACGAGAACGGCGGAGTACCGCCCCTCGGGAGAGCCGCGAAGACCACCGCGCTCCCGGCCGTGGGTGTGCCGGAGGGACCGGAGACGCCGACCGTCGGCGCGGGGTTCACCTGGATCGCGACCGAGGCCGAGCCGACCTGACCGACGAGATCCGTGACCGTGAGGTTCGCGGTGTAGAGGCCCGGGACCGCGTACGTGTGGGAAGCGCTCAACCCCGTTGAGTTCCCGCCGTCGCCGAACGTCCACTCCGGGGTACCGTCAGCCAGGCCCAGTCTGATCGCACCCGAGAACGAGACCGCCGTTCCGACGTCGACGACCGTCGGCGAACCCACGGCGGTGACCGCCGGCGGTGCGGCGAGCGCCCAGACCGCGGTCGACATCAGGTCGGTCGCCACGTTCAAGCCGCCCAGGACGATGAAGGCGCTGTCGTAGGGGGAGACGAACGCGCCCGGCGCGACCAGCAGGCTGTCGATCGGTCCGGCGGCCGCGGTCTCGTTCACCCAGGTCCCGGCCTCGAAGAACCACGTGAACGGCCCGACGGCTCCCACGCCGGTCGCGTTGGTCGCTGCGAACGTGTAGAGCACGACGGCGCCGATCGACGGCAGGTATCCGACGGTACCCCCCTCGGAGTTCGGACTGCAGATTGGCGCGTCCGGGTTTCCGGCCGTCAGGTTCTTCCAGGCCCCGGCCACGAACTCGTACGTTCCCCCGAACACCCGATCCAAGCTCGGCGGTCCGTCGCTGACCGCGCCGAAGAGTAGCGGCCCGGGGCCGGCCGGGTTGCTGCTCACGAACCCTCCCCCCGGGAAGTACCCCGGGGTTCCGGCGGTCGCGGTCACGTTCGTCCACGCGTCGTGCACGAACGTCCACGTGTCGTTGAAGCTGTAGGTCCCGTAGTTGCCGCCGAACAGGAGAACGCCACCGAGCGTCGAGTCGGTCGCCAAACCGGGGAGGACGCGGACGGCGGGCGGGGTACCGGCGGTAGACGTGAGGTTGGTCCACACCTTGTCGTGATACGCCCACGTCCAGTCCTCCTGCGCCCCGGTATAGAAGTTCCCGCCGTAGAGCACGACCTCGTGGTCCGAGGGGTCGTAGGCGAACCCGGAGGCCCAGAGCGGGGGCGGCTGTCCCGCGACGGTGTTCGTGATGTTGGTCCACGTCCCGTTCAGGTACGTCCAGGTGTCGGAGTAGGTGATCCCGCTGTTGATGTTGTATCCTCCGTACAACAGCACATAGCCGTCGGCGGGGTCCCAGACGAGGTTCGGGAAGTAACGCGGGGCCGGCTGCCCGGGGAGCGCCGGGACGGGCTGCCAGCGGTACGACGGCCCGGTCGCGGGGCCCGGAACCGTCGCGATCGACGCGAGTCGCGCCGGGTCGGTCGCGAGCCCGTTCGTCCCGGCGGCGAGCTCGACCGCAGCGCGGGCGGCCGCGAGCTGCTCCGCTCCGAACCCGGAGGCAGCGGGCCCCCCGGTGGTCGTCGGGGTCCGGTAGGCGAGCGCCCCGGCAGTCCCCGAGATCACGAGGACGGCGATCGCGATCCCGACGAGCAGCGCACGCTTCCGGGCCGGAAGAAGCGGCATATACCGACGACCCGGGCTGGCCCTAGTTAAGGGTTCGGGCGCGCGGGTACCGCGCGCCGTCCGGCGTCGGGTCGGTCGGGAGTTGGGGTCCCGGGGTCTCAGGTTGATTCGGCGCGGGGATGGATCGGGCACGGTCGCCGAAGGCGGCAGAACCGGCACTTCTCCCGGGGCACCGGTGGGATCGGCTTGCGCAGCCGGCCGTACTTCCGCCGGGGCATGGAGCGGGGGCCAGCCCGGGTCCGCTCATGACCCTAGCGCGAGAGCGTCGGGGTCCTCGGAGCCGGCGTCGTGCTTTTGAGCCCGGAGAGCCCCGAGGGTCCGTGGCGGCGCTCCCGGGCCGGGCGACCGAGGCCGGCACGCGGCGCTTCCGCGATCGATCGATCCGCGACCGCGACCTACCCTCCTCCCATTTTCGAACCGCTCCCGGCGGGTTGACCGTGACCTCGCTCGGCCTGGGCACGTACATCGGACCCCCGGACGCCGCCACCGACCTCGCGGTCGAGCAGGCCGCGACCGTCTGTCTCACCTCGGGCCGGGTCAACGTTCTCGATACGGCGATCAACTACCGGCACCAGCGGGCGGAGCGTAGCCTGGGCCGGGCGTTGAGCCGCCTCGTCGAGAAGGGCTCGATCGCCCGCGACGAGGTGTTCCTCGCCACGAAGAACGGATATCTCGCGCCGGACGGGGAGGTGAAGCTTCCGCCCGAGAAGTGGGTCGAGCGGGAACTCGTCCGTCCCGGTATCCTGGACCCGAAGGACCTCGTCGACGGCAGCCACGCGATGAGCGTGGCGTACCTGACCGACCAGTTCGCCCGCAGCCGCGCGAACCTGGGCGTCGAAACGGTCGACCTTCTCTACCTCCACAACGCCCCGGACGCTCAACTGCCGGTCGTCGGGCACGACGAGTTCCTCCTCCGGCTCGAGGCCGCCTTCCGGCTCTACGAGCGGTTCCGGGAGGACGGGTCGCTCGGCTGGTACGGGCTCGCGACGTGGGACTGCTTGCGGACCCGGCCGACCGACGCGGGATACCTCTCGCTCGACGACGCGCTCCGCGTCGCGGAACGGGCGGGCGGACCCGATCACGGGTTCCGCTTCCTGCAGTTCCCGTTCAACCTCGCGATGCCCGAAGCGGCGACGTTCCGCAATCAGCCCGGACCGGGCGCGGCGACGACGCTGTTCGAGGCGGCGGCACGGAGCAAGATGGGTTGCTTCACGAGCGTCCCGCTCTTCCAGGGTCAGCTCGCCCGCGGGGGGCCGAAGCGGCCCGGGCTCACGGCGGCCCAGACCGCGCTCCAGTTCTCCCGATCCGCACCCGGCACGCTCGGGCCGCTCGTCGGTCAGAAGCGGCTCGAGCACCTCGCGGAGAACCTCGAGGTGGCGTCGCTCCCGCCCTGGGACGAAGCGTCGTTCCGCGCGCTCCGGGCGTGATCCGCGGCGCCGTCGCCTATCCTTCGGCCGCCCCGGGGGGGCCCGCGACCAGGCGGGAGCGCCCATCGCGCTTCTCGACCCGGACCACCCGGTCGGCGATCGCCGCCAGCTGCCCCTCGTGCGAGACGATCACGAGCTGCGGGAGCCCGATCTCCTCGAGGAGCTCGCCCATCCGAAGCACCTGCTCCGGGGAGAAACCGTCGGTCGGCTCGTCGAGGAGCAGGGTGTCGAGGCGGAGGTCGCCCATCGACCGCACGACGTGGGAGAGCGCGAGGCGGAAGGCGAGGGCGAGGCTGGTCCGCTCGCCGCCCGAGAGCGCGTCCGCCGGGGTCCACGTCCCGTCGAGGGTGACCGCCGGCGTGAACGAGGTATCGGTCTGCGCCTCGATCGCCGGGTCCTCGAGGAGCGTCGCGAAGTAGCGCGCGAACTCCCGCCCGAAGGCGGCCTGCGCGTGGGCGAGGATCCGTTGTTCCATCTTGAGGACCGCGTCGTGGAACGCGTGCGCCATCCAGCCGGCCTTCTGCTCCGTCGAATCGGCCTCGGCGATCAGGGCCGCGCGCTCGGCCCGGCCCCGTTCGGACTCGGCGACCCGCCGCACCGCCTCGCTGAGCCGCGTATCGGTCCGCTCGAGCAGCCGTTCGTCCTCGCGCCGGGCGGCCTCCGCCGTCGCCAGGGCTCCGTCGGCAGCGTCTCGTTCCCGCTCGCGTTCGGAGGCCGTGGCGAGTAGGCGCCTCAGCTCCTCGATCCGCTCCGCCCGACCCGCCCGTCGGGCCCGGACGACGTCGATCTCGAGGTCGAGGCGGCCGATCTCGGTCGCGAGCGTTGTCGCGGCCTCCGAGGCGACGCGCGCCCGCTCGGCGGCGAGGCTCGCGCGCTCGACCTCCGCGACCAGGTCGTTGCGTCGGCGCTCCGCCTGGGAGAGCTCGGTCCGGCGGACCGCCTCGTCCGACTCCGCGGGAAGGAGCTCGGCGAGCCGGAGTTCCGCGGCCGCGACGCCGCGCGCGGCCTCGCCCACGACCCGTTCGTCCCGCTCGGCGGTCGCCTCGGCGCCGGCGAGAGCGGCCCGGAGCGCCGTGCGTCGCTTCTCGATCTCCGTCCACCGGTCGTGGGCGCGCTCGAACCGCTCGCGCGACCGCCGCTCCTCCTCCAACCGCCCGCGTCGGGACTCGGCCTCGCGTCGGGCCGCACGAGCGCGTTCGGCCTCGCCGACCGCCTCGTCCCGGTGGTCGGCGAACTCCTGGGGCCGCACCGTCTGGTGACACCGAGGGCAGACACCCGCCGTTACGAGTTCCTCCAGGTCCCGGACCGAGAGCTCCGCCCGCGACTCGGCGGCCGCGGCCTCCGCCTCCTCACGCCGGGCCGCGGCGAGGCGCTCGTCGATCTCGGCGAGCGGGGTCGGTGTGGGCACCGGGGGCTCGTGGGCCGGCCCCTCCCGGAGTGCCTCGCCGAGCTGGCGCTCCGCGGCCGAGCGGTCCGATCGGGCGTGTTCGAGCGAAGCGCGCCCGTCCTCGAGACGTCTCGCCGCGGCGCTCTGCTCGGCCCTCGCCTCGGCGAGGCTTCGGAGCCGGCCGCCGAGCTGCTCGAGTTCGAGCCGCCGCTCGGCGACGGTCCGATCGAGGTCGGAGAGCGCCGTGCGCCGGGCCGCCAGGTTCCGGCCGACCTCGGCCGCCTCCGCGGCCTCCTCGCGGCGACGGAGCAGTTGCGCGTCGCGCTCTCCCCGCAGTCGGGAACGTTCGTCGAGCGTCCGGGCATCGTGCGCGTCCTCCCGGTCGAGGCTCCCGAGCTCTCGCCGGTCCGCGTCGAGGGCCGTCACCTTCTCCTCGGCGGCCCGCCGCCGTTCCCGGGCCGCCTCCTCATCGGTGACGCGGGCTCGGATCGCTTCGGTGAGCCGGTGGCGCTCCGCGCGGAGCCGGTCGCCCTCCTCGACGCTGCGCGCGTACTCCTCGTCGAAGTACCGGAGCCGATCCGCCTCGGCCCTTCGAGCCGCGGCGCTTCGCCGAAGGTCGGACGCGAGTTCGAGGGCGTTCTCCCCCGCGATCCGGTAGCGCTCGACGCCGAGCGCCTTGCGCACGGTCTCGAGCCGGTCCTGGGCCCTCGCCCCGAGGATCTCGCGCATGCGCTCCTGCGGGACGTAGACGGCCCAGCGCCAGAGGTCGGAGTGCGCCTGCGGATTGGGGTTGTCCGGGAACCCCAGCAGCTCGATGACCCGCTGCCGAAGCTCGGTCGCCGAGTAGGCGGTCTCCGCGCCGTCGATCGTGAACCGGAACTTCTCGGCCTCGAACGACTCCTTGCCCTTGCGGCGGAGCCGCCGGAACCGGCGTGCGATCGCGTAGCGGTGCTCCCCGTCCTCGAACTCGACGGTCACCTCCGCGTGCGCCGCGCCGTGACGGACGAGGTAGGCGGCGTCGACCTCGGCGCTGCCGAACAGCGCCATCTCGATCGCGTAGAGGAGGCTCGTCTTCCCGGCGCCGATGTCCCCCACGAGCAGCGTGGTGCCGCTCCCGAAGTCGAGGTGCGCCGACTCGTAGCTCCGGAGGTTCGAGACGACGAGACGGCGGAGTTGCATGCGGTCCCTCTCCCGACTTACGTCGAACGGTCGGCGCGCACGTCGAGAAGACGGCGGGCCCCGCCCAAGCGGGCCGACGCGTAATCCTGCCGCGACTCGCCGTCGGCCTTCGGCGTCCCGAGCTCGCGCAGCAGCTCCCGGACGAGCGTTTCCCCGTCCGGGCCGTCGAGCCAGGGGGCCGCGAGTCGGCTCTCGTCGATCATCCGCCGGATCTCGGCGGTCTCCACGTCGGCGTCGGGCTCGGACGACGATCCCGCGGGCGAAGGGGCCGAGAGGTCGCGGAGGTCCCAGTGGACCGTCCCGGCACGGGCCCCCGCGCTCCGCCCGACCGCCGTGAGCCCGAGGGCGGCGATGCTGCCGTCCGTCAGGGTCCCGTGGACTCGCGGGAAGACGAGCGTTCCGGGCGTCGAGGCGAGGCCGACCTGCTCTTCGACGGTCGCCTTCGCCTCCGCCGAGCTCCGGCCGTCGACGTCGACGTCGAGCAGCCGGAACGCCTCGCGCGGCGCCGTGTCAACGAACTCGACGCGGGGTCGCCCGTTCTCGACCGTGACGATCGCGACGCCCGAGTGCGTGCGATCGGCCAGCGCGTTCTCGAGGTCCGTGCGGCTGGTTCCGAAGACCGCGCCCGGGTTGACGAGCAGTCCTCCGCCCGGGCCGTCGCCCTCGTACGTCACGTGGATGTGACCGCCGGCGTAGTAGTCGCAGCCGAACGGGAGGTCGTCCCGGCGGATCCCGTGGAGGTGCTCCCTCAGCTTGGGGGGCAGGAACTCCTCGACGGCCGCGTGGAACTGGAAGATCTTGAACCCGGGCTCCGCCCGGAACAGTTCCGAGTCGACGGCCCGGAAGTAGTCCCGGTCGAGACCGTGGGAGCGGCCGGAGATCCCGGCGATCCGGGCCCCGGTCGGGTCGTCGACGAGGAACGGGAGGGTCCACCGGGTCCCCTCCGTCCGCACGGCCTCCGGGGCGACCTTCACGAAGACGCCGGTCTCGGCGAGCACGTCGAGCCAGCTCGTGCGGTGCGCGACGTAGTCGTGCGAGCCGTAGATCACGTAGATCCGTCGGCCGTGCTCGACGAGCCGGCGGAGGGCGGCGGCGACCGGGGCGACCTCGGCGGGGTCGGGCTGGGGCGTGTGGAAGAGGTCGCCCGAGACGAGGAGGAACTCGGCGCCCCGCTCCTCGACGACCCGGAGGGCCCGCAGGACGCTCTCCCGCAGAGCGGTCCGGACGGCCGGGTCACGGGCCCACGCACCGACGTGCGCGTCGGCGAGGTGGGCGAAGACGAACGAGCCCGAGGGCATCCGACCCGCCCTCGAGCTACGGAGTCCGAGCGGCGGAGGTCGGAGAAGCGGGCGGCGACGCCGGACCTTCCTGCATCCGCCGCGCGAGCGCGGCGAGGAGGCCGGCCCCGGCGCCCATGGCCAGGATCCCCATCAGGAGGAAATCGTCCGAGGTGTTGGCCAACGCCCGGACCGGAGTCGGGGGCGTGGGCGGCGGCGCCCCCAACGGCGGGGACAAAGGGGCCACCGGGACCGCGCGGATGGCGAGCTGCCGCGCTGTCTCGGCCGCGCGGAGCATCGCCTGCATGATGCCGAACAGCTCCGTCGCCTCTTCCATCGTGATCTGCCGGTTCCGGAGTCGGCCGACCAGGTAGGCGTACCTCGCGTTCGGCGCTCCGCCGGCCCCGGTCGGAGGGGGAGTGGCCGCAGTCGGTGGAGGCGCCTCGGCGGGATTGTACACGGAGAACCCGGGGACCCGAAGAGCCGGCGGTTCTTGAAGGGTCCGGGAGGTGAGCCGTTATACCGACCGCACTCTTCGTTCCCCTCGATGAGTCCCGACGACCCGTCGTCCGACCCCAACAAGGACAAGCACCTCCACGTACGTGTCGCGGAGGAGCACACCTCGATCTACGACCTCATCACGGAATACCTGCAGGTATCGGGCAAAGCGCCCGACTGGTACTGGCGGACCGCGGGTCGGCTCGAGGGCACCGAGGGCGACAACCTCGAGGAGCTCCTGTCGAGCGCCTTCGAGGCGGGGGCGTTCATCTCACACGACCACCCCGAGGACCTGGAGTTCCGCTGGGTCACGGAAGAGGAGTGCGAGAAGGACCGCAAGCGCGAGGAGCGCGGCGAGCAGCGGGAAGCTGCCAAGAAGGACCGCACCAGCCTGAGCCACTACGCTTAGGCCGAGCGTCCGCGGACGCCACGAACGACCGTCGTGGAACGGCCGTGGGTGGGGCGAAGGAACCCGGTTCCGAACGACCGAGAAGGGTCGCTACGGGTCCTTCTTCTTGTTGTTGCACCCGCAGGTGTCGCACATCGGAAACCGTAGGACGTCGAGGGTAATGAACCCCCGAGGTCGGCTCAGATGCCGATGACCGAGTGGGCCACGATGAGCGCGATGAACAGGATCGAGATCGTGTTGACGACCTTGATGAGGGGATTGATCGCGGGACCCGCCGTGTCCTTGGTGGCGTCGCCCACGGTATCCCCGACGACGGCCGCCTTGTGGGCCTCGGAGTGCTTGCCGCCGTAGTTGCCCTGTTCGATGAACTTCTTACCGTTGTCCCAGGCGGCCCCGCCGGTCGTCATCGTGAGGGCGAGCGGGAACCCGGCGAGGATGACCCCGAGGAGGAGGCCCGCCAGGGCGACCGGGCCGAGCAGGAAGCCGACGGCCAGCGGCGTCGCCACCGCGATGATCGCCGGCACGGCGAGCTGCCGGATCGCGGTCACCGTCACGATGTCCACGCACCTCCCGTAGGCCGGCTTCGCGGTCCCGGCAAGGATCCCGGGGTTCTCCCGGAACTGCTTGCGGATCTCGAAGACCATCCGCTCGGCCGCGATCCCGACCGCGTTCATCAGGAAGGACGTGAAGAAGAACGGGATGATCGCGCCGATCACGAGCCCGACCACCACGAGCGGGGTGCTGAGGGTCAGCAGGGCCGTGAAGGCGCCCCACGGCTGGCCCCAGTGGCTCGCCGTCGCGAACGTGTACGCCGCGAACAGCGCGAGGGCGGCCAGCACGGCCGAGCCGATCGCGTAGCCCTTGGTGATCGCCTTGGTCGTGTTCCCGACGGCGTCCAACGGGTCGGTGATGTCGCGGGCCTCCTTCGGGAGGTTCGACATCTCGGCGATCCCCCCGGCGTTGTCGGTGATCGGCCCGAACGCGTCGATCGAAATGATCATCCCGGTGACCGACAGCATGCTCGCGGCGGCGAGGCCGATGCCGTAGAGGCCGAAGTACGGGTCCGGGGAGCTCGAGTAGCCGTTGTACCAGCCGGCGGCCGCGTAAGCGACCAGCGTCCCGGCGACGATCACGATCCCGGGAAGGAACGCCGATTCGAGGCCGACGGAGAGGCCGCTGATCACGGTCGGTCCGGCGCCCGCCTGGGACGCCTCGGCGATCTTGTGGACCGGGCCGTACTTCGCACTCGTGTAGTAGTCGGTGATCACGACGATGAGGATCATCACTACGAGCCCGACGGCCGTCGCGACGAAGATCCCCAGATTGCCGTTCATGAAGTAGTAGTCGAGGACGTACAGGCCCGCGAGGCCGATCGCCGTCGTGGCGCCGAGGCCCTGGTAGAGGGCTCCCATGATCGTCGAGCCCGCCCGCATACGGACGAACAGCGTCCCGACGATCGTCGCGAGGATCGCCCAGGCGCAGACGAGGAGCGGGAAGAGGACCGCGTTCGGGAACTGGACCAGGAGGGCGTTCGCGGGGGCCGCGAGCCCACCGATCAGGTAGGCGAGCAGCATCGCGGCGAGCGCGGTCACGACGTACGTCTCGAAGAGGTCGGCCGCCATCCCCGCGCAGTCGCCGACGTTGTCGCCCACGTTGTCGGCGATGACGCCGGGGTTGCGCGGGTCGTCCTCGGGGATGCCGGCCTCGACCTTGCCGACCAGGTCGGTGCCGACGTCCGCTCCCTTGGTGTAGATCCCGCCCCCGACTCGGGCGAACAGGCTCATCAGGGACGCGCCGAAGAGGAGCCCGATCATGTCGGGGACGTTGCC
Organism: Thermoplasmata archaeon; assembly: GCA_030040865.1. GTDB lineage: Archaea > Thermoplasmatota > Thermoplasmata > Lutacidiplasmatales > UBA184 > Lutacidiplasma. The sequence goes on along the minus strand of JASHSX010000084.1, from coordinate 9,446 downwards.
GTTGAAGATCCAGTAGAAGCCGATGAGCTCGAGCAGCGCGAGGCCGGCGACGGAGAGGCCCGTCACGCTGCCGCCGCGGAACGCGTAGGCCATCGTCGCCGGCAGGCTGCCGCGGCGCGCGTGGTTCGCGGTGCGCACGTTCGCCCGGATGCTGACGAGCATCCCGATCGCGCCGGCGAGCGCGCTCCCGGCGACGCCGAACAGGAAGCCGGCCGCGAGCGCCGGGCCGTTGCTCGTGATCCCGAAGGCCACGGCGATCACTACCGCGAGAACCACTGCGACCGCGAAGACGACGGTGTACTCCCGCTTCAGGAACGCGATGGCGCCCTCGCGGATCGCGCCCGCGATCTCGCGCATCTTCTCGTCGCCCTCGTCCTCGCGGAGGACGAGCCACGTCTGGATACCGGCGTAGGCGAGGCCGAGGAGCGCGGCGAGCAGCACGAGGAGCTCGATCTGCCCGACGCCCAGTCCCATGCCGTATTCCTCAGAGGTCCGTTCCGCTCAAAGAAAGCCGTACTTAAACGTTGTAGGTTCGAGGTGCGCTCGCCCCACAACCGGCTCCTATCGAGCAGGGGGTTTTTTTACGGGCGCCGCCGCTCGTTCGGCCGTGCAGTCGAACGGCTCCCGGGACTCGAACGCCCGGCGCACCCGGATCGCGTGCAAGGTCTGCGGCGAGCCGATCGAGCTCGTGCGGATGCGCGAGCACCTCCGTTCCGAGCACCAGGTCGGTGCGGCCGACCTGGACTCGTACTACCTTTCGGCCCGCATCGAGGCCCGACGGACCCGTCGCTCCCAGCGCGGCTAAGGGTCGAACTCGCGCCGCCGGATCTTTTCGCGCACGCCGGAGAGGAACTCGGCCCGGGAGAGCGTCCGGGCCTCCTTCGTCCCCCGGACGCGCACCGACACGGTGCCCTCAGCGACCTCTCGGTCCCCGAGGACGACGACGTACGGCACCCGATCGAGCTCGGCGGAACGCACGCGTTTCGCGAGCGAGTCCTCGGTGCCCGTGACCTCGAAGCGGATGTGCTCCTGGACGAGCTCTTCGGCGAGCCCGGACGCCGCGGCGGCGTGCTTCTCCGTGACCGGGAGCACCCGAACCTGTACGGGGGCCATCCACGGCGGCCAACGCCCTCCGACGTGCTCGGTCAACACGCCGAGGAACCGTTCCCAGGTCCCGAGGATCGTGCGGTGGACGACCACGGGGACGTGGAGCTTCCCGTCCGCGCCCTGGTAGCTGAGCTCGAACCGTCGGGGGATCTGGAAGTCGAGCTGGATCGTCCCGGTCTGCCACGGCCGTCCCAGGCTGTCCCGGATGTGGATGTCGATCTTCGGCCCGTAGAACGCCCCTTCGCCGGGCGAGACCCGGTAGCGGACCCCCGACGCCCGAAGGACCTTCTCGAGCATCGCCTCGGCCCGGTCCCAGTCGGCCGCCTCGCCCAGGAACGAGGCGGGCCGGGTCGAGAGCTCGTACGACCACTCGAGCCGGAACGTCGTGAACGCCTGCTTCACCCACTCGAGCAGCGTGACGACCTCGGCCTCCACCTGGTCCTCGGTGACGAAGATGTGGGCGTCGTCCTGGACGAGCTCCCGGACCCGGAGCAGCCCGTTCAGGGTGCCGCTGGCTTCGAGGCGGTGGAGCGGTGCGAACTCGGCGAGTCGCAGCGGTAGTTCCCGGTAGCTGCGGGCGCGCGAGCGGAAGATCAGCATCGCGCCGGGGCAGTTCATCGGCTTCCAGCCGAAGGTCCGGTCGTCGAGCTCGGTCAGGAACATGTTCTCCCGGTAGTGCTCCCAGTGCCCGCTCGTCTCGTAGACGCCCTGTGCGAACAGAAGCGGAGTCCGGATCTCGGAGTAGTGCTCCGCGTCCAGGTGCTCGGTCACGAACTTCTCGAGCTCCCGCACGAGCACCATTCCGTGGGGCAGCCAGAACGGGAACCCCGGGGCCTCCTCGGTGAAGAAGAAGAGGTCCTGCTTCTGCCCGATCGTGCGATGGTCGCGCGCCTCCGCCTCGGCGCGCGCCTTCAGGAACTGGGCGAGCTGCGGAGCGGTCGGGAACCCGACCCCCCGCACCCGCTGGAGGGCGGGCCCCTTCTCGGTCTTCTCCGACGTGATCGCCGAGAACCCGAGGATATGGACCCCCTCGAGCCAGTGGGTGTCGGGCACGTGGGGTCCCCGACAGAGGTCTACGAATCGGCCGGTCTCGTACACCGAGATCGGCTCGTCCGGCGGGGTCTCGGCGATGTACCGCAGTTTGTGGGGGTTGCGCGCGAAGATCCGCTCGGCCTCCTCCCGGGTCAGTTCCCGGCGCACGAACGGCTCACGCGCTCGGACCGACCGGTCCATGGCGGAGCGAGCGACCTCGAGATCGACCGGTGTGAGCGGCCGCACGTCGAAATCGTAGTAGAACCCCTCCTCGGTCGGAGGACCGACGGTCGGCAGGGCCTCCGGAACAGCCTCCACGATCCCCTTGGCGACCAAGTGGGCCGCCGAGTGCTGCAGGATCTCCCTCCCGGCCCTGTCCTCGAACGTGAGCGGGGCCAGCTCTCCGTCCCGGTCGAGGGGGGCGGCGAGATCCACGGCTCGCCCGTTCCAGACGGCGGCCAGGAAGCGGGAGGCCTCGTCGGGCTTCCAGCGGGCGAGCGCCTCGCCCGCACCCGTCCCTGCCGTGCACTTCAGCCGGTGGCCGTCGGGAAGTCGTACGGTCACCGAGGACGGGTCGTGCATGGGCGTCGGGCGCCGACTGAACTCTCAGATAATAGGATATAGGGGTTCATACGTCGTCAGAACGTCCTCCGGGTGGACTGATGGAAGCCAGCGCTAGTTCCTCGACGCCGGCGGCGCCGTCCCGACTGAGCCAGGCGCGCAGCGCGCTCCGCCGCTGCGACGAGCACCTCGTCACGGCCGGCAAGCTCGCGATCGAGAGCGGCCAGTACCGCGAAGGGACCCAGGAGCTCGTCCGGGCCGCGCGCGAGCTCGCGACGGGCGTCTCCTACTTCCGCTCGGGAGGTTCGAATGCGCTCCCGTCGTACGGCACCGGAGCGCAGGGGTTCTACGACGTCGCCCGCGAGGCGGCGTTCATCGAGCTCGCGGCCGACGAACGGCGGCGCGGCGAGGCCGCCCGCCGGGAGTTCGCCCTCGATCCGATCCGCTGGAGCAAGGTCCACGGGCGCTATGCCCGGACGCTCGTCACGATGCTGTCGGGCGAGGGGTCGGAGCCCGACTACTCGGTGTCGGGCGCCCGGGCCCTTCCCAGCCCGGCCGAGCCGTCCGACGAAGCGACGTTCTCCCAGATGTGGATCGCCGTCGACGCACTCTCCCGCCAGTTCAAGGAAGCCATCCTCGACCGCAAGAAGGGCTCGCCGGGCCCGGAAACGAGCCGGGTCAGCGTCGACTGGCTGAGCCGCCCCCCTCCGTAGCCGGGACCGCTACACCCCGGGCGGGACTTGTCCCGCCGGGAGTTCTCGCGGTGCGACCCACTGTTCGTTTGGGCCGATGGCCGTGCGCTCAGCTCGCCCATCACTCATCCTGCGTCAGCTGGTTCTAGTCCTCATCATCGCGCACGGAGCGGGAGCGACGGTCGTCACTTCGAGTCGGACCATCCGGCCAGAACGGCGTCCAAGTGAAAGATCCCACCCGCGGCGCCGGCCGGTGCGAGCTGGGGGGAATCCGCGGGAGCGAAGGTCCCGTCGACCCAGGTAGGTCCGACGGGCGTGAGCCGGCGGATCAGCGCCCAATCCGGGTCGGAGCCCCGGGGCGAGAGGACGAACCGCTCGACGCCGACGGCCCGAACCGCCTGGAGGAATTCGTACGGGTCGCGGGTCTCCCAGCCGGCGTCGGCGGCGCTCACGTTGGGCCCGGAGAGCTCGATCTCGAACGCGTACTCCGTGCTGAGCCGCCAGGCCCGGCGCAGTTCCCTCGGGCCGCGCAGGTACGCGCTCGACAACACGGCCCGGCGCGCGCCGGCCACGATGATGTCGATCGCCTGGTCGGCGGTTCGGACCCCGGCATCGACCCACAGCGGCATGTCGCGCGACAGCTCCTGGAGGTAGTCGAGCTGGGCGCTTTCCTTCTCGATCCCGTCCAGATCGACGACGTACAGGAGCCGGTAGTCCGGGCTCAACCGGTCGACGACATCGAACGGATCGAAGTACTCTCCCGCGGGGGTTCGGGCCGCGACGGGCCCGTCGGGTCCGGGCAGACAGACCCGGCCGTCGCGCAGGAGCAGGCACGGGACGAGCATTGGCTCCTTGCGCGGAGGACCCGTGCTCGCGAGGGGGCCGGGCGCACCGGGTACGGACGACACTGCCCCACCGACCCCCGACCCGCATTTCCTTCTTTCCCCGCGGCACGGAACGCGGTCCTGTCGTGCCGCAGAAGGGCCGCGAGCGAGTTCGAAGGTCCGGAAGGACGAGCCGGCGAGGGACCTTTATGGAGTCCTCCGCTAGAGGACGCGTCGGATGAACCCAGGGACCGGCAGAGGGGCCCCGAACGACCCTTCGTGGGACGCCGACCCGCGCGACGTCGAAGGGTTCCTGATCCGCTACGTCCGGGCGAACCCCGGACGCCGATTCGGGGCGATCACCGAGGCCACCCAGCTGGCGTGCCACGTCTCGTACCGCACGGCCGCTTGGCATCTCGCGCGGCTGGTGACCTACGGCGAGATCGCCCTGCTCCGGAACCGAACGTACTCGATCCCGGAGGCTCCCCCCTCGTCCGCGCGCGCCCTCCTCGAGGTACGGTGGGACAGTCAGTACGTGACGGTAGGTCCGGACGGCACCGCGCGCGAACTGAAGCAGCAAGAGTTTCGCGTGGTTTCGGGTCTGCTCAAGTATCGTGAGTGGAACTACCCCACTCGGCCCCGGCACCTGACGTGGTGGAGCACCGTTCCCGGGCGGGTCGTCTACGTCCCTCCGAGGGTTTCGAAGAACCGGCTGAACACGTTCCGGGCCATGTTCGAGTCCCCGCTCAGCGCTCGCGATTCCACCTGGCACCGGGCGGAGGTCGTCGTCGAGATGGGCTCGTGGTTTCGAATGGCACGAGCCTCGGGCAACGGCGGGCCGACGCGGGGTGCCGTTAGCAAGTCGGTGCTCGAGTCCGAGTGGACCGGCCTCCCGAGCCAGTCCTCGAGGCACGGTTACCGCTTCTCGCCGGATGCGTACCTGCGGCTGCAGGTGGTACTGCCGGAGCACTTTCCCGTCGGTCGGGTCGGCTGCCATGTTCGATTCATGATCGACGACAGTCGATTTGACCCTCAGGAGGAAGCTCGGGTGGCCGAGCTGTCGAAGGATCCGTCGAGCCTAGACGGTCTCCGTCGGTATGGCCGGATGCTCGTGCTCTCCGTCCCGCAACCCCTCCTCGACAGAAGATACGAGATCGACTGGGGACTGCCCTCGATCGCGACCCGGAGCCGGCCGCGCGCCGCTACGCGTCGCCCCCCTCGCGACCCCACTGCGGCCCGAGGGGGCCTCCGCCGTGCCTCGGTACGATCGGCGGGTCCGACCCGCTAGATCGTGCGGATGAGCCACGGTGGGCCGCTGGCCCAGTCGTTACGGGACGATTGAGCACGCTGCAGAGTGCAGGGAATTCAATTTTCAAGTAGGGACATCCCGTGGGCTCGGCACCGCGATCGGTACCGGTGCCATGGCGACACTTCCCGGCGGGAGGCGAAGCGGCCGGTCCCCGCGAAGTGCTCCGATCGTCGCATCCGTTCTCGTGATGGCCACGCTGATCGGCTCGACGGTCCTCCTGGCGGCGTACGATACCCGGGCGAGCAACTCGCCGGAGTCCGTGCGAGCGGGCGCCGGGCCCCGAGCGGCGACTTCCCCGACGATGTCGGTCTCGCCCTCGAGCGGCGAGGTCGGAAGCGTGGCGACGGCGACCGGCCAGGGTTTTCCTCCGGACCAACCCATCGGATTTACGGTCGGAGGGACCGGAGTGCCGTCGATCTGTTCGACGGACGCGAGCGGGGCCTTCCCGGGCAATACGAGCACGCCGTGCTCGTTCCTCGTGCCCGCGGTTCCCGGCGGCGACGAGGCGGTCTCCGCCCGAGTCGCCGCCGGTCTCTCGGTCGCGAACAACTCGACCGGCGTCGGGACCGAGCCGTGGGGTGCCGCGTACGACTCCGGCACCGGGCAAGTGTTCGTCGCCAACGCCGGAACGTGCCTCGGGAGCGACTGCGCCGGAACCGTGAGCGTCCTCAACGCGACGGGCGCGTCGCCCGTACCGGACACGAACATCACGGTCGGCAACGAACCGATCGGAGTCGCGTACGACCCCGTCCTGGGCCAGGTCTTCGTCACCAATGCGGGGTGCAACGTCGGGAGCTTCTGCGCCAACGGTTCCGTCAGCGTGATCGACGACTCGAACGACACGGTGGTCGGTACGATCGTCGTCGGGGGCGGGGCCTCGGCGATCGCCTACGACCCGGACACCGGCCAGATGTTCGTGGCCTGCCTGACCTACGGGGCTGTGTTCGTGATCAACGACTCAACGGACTCGGTCGTCGGTTCGGTCGGGCTCGGAGGGGCTCCGTTCGGACTCGCGTTCGACCCGTCCACCCAACAGGTGTTCGTCGCCAACGCCGAAACCGGAACGGTCGGCGTCATCAACGCGACACCGACGTCCGACAGCTTGGTCGCCACGGTCACCGTGGGAGCCGAGCCCGAAGGGGTGGCCTACGACCCTGCGACCCACCAGATCTTCGTGACGAACACCGCCGACTGCTTCGGCGGGGATTGCAACGGATCGGTGAGCGTGATCAATGCGACCGCCACCTCGGACAACGTCGTGGCCGATCCCACGGTCGGCGAGGGGCCCGAAGGCATCCTCTACGACTACGTCACGGGACAGCTGCTCGTCTCGAACACGTTCGAGTGTCTGGGCGACGGGTGCAACGGGACCGTCAGTGTACTTTCCGCGAATGCCACCTCGGACAACGTGACCGCCACGCTCGTGGTGGGCGACATGAGCGGTGCGGCCGAACCCCAGGGATTGGCCTTCGACTCGAGTACGGGCCAGATCTACGTCGCCGACGGCGCCTCGGACAATGTGAGCGTCATCGAGGGCGGGAACGGGGTAAGCGTCGGCACCGCATCGCTAGCGGTGCGGGCTGCGATCGGCGTCACGGCGAGCGCGGACGTCGGCCAGATCGTCACGATCTCCGGCGACGGCTTCGGCAACGCGTCGGAGGTCACGACGTCGACGATCCACGAGCTCCCGGTCTCCTGTGTCGCGGCGACCCGCGGGACCTGCAGCGCCGGCGCGCTCACGACCACCCCGATGGGAGTCTTTTCGGCTCAGTTTGTTGCGCCGACGGTCCCGACGGCCGGCCCGTACCCGGTCTCGATCGGGGATTCGGTCGGCAACGATGCAACGGCGGAGATGATCCTCTATCCGGATCCGATCTCCGGGAGTCTGACGGTGACGAACACGAGTGTGGATATCGGCCAGTCGACCGCATTCACTCTCTCGGCGCCGACCTCCGGGACGGGCGAATACAACTATTCCTGGCAGGGGCTGCCGGCCGGTTGCCGCATCAATGGGACCTCCGCCGGTTGCGACCCGTCGTTGCCCGGCAACTACTCGGTCTCCGTCGAAGAAACCGACTCGAACGCGTACACGGTGACCTCGAACGCCGTCCTCCTATCGGTCTACTCGGACCCGGCCGTGACGCGACCCGGGAGCAGCACGAGGTCGGGAGGGGTGGACGCGGGACAGTCGGAGACGTTCACGACCGGGGCCACCGGGGGCACCGGGAGTTACACCGGGTATCGCTGGACGGGATTGCCCACGGGATGTACCGGGTCCCAGGCTACGGTGACGTGCTCGGGCTCCGGCCTTTCCCAGGGCGAGTTCAATATCTCGGTCACGGTGACCGACTCCAACGACTTCACGTCCGTCGCGAGCCCGGTCTTGACCTTCCTCGTGGAGCCCGACCCCTCGCCGCAACTGCCCGCGGCGAACCGCACTTCGGCGGACGTCGGCCAATGGCTCTCGCTGTCGGAGGGAGCGTCCGGTCCGGGGTATCGGTACGCCTGGTCCGGCCTCCCGTCCGGATGTGACTCCTCTGCGACGAGCGCGATCGCCTGCCGGTTGACGGCGGCCGGCGCCTACGAGATCTCGGTGCAGGTCACGGACCCGAACAACTTTAGCGCGAAGAGCCCGGTCCTGCCGTATACGGTGTACGCCGACCCGTCGGTCGAGCTGAACGCGAGCGCGACGGCGATGGATCTCGGTCAGTCGGTGACCTTGACCGCGACCGTAGCGGGCGGTTCCGGTGGGGTCGGCTACGCATGGTTGTCGATCCCGCGGCTGGGATGCCAGGCGAACGGAGCGGTGTTGGTCTGCCGACCGACCTCGGCGGGTGAATACGTCGAGCACGTGACGGTGACCGACTCGAACGGGGAGACCGCCAACGCCTCGTCGATCCCGATCGTCGTCGCTCCAGCGATCACGGCCGAGGTATCGTCGAACGTGACGACCCTCCTGGTCGGCTCGAGCGTGACCTTCAGCGCCGACGGGAACGGGGGCTCCGGACCGCTGACGTACACTTGGCAATTCGGGGACGGTACGACCGGAGCCGGCCCGACCGTCTCGCATGCCTACACGGCTGCGGCAACCTACACCGTATCGGTGTGGGTGAACGATACGGTCGGCGGGTCGGTCGAGAAGACGCTCGCGATCACCGTGACCGCAGCCCCGGGAGTTTCGAACAGCTCGTCGGGGTGGAACAGTGTCGAGATCGCCGGTATTGCTGCCGCAGCGGCCTTGGCGGCGGTGGTTTTGGGAGCCGCGACCGTGATCCGGAGACGGCGATCCAAAGGACCGGAGCCCGAGCCCGCCGCAGACCCCGACGCCGGGTCGTCCGGGGCCGAGGACGGTGGGTCCGAGGAATCGGGCCACTAGCCTCGCCGGTCTAGCGGTCGGTCCCTGAAATCCAGAAACCCGACCGCGGCCCTGTACTGGCCCGAATCCTTTCGGCCAGGATGCAGCGGCGTCGCGTCGTCGGCGGGGTGCACCCGGCCGGAGCGGCTCCCCGCGTGGCCCGGGAGATTCCGGATCGCCGGGCGTTCCACCGAAGCCGTCGGTCCGCAGCCAGGCGAGGGCTTTTGGCCTCGGTCCCCGCTCCCCCGACCGCCAGGAGGTGGAGGGCAGCTGACGGTGGACCGGTTCGGCAACGAACGGCTGCTGAGGAAAGTCCCCGCTCCGGGAGACACGGGGTCGGGCGGGAACCCGACGGGCGAGAGTCCGAGCCACGGAGCAGAAACGACACAGCCCGGTGGGACGGTGATGGGGCCGCCCCGGAGGCTCCACCGGGATCTGGTGAAACGGCCGACTCCCCGGGAGCAAGCCCTGACCGACGGGAGGAGGAGTCTCCCCGACCGTCGAGGAGAGCGCGCAGTCGAATGCTGCCTGAAACAGAACGGGGCTTACTACCACGACCTGGCCGC
>JASHSX010000083.1 GCA_030040865.1 Thermoplasmata archaeon | reverse complement strand
CTGCCCGCGACCGGGAGCCGCCTGCGCTTCAACCTGGAGCCCGGCGACATCCATCCGCTCGGTCCGGTCCGGACGGGGGAGTGATGCCGCGGCGGGCCGACCTCGTGACGTCCACGGACCTCGCCCTGCTGGATGCCCTGGGCGAGGAGCGCTCGGTCGTCGCGGCGAGCCGCCGCATCGGGATCTCCCGGGACCGGGCCGTCTACCGGATCGCCCGCCTCGCCCGTGCCTTCGGGGGCCCCGTCGTGGCGAGCGCGCGCGGGGGCCGCGGCCACGGCGCCTCCCAGCTGACCGAGCTCGGCTACCGGCTGGTCCGGGACGGTTTCGACTCGGTCGAGCTCGTCGACGGACGGCCCCTCGTGGCGCCCCCTCCGCCGAACCGGCTCGAGGGCACGTACCGTCGCGCGACGGCACCGTTCGTCGAGCTCGCGGACGGCGTGCGGCTCCGCGTCGCCTTTCCCGCGGCGGACGGGGAGCGCGTGGCGTTCCTGCTCGATCCCGACGCCATCCTGGTCGCGCGCCGCCGGTTCCCGACGAGCGCGCGGAACGTGCTCCCCACGACGGTCGATGCGATCGGGCGCGGTCCCGGTGCGCTCGGCCGCACCCTCACGGTGCGCGTCGGCGGCCGTCCGCTCCGGGCCTCGGTCACCTCCGATACCGTGCGGCAGCTCGGCCTGCGGCGCGGCGGGCGGGTGCTGCTGTACGTGAAGGCGACGGGGCTCAAGCGGGTCGCGCTGCGCGGGCGAACGAGGTCCGCGGCCCGGGGTCGGACGGTCCGGGGCTCCGCGCGCTAGTCGCGGATCCCCTCGGTGGTCAGCGAGAAGACCGCCTCCCCCTCGGGGAGGTTCGGCGAATCGATGAGCCGCGCGATCCGTCGCGGCGGCTTCGACTTACGGAGGTAGACCCGGTACGTCGCCGCGTGCGCGACGATGTTGCCGCCGATCGGGCGGGTCGGGTCCCCGAACAGGATGTCCGGACGCGCCGAGACCTGGTTCGTGACGACGATCGAGGCGTTGTAGGTGTCGGCGAACCGGAGGAGCTCGTGGAGGTGCCGGTTCAGGTGCTGCTGGCGCGGCGCGAGCTCGCCCCGGCCCATGTACTCCGATCGGAAGTGCGCGGTGAGCGAGTCGACGACGAGCAGGCGGATCGGCCGCTCGCGCGCCAGCTCCTGCGCCTTCGCGACGAGGAGCATCTGGTGGTTCGAGTTGAACGCCCGGGCGACGTGGATCCGCTCGAGCGTGGCGGCCGGGTCGAGGCCGGCGCCCTTCGCCATGTCGACGATCCGCTCGGGCCGGAACGTGCTCTCGGTGTCGATGTAGACGACGTCGCCCCCGAGCCCGCCCTGCGCGGCGGGGAGCTGGACGTCGACGGCGATCTGGTGCGCGATCTGGGTCTTCCCCGTGCCGAACTCGCCGGAGAACTCGGTGATCGCCTGCGTCTCGACGCCGCCGCCCAGGAGCTCGTCGAGCGCCTTCGTACTCGTCGTGATCCGCCCGAGCTTCTTGCGCCGCTCGAGGAGCTGCGTGCCGCTCTCGAAGCCTCCGACGTCCGCCTTCCGGCGAGCCTCGCCGATGATCTTCTGGGCGATCGCGACGCCGATCTCGGCCGCCTCCGCGACGTCGCCCGGTGAGGCGACGGCGAGCTCCATGAGGTCGGTGTAGCCGGATTCCCGCAGCTTGTCGGCCGTCGTCTGCCCGATCCCGGGGAGGTCCTCGAGGGCGATCTCGGGTTTCTCCTCAGCGGCCGGTTCGGCCGGGGCCGAGCGCGCGGCGGTTTTGGACGGCACGAGGACGGGAACCGGCGGCGGAGGGATAAGGGTGCGGGAGGGGAGATGCTGAAACGGTGAACGGTGCGCGCTACCCGGGCGCCGACGACGGCGCGAACGGCTCGCCGGTGAGCCGCTGGTAGACCGTCGTGTAGAGCCGGCTCACCTCGTCGATCAGGAGCGGCGGCAGGGGCGGGATCTCCGGCTCGGCCGCGTGGGCTTCGCGGGCCTTCTGGAGCCGGTCGTAGTAGCCGGTCTGGCGGTAGTGCTGGCGGACGAACTCCTTCGAGAAGTCGACCTGCCGGCCGCGCTCGTACGCCGCCTTGTCCCAGAACCGGTCCTCGTCGGCCGTGCCGAACGTGTCGACGACCATGAGGGTCCCGTCGGCGTCGACGGCGAACTCCTTCTTCCCGTCGACGTGGAGGAGGCCGCGCGGACCGATCTCCTCCTGCATCGCGGTGTCGATCCGCAGGATCGTCTCGCGGATCCCGTCGAGCTGTTTCGCGTCGAGCGTCGAGAGCTCGAGCGCCTCGGCCGTCGTGAGGAGCCGGTCGACCGGCTCGAGCTTCGTCGTGACCTCGAAGTGCGGGTCGGGGAGCGGGACGCCGTACTCGAGGGTCTTCCCGGCCGGGAACCCGAGCTCCTTCGGCGACACCTTCCCGGATTTCACGCGGTCCCACATCGACCCCGCGAGGTAGTACCGCACGATGAGCTCGAGCGGGACGAGGAAGTTCTTCGGGTGGGGGCCCATCGTCCGCGGCTTCTCGACGACCTGCACGCGCCGCACCCGCATCGACGTGGGGCCGGGGAGCGAGAGGAAGTGGTTCGGGACGCGGAGCCGCTCGCAGACCTTGAACCAGTGCGCGGCGGTCCCGGCGAGCGTCTCGCCCTTGTGGGGGATCTCGCTCGGGACGTGCTTGTCGAAGACCGAGATGTCGTTGGTGAACCGGAACTCGAGCTCGGTCGGCGAGACCTCGTAGACCTCCTTCACCTTGCCGCGGCGCAGGTACCTGGGCGCGCCGAGCGTCGCCGCGGACGAGGATTTCGTCATCGCGGCGCAAGGCGGCCCGGTTCCCTTAAGGTTCACGGGCGGACCGGGGCGCACCGGGGCCGATCGGGCCGGGGAGCGGGCCGCTGGTCAGAGCGAGCGCGCGTGGACCGACGTGATCGGCCGGAACCCGCGCTTCGCGTAGAACCGGACCGCGATCTCGTTCTGGGCCGGGAACTCGGCGGTGACGACGCCCGCCCCCTTCGCCTTCAGGGCCGCGGTCGTCTCCCTCAGGATGTACTCGCCGACCCCGCGGCGTCGGTAGAGCGGCAGCAGGTAGATGTC
>JASHSX010000082.1 GCA_030040865.1 Thermoplasmata archaeon | reverse complement strand
TCGAGGAGGATCAGGGCGGTCGCATCGGTCACCGCCGCGTCCAGCGCGGCGGCGTCGTTGAACGGAACGTGCCGGAACCCCGGGACGAGCGGCTCGAATCCCTCCCGGAGCTCCTTCCGCCACGTGGCGCTCAGCGACCCCAGCGTCCGGCCGTGGAAGCCCCGCATCGCGGCCACCACCTCGGTCCGGCCGGTCGCGGCCCGGGCGATTTTGATCGCCGCCTCGACCGCCTCCGTGCCCGAATTGGAGAGGAACACCCGGCCGAACGACGGGGGGAGGAGGCCGAGCAATCGCTCCAGGAACCGGTCGCGGACCGGGGATCGATAGCCACTGCCCAAGTAGAGGAGCTCTCGCGCCTGGGCCTCGATCGCGCGCACGACCTCGGGCGGGGATCCGCCCAGGTTGCCGACACCGTGCGTCGCCCCGAGATCGACGTAGCGACGGCCGCCCTCGTCGAACAGCAGCGCCCCGTCGGCCCGGACGAGCGCGATGGGCCGCTGGCCGGCGTTCGCGAACTCGCGTCCGCCCCGGGGGCGCTCGCCGCTCATGCGAACACCGTGCCCGCACCGTTGAGCGCGCGGTCGACCGGGTCGGGCCCGCTCGAACTCCCGATGACGACCCGGGGCACCGCCCCGACGAGCGCATCGCGGGCGGCGAGCACCTTCTTGCGCATCCGTCCCGCCGCGAACGGCAGGACCGCGTCGACGCCGTCCCGGGGAACACGCTCGATCAGCGTGGCCGGATCCTTCGGGTCGCGAAGGAGACCGGGGACGTTCGTGAGAAGCAGGAGCGCCTCGGCCCGGAGGTCGACCGCGATCGACGAGGCAGCCCGGTCCGCGTCGACGTTGACGACCTCACCGGTGGCGGTGACCGCGGGCGGTCCGACGACCGGTGCCAGACCGGCGTTGAGGAGCAGTCGGAGGAGGTCGGCCCCCACGCGTTCGATCGTGCCGGACCGGTCGTCCTTCACGACGGTCACCCGTCCGTCGACCACGGCCCGAGACCCCTCCTTCCGACGGGCCGTGAGGAGGCCGCCGTCGACCCCCGAGAGACCCACCGCGCGGACCCCCAGTCCCGCGAGCGCGGCGACGAGCCGGGTCTGGACGGTGCCGGCGAGGGCCATCACGAGGACCTCGAGGTGGGCAGGGTCGCTCTTCCGCGAGACGACCCCGCTCGGCGACGTGTAGTATTCGGACGGCCGCCCGAGGGACTCCCCCAGGCGGTCGACCTCGTCGGAGCCCCCGTGCACCAGCACCCAGTCGGTGCGGCGCGCGAGGTTCTCGAGGACGGGGGCGACCGCGTTCCCCGCGGCGCCCCCGACCTTCACTACGATCGTCATCGGACCCGCTAGATCGGGTGGAGCCCGGGGAATTCGAGTCCCCGGGTCTCGGGGAAGCCCGCCCGCACGTTGAGGCACTGGACCGCGTTCCCGGCCGCGCCCTTCATGAGATTGTCGAGCGCGGCGAGCGCCACGATCCGTCCGGCGTGCGGGTCCACGGCGAACCCGAGCTCGCAGAAGTTCGTCCCGGCGAGGATCTTCGGCTCCGGTTCCCGATGGATCCCGTCGGCCTCGTGGACGATGCGGACGAACGGCTCCCCGCCGTAGGCGGCGCGATACGTACGCCACAGCTCCTTCTCGTCGACCGGCCGGGACGCGAATCCGTGGACCGTCGCGAGCACGCCTCGCACCGCTTCGACCGCGTGGCACGAGAGGGCGACCCGGGCCCCCGTCTCCTGCTCGATCTCGGCGGTGTGGCGGTGGCCGGCGGGAGCGTAGGCCCGCATGACGCCGGAGCGCTCGGCGTGCTGGCCGGCCGGTCCCGCGTCGCGCCCGCTCGCCGACGAACCGCTCTTCGCATCGATGACGACGCGCTGGGAGTCGATGAGGCCGGCCGTCACGAGGGGCCGGAGCGCCAGGATCGACGCGGTGGCGATGCAGCCGGGCACGGCGATGAGGTCCGCGGTGCGGAGGGCCTCTCGGTGAAGCTCGGGGAGTCCGAGGACGCTGCGGGCGAGCAGCTCGGGGTGCGGATGGTCGCGGTGGTAGTATTCCGGGTACCCGGCCGCGTTCCGGAGCCGGTGATCCGCCGAGAGGTCGATGACGATCCCGCCCGCGGCGAGCAGGGCGGGCACCTCCTCCATCGCTTCGCCGTGGGGGACCGCGACGAACGTGACGTCCGCCGGCTCGAGCGCCGACCGCGGGACGAAGCGCCGATCGGATGCCCCCCGCAAGTTCGGGTGGGCCCGCGCGATCGACTTGCCCGCCATCGAGTCGGAGGTGACCTGGCCGACCTCGACGTCCGGGTGGCCGAGCAGGAGGCGGAGGAGCTCCCCGCCGACATAGCCGGAACCGCCGACGACCGACGCCTTCATCGTCGTCCGACCTGGACCGCGTAGTCGACGATCCGGCCCGCGATGTCGGCTCCGGTCGCCCCGGTCAGGGCCTTGAACTCCGGGGTCGGGTTCACTTCGAGCACGAGCGGCCCCCGCGGCGACTCGAGCATGTCGACCGCCAGTACCCCGCCCCCGACCGCCTCTGCGGCCCGCCGCGCGAGCTCGTCGAGCTCCGGCGAGAGCGCCGCCGCCTCGGTGACGGCCCCGCGCGCCGCGTTGGTGCGCCATTCGGTCGATCGCCGGTACATCGCGGCGACGACCTCGCTGCCGACCACGAAGGCGCGCAGGTCCCGGTCCGGTTTCGTGACGTACTCCTGGACGTAGAAGACGGAGTGGATCGGCGCGCCGAGGGCGACCTTGTGCTCCAGGATCTGCTGGGCCGCCTCCGGGGTGTCGACCTTCGCCATGAGGCGACCCCACGAGCCGACCGCCGGTTTGAGGACGGCCGGGTACCCGATCCGATCGAGCGCCGTCATCGCCGCCTCGGCGTCGAGGGCGATCTCGGTGCGGGGCACGGGGACCCCCCGCTCGGCGAGGCGGAGGGTCGCGAGGATCTTGTCGCCGGCGAGCTCCACGACCTCGGGCGCGTTCACCGTCGGGACGCCGTAGTGGGCGAAGCAGCGCGTCGCGTAGACGGACCGGGTGTGGCTCACCGAGCGGTTCAGGAGGACGTCGGGGAGCGCCTCGGGGCGCTCGAGGCCGAACGTTACCGCGCCGTCGTCGTACCGTTGGACCGGGATCCCGCGGGCGTCGGCCGCCGCCAGGATCCCCTTCTCCTCGGGGCGGATGATCGTGACGAAGATCCCGAGACGGAACCCGTCACTCACCCCAGTCCTCGGCCTCTTTCGGGGCGGGCTGGACCGCGAACGGGTCCGTGCCGAGCACTTCGAGCTCGGTACCGCAGTCCGGGCAGGGGAACACTTCCCCCAACACCATGTCGTGGCTTTCGACGATCGCTTCGCACTCGGGGCACTGGGTCATTTTTCTTCCTCGTTCAAGAGCTCCTCGACGAGCCCGACCTTCCGGCCGAGCGAGGAGAGGGACGCCGCGTGGGCGGCGAGGCGGGCGCGCGCGAGCTCGAGCTGCTGCGCGACCGCGTCGGGGGCCGGGCCCCCGGAGGTCCGCCGCCGGGCGACCGCGGTCGCGGGATCGCGGACCGCGTCCAGCTCCGGGGCGGCCGAAGGGAAGGAGCGGCGCAGCGGAGTCAGGTCCGCCGGATCGGACCCCGCACGAAAGTGAGCGCCGACGGCCTCGTGGGCGGCACGGAACGGGGTTCCGTGGCGGACCAGGGCCTCGGCGACGTCGGTGGCGAGGAGCTCGGGGTCCCGGGCCGCGAGCCCGAGCCGCTCCGCATCGAACCGGATCCCCCCGACGAGGTCGCCGAGGGCGTCGAGCACCGCGGTCGCGGTACGGACGGCGTCCAGCACCGGCGCCTTGTCCTCCTGGAGGTCCCGGTCGTAGGCGAGCGGCAGCCCCTTGAGGACGGTCAGGAGCGCGACCAGGTCGCCGATCGACCGCCCGGCCTTCCCGCGCACCAGTTCGGCCGCGTCGGGGTTCCGCTTCTGCGGCATCAAGCTGCTGCCGGAGCCCAGGACGGGGGACCGCTCGAGGTAGCCGAACTCCTTCGAGGCGTACAGGACGATCTCCTCGCCGAGCGCGCTCGCGTGCACGGCGAAGAGGGCGAGGTCGAACAGGAGCTCCGCGAGGGGGTCCCGGTCGCTCACCGCGTCGAGGGAATTCTCGAACGATCGGTCGAAGCCGAGCTCCTGGGCCGTGCGCGCAGGGTCGAGGGGCAACGTCGAGCCCGCGAGCGCCCCGGCGCCGAGCGGGGAGACGTTCGCCCGAGCCGCGGTCGCCCACAGCCGGTCGAGATCGCGCTCGAACCGCCAGAAGTGCGCCAGGAGGACGTGCGCCACCGTGACCAGTTGGGCGCGCTGGAGGTGCGTGTAGCCCGGGATCGGTGTCGACCGTTCCTCGGTCGCCCGGCGGAGCAGCGCTTCCTCCAGTCGAACCAGACGCCCGGCGAGGTCGTGCACGGTGGCCCGCAGATACAGCCGTTCGTCGAGGGCGACCTGGTCGTTCCGACTCCGCCCGGTGTGCAGTTTTCCGGCGACCGGCCCCGCGAGCTCGGTGAGACGTACCTCCACGTTGGTATGGACGTCCTCGAGCTCGCTCCGCCAGGGAAAAGTGCCCGTCCGGGCCTCGAGATCGACGGCCCGCAGACCCGACTCGAGTGCGCGGACCTCGTCGGGGGCGAGAAGCCCGACCTCGCCGAGCATCCGGGCGTGCGCGACGCTGCCCGCGAGGTCGTACCGGAGCAGCGGCCGGTCGACCTCGAGCGAGCTCAGGAACTCCGACGTCGGCGTGATCACGTACGACGGAGGGTCCCCGGATTTCGTGGTCGCCATGGCGGTGGGGCCGGCTCTAGGCGCGATACTTCGCGGCGCGGCTCGTGAGCGCGGTCGGCTGCGTCCCGATGGCGGTCCAGGTCCGGGCGGGGAGTCCCCAGACGTAGATGAACCCCTCCGACATCTCCTGTCGGAAGCGGTCGCCGGTGGAGTACGTGGCGAGCGTCTGCTGGTAGAGGGAGTACGGGGAGCGCCGCCCCGTCACGCGGGCCGACCCCTTGTACAACTTGACGGTGACCTCGCCCGTCACCCGCTCCTGCGTGGAGCGGACGAAAGCATCGAGCGCGGTCCGGAGCGGCGCGAACCATAGGCCGTCGTAGATGAGCTGGGCGTACCGCTGCTCCACCCCGCGCTTGAAGTCGAGGACGTCCCGGGGCCCGACGAGGGATTCGAGCGCCTGATGGGCGCCGATGAGAACGACCGCGGCCGGGCACTCGTAGACCTCGCGCGATTTGATCCCCACGACCCGCGACTCGACGTGATCGATCCGGCCCACGCCGTGGCGACCGCCCAGCTGGTTGAGCGCGAGGACGATCTCGTGGAACGGGGCCCGGTTCCCGTCGAGCGACGTCGGGATACCCTGCTCGAACCCGATCGTGACGGCGGTCGGGGTCTCGGGCGCCTCGGTCGGCGACCGCGTCCAGCCGTACACCTCTTCGGGGGGCTCGATCGCGGGATCCTCGAGCACGCCGCACTCGACGGACCGCCCCCACAGGTTCTCGTCCGTGCTGTAGGGTGAGGTCTTGGTCGCTTCGACCGGGATCCCGTGCGCCTTCGCGTAGACGATCTCCTCCTCCCGGGTCATCTTCCACTCCCGGGCGGGGGCAATCACCTCGAGCTCGGGGGCGAGGCTCGTCGTCGAGAGGTCGAATCGGACCTGGTCGTTCCCCTTGCCGGTGCACCCGTGCGCGACGAACGTGGCCCCCTCCCGTCGAGCGACCTCGACCAAGTGGCGCGCGATCAGCGGCCGGGCGAGCGCCGTGCTGAGCGGATAGATCCCTTCGTAGAGGGCGTTCGCCCGCAGCGCGGGCGCGAGGAACTCCTCGGCGAACTCCCGGCGGGCGTCCGCCACATAGGCCGTGACCGCCCCGGAGGCCTCGGCCTTCCGTCGGACCGCCTCGAGATCGACCGGTTGGCCCACGTCGACGGTGACGGAGACCACGTCCATCCCCTTCTCCGAGAGCCAGGGGATGGCCACGGATGTATCGAGCCCGCCGGAATAGGCGAGCACCACCTTCGGTCGGCTCATCGGTGCGCCCGCTCTATGCACCGTGGACGACGACCGACGGATTTATACTCGGCGGCGGCGCTGCGACATTCCCGGGCAAAAGTGTCCGAAATATGGCAAAAGTGACTGAGGATGCCGGTTCCGTGGCTCGACGCGTCCGGGACTATCTGGACGCGCGTCCCGTGCTGGCGGACGCCATTCGAATGCACATCGGGAACTACTCGGCGATCGCCCGCCGGATCGCGGACGATCTCGAGCTGAAGCAGCTCGACGCGATCGTCGCGGCGTGCCGTCGCTACCCTCGGGGGCGGGGCGAGGTGCATCGCGAGGTCGGCGTCCGTCGGGTCCTCCGGAAGAGCCGCATCGAGACCCGGACCAAGGTGGCGGCCATCACGGTGACCCAGGGCGCGGACGTCCTCCAACGGCTCGGCGACGTGGTCGAGGAGCTGTTGGACGAGAGCTCGCTCTGTCGGGTGATCCAGGTCTCCCGCGGGGTCGTGGTGATCGTCGACGAGGACTCGGTCGCGCGGGTCGTTCACCAGCTGAGAGAGTCCCAGGTGATCGGGGTCCGGAAGAACCTCACCGAGCTCGCGGTCACGAGCCCCGAGAGCATCGAGGAGACCCCCGGGCTGCTCACGACCCTGACGGGCGTTCTTTCCGCGCAGGGCATCAACATCGTGGAAGCGATGAGCTGCTTCACCGACACGATCTTTCTCCTGGACAGCTCCGACCTCCATCCCGCCCTGGTCGTGCTCTCGAAGCTCCTCGACTAGCGGGCGTCCCGCGCCGGGCGAACGGAACGGTGGGAACGCGACCGGGTCGGTACGTCGGGTTCGGCGCCGGGTGGGGGGCCTTCGGACCCGCGGTGGGGCGACTAGGTCAACTCGGTCGAGGGGACCGGTTCCCGAGGGGGTCCCTCGGGCGGCGGGGGCGGCTTACTGAACCCGACCTCTTCGAAGTGCTTCCACCGATAGATCGCGATCGAGATCGCCCAACTCCCGACGAACAGGAGGATGATGATGATCCCGCACCAGCCCCAGATCTCGATCCCGTCGGGCCCGGTCGAGTTGTTCAGCCAGTTCATGGTGTTCCAGAAGCCGAACGGACCGCCGGAGAGGTTGAGTTCGGAGGCCAGCACCCCCAAGAGTTCGATCGTCCCGATGACCACGGCGACGATGACCGAGATGACGGTCATGGTCAGATTGTAGTAGACCTTGCGAATGGGCCGCATGAACGCCCACCCGTAGGCGAAGCGCATCCCGAACCCGTCGGTCGTGTCGGTCAGGACCATCCCGCAGGTGAACATGAACGGCAGCACCATCACCATCCACAACGGGAAGTGAGCGGCCGCCGTCGCCGTCGTCACGGTAATCGCGATCAGGGCGACCTCCGACGCCGTGTCGAAGCCGAGCCCGAAGAGCACCCCGATCGGATAGATCTGCCACGGCTCGTTGACGAACTTGAAGAGCCGGCCGAAGTAGCGGTTCATGAACCCTCGCTTCAGGAGGGTCTCGTCCAGCTTCTTCTGGTCCAGGGCTCCCGTACGGAGGGCCTTGAAGATCAGGTAGATCTCCCAGAAGATGAGGAAGTTGATCAGCGCGATGACGTAGAGGAAGGCTCCGGAGATGAGCGTACCGAGCACCGCCCCGTCGGCCTCGAAGGCGGGCAGGTTGCTGGCGATGAACTGGGTCGCGATGACGAGGACCGCGATCATCGCCACCACGATGGTCGAGTGACCGAGGGAGAACCAGGTCCCGACGGTGGTCGGGCGCTTGTCCTGCTGGAGCAGCTTCCGGGTCGTGTTGTCGATGGCGCAGATGTGGTCGGCGTCGACGCCGTGCCGAAGGCCCAGCGTGTACGCGAGGATCCCCAGCGCCCAGAAGATGGCGTACTGCCGTCCGATCCAATAGGTCGCGACGATGCCGATGACGGTCGCCGCGATGATGCCCGCGTAGATCAGGATGACTTTGATCCACTCGCCCCGCGAGAGGACGATGGGGTTGCGAACCTCCGTGAGGGGATTCGGGGTCGGCTCCGCCGCCAGGGACACGGTCCCGCCCAAGTCGCACAGGATAAAAGACGTTGTGCTGTATCTCAGAAACGTAACACTCAGAAAGTGGCGCCCGGGGACCCAGCGCTCCGGGTTATAGGTGGTGCGGACTTGGCTCGCGCCGCCGGCGGATCCCGGCAGGACCCATGCCCGGGAAGAGACGACCGAGAACCGCACCCCGTCGCGACCGGCGGCGTCAGGGTCGGAAGCGCGCGCACGTCGTGCGTCTGGGCGTTTCGCTCGAACCGGAACTTCTCGCGCTCCTGGACCACTGGGTACGCGAGCGGAACTCGCCGAGCCGCTCGGACGCCATCCGCGCCCTCATCCGGAAGGAACTCGCCGAGCAGGAGCTGGGGGACCCCAACTCGGATTCGGTGGCGAGCGTCCTGCTGCTCTACCGCCACGAAGCCCCGAACATCCTCCGTCGGCTGACGGCCGTCGAGCACCGCTGGGGCGCCCACATTCGGTCGTCCTCGCACGTCCATCTCGAGGGAGGGTCCTGCATGCAACTCATCGGTCTGGTCGGAAAACGCGACGAAGTGGTGAACGCCGCCGAGGATCTGCGCGGGATCAAGGGCATCGCGTTCGGCCGATACGCCCTGGGGACGCCCGCCGTCGCCGGAGGCACGACGGGCCACCTCCATCCGCACCATCCCTCGGAGTGAGGGAGACCGACCGTACCCGATGGCGGACGCTCCACGGCACCCCGCGCGAGCCCGCGGCGCCTCGTTCGGCGGGTCTCCGGAGGAGGCCCTCGCCCGCCTCGTCCTCGAGGAGTCGCTCGCGATCGAGAGCGGCGAGTCGGTGGCGATCGAGACGTGGGGCCACGCGCTCCCGTGGGCGCGGCCGTTCGTCTGGGAGGCGCGGCGGCTGGGTGCCGACCCGTCGTTGATCGTAGAAGACGAGGACGCGTTCTTCCGCTCGCTGGCGTTCGGCCGTCGCCGTCACCTCCCGAAGGCGAATGCGGCGCATGCCGCGACCCACGCGGCCTACATCTATCTGGGGGGACCCGAGGCGTTCCCGCGCCTTCTCGGGCTCCCGACACGGGACTTTGAAGCGATCGTCCGATGGCAGGGTCCTGCGTGGTGGCGGGCGGCCCGTCGATCGGGGCTCCGGGCCGCCAACCTCGCGATCGCCGGGGTCACCGAGACGGCCGCCGACCGCTTCGGGGTCGATCCGAGTGCGTGGCGGCGAGATGTCCTACGTGCGAGTCTGGTGCCACCGTCGCGTCTGGCCCGTTCCGGGAAGGCGGTCCTCGCGGACCTCCGCGCCGGTCGTCGCCTCACGATCCGGCACGCCAACGGCACCGAGATCCACACGATTCTCGACCGCTCGCCACCGTTCCTGGAGGACGGTCGGGTCGATGCGGCCGACCGGCGATCGGGCCGCTTCTGGACCCAGGTCCCGAGCGGCCTCCTGGCCGTACCGTTGCGGCCGGGGGCGACCGAGGGGATCTGGGAGACGAACCGACCGGTCTACGACCGGTTCTCGGAGCCCTCGGTCTCGATTGGCGCCCGGTTCGTGTTCAGATCGGGCCGCCTCCGGGAGTTCTCTTTCGACCGGGGCGGCGAGTCGTTCGCGGCCGCCCTGGGCCGTCAACGCGTCCACCGGGCAGCTCCGGCCCTGCTCACGTTCGGGTTCAATCCCGAGATCGGTCGGACCCCAGAGCTCGGCGAGCTCGCGGCCGGAGCGATCGGACTGTGGATCGGCGCGGGGCCTCCCGCGGTCGGAGGAGAGCGCGGCCGCTTCTCGTATCTGTCGACCCTCGATGGCGCCGAGGTCGAGCTCGACGGCCGGCCTTGGTTCACGGCGGGAAGGACCCCGACGCGGCGTCGGCGCTGACCGGATGCCCTAGGCCGCCCGGTCGGCCGGCGGCAGTCGGGCGGCGAAGGCACGGAGCAACTGACGGGCTCCGCCGAAGTGACGGGCGGAGATCTGCTCGACGTTGACCCCGAGCGGAACGGCGAGGTTCTCCGCGGTGACCGCGGCCGACGCCGCGGCCCACACCTCGAAGGCCCGGGCCTCGCTCCGGGCGAGCCCCTCGGCTTCGGTGCCGGATTCGATCGCCCGCTCGAATTCCTCGGGGAGCTCGGCACCGAGCCACCGCAGGAATTCTACGTCCGGTTCGTCCGTCAGGGGGGCGAAGCTGAGGAGAACGGCGGCCGGCGGGATCGACGCCCGCCGGCAGAGGGCGTCGTATTCCCGGAGCATGCCGACCACCGGCACCGGGTCGAAGACGAGCTGCGTCGTGAAGAACGCCGCTCCGGCGCGGGTCTTCGCCAGCATCCGGTGCGCTTCGCCGGTCCGGAACGGGATGGTGATGTTCCCGAGCAGGCCCCCCGCGGCTCCGACGATCGGACGGCAGACCCGGTTCGCCTCCGCCACGGGAGGGCCGGGATAGGGGATGTACCGGCTCGTGCCGCCCACGAGCACGAGGTGTCGGAGCCCGTCCCCGACGGTCGCTCGGGCCCACTCTTCGACGTCGCCGACGCTGCGAAGATAGGCCACGACCTTGTTGATCAGCACCTCGCGGCCGGTCCGCTCGGCGATCGCGCGGCCGAACAGCCGGGGATCGGCGCTGCGGTAGAACGGTCGCCCCTCGTGGTTCTCGTCCACGAGCTCGGGCACGTCCACGGCGTCAACGCGGGGCAACTCGCGCACGAGCGCAGCGACCTCCGTGATCCGCTCCTCGATCCGGGTCGCGCTCGCCCGCGCAGTCGGGGGGACGGGCTCGAAGAACAGCGGCGTGTGCGCGAGGGCCTCCTGGAGCGAGCGGGGCACGACGTCACCGGCGGCGTCGGGGCGGGGAGGGGTGCACCGATAAATCGTTTGGTCGTCCGGACCCGGTCGCGGGGGCACCCCCTCGCGCCGGACCCAGACCGCGAGGCTAAGATGCACGGAGCCGCTGCGGGAACGTGACCCGGCCGGGGGTCCTCGGGATCCTGTCGTCCATCCGGCAGGGGCTCTCGGTCGAACTCGACTTCGGTACCCATTCGATCGAGGCGCTCGTGGCCGTCGCAGAGACGGTCGAGAGCTCCGTGTACGATCCGGGATCGCTCACGCTCGTCGGAACGCGACTGTCGTTCGGACTCCTCAACCCGCCGTTGCGCGTGGGGGCCTTCTCGGGCGTCGCCCTCCGGTGCGACGGACGTCCGGTCGCGCCGGGCCGGGGCTGGTGGCGGCCGGGCGGATCGGGACCGTGGTCCCCCACGAGCAGCGTCTCGACCGAATCCCCGCTGGTGCTGCGGCCCGGCGACCGGACGGAGTTCGCGATCGATCTGGAACAGCCGCTGGGCTCCGGTCGCCTCACGGTCCGGCTCGAGCTCACGTCGGTCGCGATCCCGCCGACGGTCTGGATGGAGATCGCGGAGACCCCGCGGCCGGGGCCCCCGTGAGTGAACCGACCGCCGACGCGTCGCCGGCCCCCGTGCTCCTGAGCTCCCTCAGCGCGTCGGCGATCCTGGACGGAAGGGGTGACCTCGAGCTCCTCCAGGAGACCCGCGGCGCCCCCGTCGAATGGGGGGGTGCGTACGGCCAGTCCGTCCGGTTGACCGGTCCGTGGACGATCTCGCTGGTCGAGGACGGCCCACCGGTGCCGCTCTCCAGCTGCCGCGTCGGAGGGGAACGCGTCCCGGGCGCCTACCGTACCCTCCACCGCTGGAACGGACTCGAGATCCTCCATGCCGTCGCCGCGATCGATCGACCGACCGGGGTCGTGCGCACGGTCCGGGTCTCCTCGACCTCGGGCGGAACCCGCTGCATCCGTCTCGTGAACCGATTCGTTCCGTTCCTGTTCCCCGTCGCGGTCGAGGGGATACGGCCGGTCCGTTTCCGGGTCGAGACGACGAACCGCGGCCTCCGCGTCGCCCAACGGGGGTTCGGCCTCGTGTACCGGTCGAGCGACCTGTTCGGCCACCTGTACCTCGACCGGGCCTCGTGGCTCGGCGGCCACGTCGAGCGGGAGGTCCGGGAGATCGCCTCGGAAGAGGAGATCGACGTGAGCCCCGGGCATCCGATCGAACGATCGTGGATCGTCGCGGGAGGACTCGAACGTTCGTTGCGTCCCGTCGACGCCGCGCTTGAGGCGGCGCTCTCGGATCCGGAGGCCGCCGCCCGATCCGTCGCCGATGCCGATGCGGCCTGGGCCGGCACGACGCCGACCTTCCGGTTCCCGCAAGCCCCCGGGCTCGAGGCGGCGTACGGCCGGGCCCGCGATGGTCTCCGTCGGCTCTACGCCGCACCCGGAGAGGAGCTGACGGGCCTGAGGGCCGGGTTCCCGTGGTACGACGCGATCTGGTGCCGCGACGTCGCTTGGATGCTGCCGGCCGTGCTCTGGTTGGGCGACGTGGGCTGGGCCCAGCGGACGATCGACTCGGTCTTCCGATTCCAGAGTCGCAGCGAGCTGCCGATCCTGGGCGGAGAGCCGGGGGAGCTCCCGATGCAGATCGCCCCCGGTCCGATCTTCCTCTATGGGACCTCGGACACGACGCTGTACTACCCCTCCCTCGTCGAACGCCTGATGAGCCACACCCCGGACGGCGTCGTGCTTTCGGAGTGGATCCCCACGCTGCAGCGCATCGTGGCGTGGGGTCTCGCCCGGATGGATCCCGAGACCGGGCTGCTCCGGAACGGCGGCGAGGTCGAGCGCATGCGGGCGTTCACCGCGTCCCTGACCCGGGTCCGGTACGGGATCGACGCGACGGACACGACGATCTGGGACTCCGCAGACCGTCGGGACCACGCGATCGACGTGCAGGTGCTCTGGTGGCAGGCGTTGCGGAGCGCGGCAGCCCTCCTTGAGGCGGGGGCGCTGCCGGCCGGAATCGAGGACCGGACCCGCACCTCGATCCGGGAGCGGTACTGGTGGGACTCCGAAACGTACCTGTACGACTCGATACGGAACGGGCAGCCGGTCCTCCAGCTCCGGCCGAACGCCCTCCGCGCGGTGAGCGCGGGTCTGCTCGATCCCGACCGGGCCCGGGCCGTGGTCGCCCGGGCCAGCGCGGCGGACCTGACGACCGCGTGGGGACTGAGGACGCTCTCCGATCGGGACCCCGGCTACATCCCGCACGGATACCATCAAGGCCAGGTCTGGCCGATCGCCACGACGTGGGCGGCGGATGCGGCGTTCGCCGCCGGGGACCGTGTTCTCGCCTATCGTCACCTCGACCAACTCGCGCGGCAGCTCGTCGACCAGGAGGGTCTCGCCCACGAGTGCTTCCGGGGGGACCGGAACGAACCGTACGACGCCTGCTTCTTGCTCGGATTCAGCGTGGCTCCCTTCCTCGCGCTGTTGTTCGAGCGCGTCTGGGGGATCTCGCTGAACGCGCGGGGGCCATCGATCGGGGTGCGACCCGCGTTCCCGGCCGCGTGGACGGAAGCCGCGCTCGAGCACCTGCGGATCGGTGGCGGTTTCGCCACGCTCCGGTGGAACCGGGGGCGCCTGTCGGTGGGATGGTCCGGACCCGGCGGCCTGCAGGTCACGACGAGCGCCGGAACGATCACGGTCGGTGCGGGCTCGGCGGCCGATATCGACGCGCCGACGTGACGGAGCGCGCCGGCGCGGCCGATAGCGCCCTCGCGGCCGGAACCGTGATAACCGTCGGGCGCACGGCGCGACGATGCCCGGTGCTATCGAGGTGCACGGCCTCCGCAAGCGGTACGGGACGCTCGCGGCCGTCGACGGCATCGACTTCTCGGTCCAGTCGGGGAGCGTCTTCGCCTTCCTCGGGCCGAACGGCGCCGGGAAGACGACGACCACCGAGATCCTCGAGGGGCTCCGCAACCGCTCGGAGGGGGAAGTGTCGGTCCTCGGTCTCGATCCCTGGTCGGACGGAGCCGAGCTCCACCGCCGGATCGGCGTGATCCCCCAGGACTTCCGGTTCTTCGAGAAGATCACCCCCGCGGAGGCGATCGTCTACTACCGCTCGTTGTTCCATACCGAGCGCGACCCGGTCCAGCTCCTGGACCGTGTCGAGCTCGCGGACAAGGCGAACTCCCGGTTCGAGTCGCTGTCGGGCGGGCAGAAGCAGAAGCTGGGGCTCGCCCTTGCGTTGGTGAACGACCCGGAGATCTGCTTCCTCGACGAGCCGACCACGGGCCTCGATCCCCACGCGCGTCGATCGATCTGGGCCGTCATCCGCGCCCTGCGCAAGGAGGGCCGCACGGTGTTCCTCACGACGCACTACCTCGAGGAGGCGGAGCTGCTCGCCGACCGGGTGGCGATCATCCACCACGGCCACATCATCGCGAGCGGGACGCCGTCCGACATCATCGCGCAGTACGGGACGCCCGAGCGGATCCGGGTGCAGGCCGGGCCGGATCTCGGCGACTACCTCGCCCATAAGCTCGGGGTCGTCGCCCGCGCGGAGGACGGGCACGTCGAGGTCGAGCTTCACCAGAAGGAGGACGCGCTGAGGGTCCTCGCCGCGATCGAGGCGAGCGGGATCGCCTGGTCCGGGTTCGAGACCCGCCAGGACACGCTGGAGGACGTCTTCGTCCGGATGGTCGGCCAGATGGACGAGGGGGCACTGCGGACGGAGGGGAGCCCGTGAATCCTCGCCACATCGGAGCCGACTTCCGGATCGTCGCCCGCTCCTACTTCCGTAACCCGGTCGCCCTGTTCTTCTCGCTCATCTTCCCGATCATCCTCATCGCGCTGTTCGGCCTCATCTTCTCCGCGACGGGCACGACGGTCGTCACCGTCCCGGTCCTCAACGAGGACCACGGTCCCGGCGGGGTGGGCTACTCCGAAGAGAGCGTCGCGTTCCTCTCGGCGCTCAACAACACGACGCTCGTGAAGGTCCAGGTGGTGAGCGTCGCCCCGTCGGACTTCGCGGCCTGGCTCGGCCAGAACGACTACCCCGTCGGTCTCGTGGTGCCGAGCGGCTTCCAGTCGAACTTTACCAACCATACCGCGACGAACCTGACGCTGTACACGGATCCGCAGGACGCCGCCTCGTCCGGCCAGGCCCAGGCGGTGGTCGCGGGCGTGGCGAACGCGTTCAACCTCCGCGCCGCGTGCAGCTCGAAGAACTGCTCCGCGGTGATCGGGATCACCGGCGCGAACGTGGGGAGCGCGGTCTACACGTACATCGACTACCTGATCCCGGGGCTCATCGGCTTCTCGATCCTGACGAGCCCGATGTTCTCGATGGTCGACATCACCTCCTCGTACCGCAAGGAGGGGATCTTCCGCCAGCTGTCGCTCACGCCGCTCACCCGCGCCGAGTGGCTCACGAGCCGGATCCTCTGGTACGTGCTCCTCACGTTCGTCACCGCGGGGATCATGATCGGCGCGGGCGCCTACCTGTTCAACGCGCACGTCCTGGTGACCGCCCAGCTGATCCCGTTCCTCGTCGTGGGACCGTTCCTGTTCGTCTCCCTCGGGATGCTCGCGGGGTGCGTCGCGAAGACGCCCGAGAGCGCGGCGCTCATCGGGAACATCATCACCTTCCCGATGATGTTCCTCTCCGGCACCTTCTTCCCGGTCTCGTCGTTCCCGTCGGGGCTCCAGTCGTTCGCCCACGTCCTCCCGCTCTACTACGTGATCGACGGGATGAACCAGGTCATGCTCTTCTCGAACACGTCCCGGGCGCTCACGGACGTCGTCGTCGTCCTCGCGATCGCCGTGGTCTTCTTCCTCCTCTCCGTACGCCTGTTCAAGTGGCGGGACGAGTGATCCGTGCCGGCCCGGACGCCCCCGGTCGATCCTGCGGAGTTTAGGCGCCTCATGGCCCGCTGGGCGACCGGCGTCACGGTCGTCACGACACGGGACGCCGAGGTCGACGCCGGGCTCACGGTCAACGCCTTCCTGTCCGTAGCGCTCGAGCCCCCGACGGTCCTCGTAAGCCTCACGCTCGTTGCGGATACGACCCCACTGCTCGAGCGGAGCCGGACGTTCGCGGTGAACCTTCTCGCCGCCGACCAGCGGGCCGTGAGCGAGCGGTTCGCGCGCACGATCCCGCCGGCCGAGAAGTTCCAGGGTCTGCCGGTCCACCGCGGCGCGACCGGCGCTGCCCTCCTGGACGGGACGCTCGGGAACCTGGAGTGCCGGGTCGTCGACTGGCTGCCCCGGCGGGATCACGTGCTCATCGTGGCGGAGGTGGTCCGGGAGGAGGTCGGTCGCGATGCGGAGCCGCTGCTGTTCTACCGGGCCGGTTACGCGACCTCGGAGGGAGGCGGCCGGCTGAAGCTCCCCCCGGCGCCCCCTCGCTAACGCGCCGGCCACGCGATGGGGCGGCGCTTTAACCCCCCCACCCCCTAGCACGGCGATGGCCGACCCGGCGAGGACCGTGAAGGTCGTGATCGTCGGCAGCGGACCCGCGGGCCTCACGGCGGCCCTGTACGCCGCTCGCGGCGAACTTGCTCCCGTCGTCGTGGCGGGCGTGCCGGCCGGCGGCCAGCTCCTCATCACGACGGACGTCGAGAACTACCCGGGGTTCGTCGAGGCGATCCAGGGGCCGGAGCTGGTCGAACGGATGCGTCGCCAGGCCGCCCGTTTCGGGGCCGAGTTCGTCGACGACAACGTGACGCACGTCGACTTCCGCAAGCACCCGTTCGTGCTCCGGACGGGGACCCACGGCACGTTCCACGCCGACGCCGTCATCGTGGCGACCGGGGCGAACGCGCGGTGGCTCGGGCTCCCCTCCGAGGACCGACTGAAGGGCCACGGGATCTCGGCGTGCGCCACCTGCGACGGGTTCTTCTTCAAGGGCAAGGAGCTCGCGGTCGTCGGCGGCGGCGACACGGCGATGGAAGAGGCGCTGTTCCTCACGAACTTCGCCACCCGCGTGACGGTGGTCCACCGTCGTCGCCACCTGCGCGCGAGCTGGATCATGCAGGAGCGGGCGCGCCGCCACCCGAAGATCTCCTTCTTGCTCGACACGGAGGTGACCGAAGTGCTGGGGACCGACCGAGTGGAGGGCGTCCGCCTCCGCGACGTCGGGACCGGTGCGACCCGGGACCTCGCGGTCGGCGGACTGTTCATCGCCATCGGGCACGAACCGGCGACGCACGTCTTCCGCGGGGCGCTCGACCTCGACCCGCAGGGGTACGTCGAGGTCCACGACGGCTCGCGGACCAGCGTCGAGGGGGTCTTCGTCGCCGGCGACGCGGCCGACCACCGCTACCGCCAGGCCGTGACGGCCGCCGGGTCGGGATGCATGGCCGCGATCGACGCCGAGCGGTGGCTCGCGGAGCGTGCCGACCGGACCGCCGAGACCGCCGCTCCTCCCGCCGTCGCCCCTCGTCCGGGCTAGCCTTTAATAGCGCACGGACCGCTGCTGCGGAGGACGACCGGATGCCCGACAAGAAGCGGCTCCACATCGAGTCGTCGGGGCAGCTCTGCATCTACTGCGGGGCGTGCGTCGGCATCTGCCCGCTCAACTGCATCTACTTGGACGAGACGCGGATCACCTTCGACGAGAAGATCTGCACCCGCTGCGAGATCTGCGTGAAGGCGTGCCCCGTCGGAGCGATCGAGATCGGGTAGGTCTCCAACCGGGAGCGTAGGCCGTGGTGCAGGATCTTCGGACCGACGTGCTCGTGATCGGCGCCGGCCCGGCCGGCAGCATGACGGCGAAGTGGGCGGCGAAGGAGGGCGCGAAGGTCGTGATGATCGAGAAGCGCCAGGAGGTCGGCAGCCCCGTCCGGTGCGGCGAGGGGATGAGCAAGGAGTGGCTCACCGACGTCGGCATCAAGCCGGGCAAGTGGATCAACGTCGAGGTCGAGGGGGCCCGCATCTTCTCCCCGAGCGAGAAGATCTTCGAGATCAACGAGAAGCACGCGGGCAACGAGGTCGGCTACGTGGTCGAGCGGGACGGCTTCGACAAGGCGCTCGCCATCGACGCCGCGAACGCCGGCGTCGACGTGATGCTCAAGACGGCCGCGACCTCCGTGCTGAAGGAGAAGGGCCGCATCGTCGGCGTCACGGCGAAGGCGTTCGGCGAGCCGTTCGAGATCCGCGCCTCGGTCACCATCGGCGCGGACGGTTTCGAGAGCCAGGTCGGTCGGTGGGCCGGCTTGCCCACGAACATCCAGATGCGGGACATGGACACGTGCCTCCAGTACCGCATGACCGGCGTCGACTGCGACACCCGCTACTGCGACTTCTATCTGGGCAAGGTCGCCCCGGGCGGTTACGTCTGGATCTTCCCGAAGGACGAGGGTCTCGCGAACGTCGGGATCGGCGTCCAGGTGAGCCAGATCAAGACGATGGCCGAGGCGCGCAAGTACCTGGACGCCTGGATCGACAAGCACCCGGCCTACGCGAAGGGCAAGAAGATCGACATGGTCGGCGGGGGGGTCTCGATCTCGCCACCGCTCAAGCAGACCGTGACCGACGGCTTCATGATCGTCGGCGATGCGGCCCGGATGATCGACCCGCTCACCGGCGGAGGGATCGCGAACGGGTGCATCGCCGGGAAGATCTGCGGGACGGTGGCCGCGAAGGCGGTCCACGCGGGGGACCCCTCGAAGGAGTTCCTCCAGCAGTACGAGAAGGGCTGGCGCGCCCGCCTCGAGGAGAAGCTGTACCGCAACTGGCTCGCGAAGGAGAAGTTGACCACCCTCTCCGACGAGACGTTCGACAAGATCGTGGACGCCCTCCAGGGGGTCCACCTGGAGAAGCTCAACGTCCACAACATCCTGAAGGCGGTCCGCGACAAGTACCCCGAAGTGACGAAGGAGTTCGAGGCGTTCCTGTAACCCTCGGGGCCGAAGATGCCCGGAGCACCGAACCGTCCGCCCGAGACCGCCGCCGCGCCGGCGCCACCCGCGCCCGTCCCCGTGACCCCCCGGTACCGGTCGCTGGCCCGACTTGGCCCGTCGCGGGTCGCCCTCCTGCTCGACCTCTGGAAGGGCTCGCCCAGCCCCGAGCTCGTGACGCCGTTCGACCGCGCCGAGACCGCGTTCGACGCCGGGGACTTCGACGGCGCGACGAACGCCCTCGAGCTGCTCTCCGTCCGGTTCGCCGAGCCCCGGTGGCCGACGCTCCCCGAGCCGTTCCGGCTCCTCCGCGTTCCGATCCCGGCACCGATGCCGCCGGCGTGGAACCCGGACCACGCGCTCGCTCCGGCCGACCGGGAGGCGAAGCGCGCACGCCGCGAGGCGGACGACCAGGTGTCGCTCGCGACGGCGAGCCTCGCGTGGGCGGGCGCCCACGGGCTCGACGTCACCGACCTCGTTTCCCCCCTCGAACAGGCGAAGACGGTCCTCGCGACGGAGGGGGTCGTGCCGGGCTTCTACGAGCGCATCGAGGCGGTCTGGGACGGGATCCGGAGCCGCTGCCCCCGACCGACCGCGACCAAGGCGCGGAGCGCCCCCGCGCGCGCCGAGCCCGAACCGTCGGAAGCGTAGTCGGCCCGTGCCCGAAACGCCCCGCCGGAGCCGCCGCCGGGTCCGTCGCGGCGAGGGCGAGGTCACCGAGTGGCCCCGGGGACTGACGAGCTACGTCCCGTCCGGACCGGACGACGCGACGCCGTCGCCCGAGGAGGACCTCCTCGCGAACCGGCTCCGGACCGCGGCCCGTCTGCTGGCCGTGCTGCGTGCGCACGGCCGGAACGTCGACCGTGAGGTCGCCGTCCTGCGCGAGATCGGGGTCCGCGCCGCCGGCGGGGATCGTGCCGTGGCCTCCCGGGAGCTCGACCGCCTCCTCGCCGAGCTCGACGCCCGGTCGGGAGGCGACGCGCCCCGCTGACGGGCGCGGCCGCCCCCTTTAAGGACCGCGCCGTCGTCCCGCGGCCGATGGCCCCGCCGCGGTTCGGGACGTTCTCGATCGTGGCCGCCGACGTCGACGCCGGGACGTGGGGGATCGCGGTCCAGTCGAAGTTCATCGCCGTGGGCGCGGTCGTTCCGTTCGCGGAAGCCGGCGTCGGAGCGATCGCGACCCAGGCGGCCGCCAACACGGCCTACGGTCCGGAGGGGCTCGCGCTGCTGAAGCGCGGGAAGAGCGCCGAAGCGGTCGTGAAGGAGCTCACCGACGCGGACCCTGGCCGCGACGAGCGGCAGCTCGGCGTCGTGGACCGCGAAGGGCGGGCCGCCGCCTTCACCGGGACGAAGTGCATGGACTGGGCCGGGCAGAAGGTCGGCGACGGCTACACGTGCCAGGGGAACATCCTCTTCGGGCCGGCCGTGGTGCAGGCGATGGCCCGTACGTACGAATCGACGCCCGGCGACCTCGTCGACCGGCTCCTGGCGTCCCTCGCGGCCGGGCAGCGCGAGGGCGGCGACCGTCGCGGCATGCAGGCGGCGGCCCTGTTCGTCGTCCGGAACGCCGGCGGCTACGGGCAGCGGAACGACCGGTGGATCGACGTACGGGTCGACGACCACCCGTCCCCCATCGAGGAGCTGAAGCGGGTCTTCCGGCTCTACGACCTCACGATGCTCGAGCGCGAGGACCCGGTGACGCTCCGGGCGATCGACGGGGAGCTCGCGGTCGTGCTCCAGCACGACCTGAGCGTCCTGGGCTACTACTCCGGGCGCTCGACCGGGCGGTGGGACGCCGCCAGCCGGACGGCGTTCACGAAGTTCCTGAACGAGCACAACTTCGAGAACAAGGCCCGCGACGACGACCGGGTGTGGCCGTCGATCGTCGGCTATCTGAGGGAACGCGCGGCGGCCGAATCGGCCCGCCGTACGACCACGGCGCCGATCGTGCCGGGGGCGCTCGATCGCGGCCCCGGCGCGTCGCCCTCGGCGGGAGGTGGAGGATCCCCGCCGCCGAAGGGGACGAAGGGTCCGTCGAAGTGACCGTGGAGGTCTCGCGGACGTACCCCTCGGCGGCGGTCGCCCGGCGCATCGCCGCGGCGGTCTCCGCCGATAACCCTCCGTTCGTGCGCGTCGACGTCGCGGGCTCCGGGCTCACGGTCCACCTCGCCGCCCGGTCCGCGGCGAGTGCCCGCGCGACCTTGGACGATCTCCTTGCCTGCCTCCAGGCCGCCGAGCGGGCGGACCCGGGCGCGTAGATGGCCATCGCCGTCCCGCCCGAGGTGGCCGGGCCGGCGCCGCCCGGTCCCACGTCCTCCGCCCCCGCTCCCCCGCCCGGGTCGGCGATGTGGCCGCCGGGCTTCCTGCCGACGACCCGACCCCGGGTCGCCGCCCCCCGGTCGCGGTACTGGGCGGGAGTGGCCATCACGGTCCTCGCCGTCGTGAGCCAGTA
The DNA here is from genome assembly GCA_030040865.1 of Thermoplasmata archaeon. GTDB lineage: Archaea > Thermoplasmatota > Thermoplasmata > Lutacidiplasmatales > UBA184 > Lutacidiplasma. The sequence goes on along the minus strand of JASHSX010000082.1, from coordinate 36,616 downwards.
CTTCGTGCCGCAGCTCGTCCCCGCGTCGCTCGTGCTGTACGGGAACCTGCCGGGCGACCTGTTCGTCGTCTACGGGATCCCGGTGATCTCGTTCGCCCTCCTGGTCGGAGCCGCGCCGCTCCGGGACTGGGGCCGACACCTCGGGACCGCGGGCTGGGAGGCCCTGCGCTGGTACGGACTCTTCTCGCTGCTGTCGCTGCTCGTGATCCTGATCCTGACCGTCATCTACGAGTTCGCGGACCCGGCGGCCCTCACGTACCTCACCCGGCCGAACCCCGCGATCACCCAGGCCGCCTCGAACCCCTGGTTCTACGTCGCGCTCTCGTTCCTCGTCGGAGCGTTCGAGGAGACGATCTTCCGCGGCTGGATCTTCGGGTACTGGCGCGACGTCGGGGGTGGATGGGTGCTCCCGGCCACATGGACGAGCGTCGTCTTCGCGGGCGTGCACCTCTACTACGGCTTCACCTACGGTCCGGCGGCCCCGCTCATCTTCCCGGGCCTCTTCCTGCTCGGCTTCGCGTTCGCGGCCACCTACCGATATTCGGGCGGCAACCTGGTCGTGCCGGCGCTCCTGCACGGCGAATACGACGCGTCGGCGTACCTGACGCTCATCAACGAGGAGTGGGGGCTGCTCGCCCGCTACCTTGTGATCCTCGCCGGCGGCGTGATCGCCCTGGTCGCCTGGCTCCGGAACGGCTCGGGCCCGGCCCCCCCGCCGGCGTAGTCGCTCGCGACCGCCACGGGGGTCCGGCGCCGCCCCGGCTCCCCGCCAGCATCATGTAAGCGGCCCGCGTCGCGCGTCCCGTGCCCCCGACGGACGAGGAGATCCGCAGGGCGCTCGCCACCGCCCGAACGATCGCGATCGTGGGTCTCTCGGACAAGCCGGAGCGAGACTCCCACACGGTGGGCGGCTACCTCCAGGCCCAAGGGTACCGGATCGTGCCGGTGAATCCGAAGCTTACCCAGGTCCTCGGGGAGCGGGCGTACCCGGACCTCGCCGCGATACCGCCCGAGGTCCGGATCGACCTCGTCGACATCTTCCGCCGGAGCGAGGAGGTGCCGCCGGTCGTGGAGGCGGCGATCCGGCGCGGTGGGGTGGCGACCGTCTGGATGCAGCTCGGCGTCCGGAATGCGGCCGCGGCGCGCGCGGCCCGGGACGCGGGCCTCACGGTCTTCGAGGATCTCTGCACGATGGCGCAGCACCGCCGTCTTAAGCTTCCACCGCTCGCGCGGGAGCGCTGAGGGTCTGCCGATGTCCGAGGCCGCGTCCCCCGCCCGCTCGCCGGTCGTTGCCGGTACGCCGGCCGGCCCGATCCCTCCGACCCGGCCGTCGGCCTCGCCGGTCCCGAGGACGGGAAAGCTCGACGACCGGGGCGTGGTCCGGCACGACTCGGTGCACGCCGCGGCGTGGCGGGCCCGAGGGGCCGTGAAGATCGAGAAGGAGGCCGACGCCGGGGTCGTGCGGCTCGACGGGACCGTGACGGTCGGCGGGGATCTCACTGCCGACTCCCTGACGACGAACGGATCGCTCGAGGTCGGGGGACGGATCGAGATCGACGGGGTCGTCAAGGTCGATGGCTCGTTGCGCACCATCGGAGCGATGCACGCGGTCGAGGGCACGTTCCGGGGCACCGTGAAGGTCGGGGGGCGGCTCACGGTCGACCGGAGGCTCGCGGCGCGCGGTCTCCTCGTCGCGGCTTCGGTGCAGGGGAACGCCGTGACGCTCGAGGGCGCGGTCGACGTCCCCGGCGAGATCACGGCCCAGTCGCTCGATGCGGTCCTGGACCGGGACTCCCGGCTGGGCGCGGTCCGCGCCCGTTCGGTGGTGCTCCGCGGGAAGGTGCCGAACCTCGTCGAGAAGGTGCTCCAGCGGGCCGTCTCGGTCACCGTCGACCGGGTGGAGGCCGACACCGTGTCGCTCGAGGGGGTCGACGTCGAGTTCGTCCGTTCGCCCGCGCTCGTCCTCGGCCGCGACTGCCACGTCACGATGCTCGAGGGAACGGTGGTGGGCCGGCACCCGACGAGCGACATCGGTCCTCGGTCGAAGAGCGCTCCGCCGTACGGCCTGCGCCGGTAGCGGCTCGCCGTCCGCGGGACGCTTTTATCCGTCCCCGCTTCGTCGCGACCCCTCGTGGCGGTCGACGAACCCGAGTCGGCAGCACCGTCCGGCGCGGGCGTCCAACGACGGGTCCTCGACTACTGGGAGTCGCACGGGGTACCGACCCGGGGCCTCGACGGGCCGCCGGACGGACCCGTCTTCCGGTTCAGCGAGGGCCCGCCCGGCGCGAACGGCGTCCCCCACATGGGCCACCTCGTCAGCCGGGTGATCAAGGACGTCCAGCTCCGGTACCGCCGGATGCGGGGGCATCGGATCGTGAGCTCGAAGGGCGGGTGGGACTGCCACGGCCTCCCCGTCGAGATCGCGATCGAGCGCCGCCACGGGTTCCAGTCCCGGAAGGAGATCGAGGCGTACGGCGTCGAGCGGTTCTGCGAAGAGTGCCGCGCCGCGACGCTCGAGTACGCGGCCGTCTGGCAGGAGATGAGCCGGCGGGTCGGCTACTGGCTCGACTACGACCACCCCTACCGCACGATGGACCCGACGTACATCGAGAGCGTCTGGTGGTCGTTGAAGGCGCTCTACGATCGCGGCCTCCTCGAGAAGGGGCACTACGTGCTCCCGTACTGCCCCCGGTGCGAGACGTCCCTCTCGTCGCACGAGGTCGCCCAGGGGTACCGGGAGGCCACGGACCCGTCGGTGACGATCCGCTTCCCGATCACCGGCCCCGGCATCGGGCGACGGTCGCTCTTGGTCTGGACCACGACGCCGTGGACCCTCCCGGCGAACCTCCTGGTGGCGGCCCGCGCCGATCTCGAGTACTCGGTCGTACGGACCGCCGAGGGCGAGGAGCTCGTCCTCGCGAGCGACGCGGTCCCGCGATACTTTCCCGACGGCGTCGCCGAGGTTGAACGAATGCGCGGCACGGCGTTCGAAGGGCTCTCCTACGAGCCTCCGTTCGCTACGCCGGGTCCGGGACCCGGGCGCTACCGCGTCGTGCTCGACGGGTTCGTCACCTCGACGGAGGGGACGGGGTTCGTGCACATCGCGCCGAGCTTCGGTCCCGACGACGACCGGATCGGGACGCGGGAGAAGGTCGGCGTCTTCGACCCGCTCGACGACCGGGGCGTGTTCGGCGATCACCTCACGCTCGTCCGCGGGAAGTCGTTCAAGGGCGCCGACCCGATCCTGATCCGCGACCTCGAGGACCGCGGCCGGCTGTTCCGGAGCGAGACGATCCGCCACACCTACCCGTTCTGCTGGCGGTGCGATCACGCCCTCCTCTACCGGGCGATCGACTCCTGGTTCGTCCGGACGTCCCGGTTCACCGACGGGCTGGTCCGGAACAACGCCGAGGTCGCCTGGATCCCCGAGTACCTCCGCGACGGCCGGTTCGGGAACTTCCTCACCGAGGCGAAGGACTGGGCGCTCTCCCGGAGCCGCTACTGGGGGACGCCGCTGCCGATCTGGGAGTGCCCCGACGGCCACGTGACGTGCGTCGGCGGGTTCGCCGAGCTCGCGGAGCGCGTCGAGGGCGGGCTCGCGAGCCCGTTCGACCCGCACCGCGTCCCGGTCGACCGGCTTAAGGTGCGGTGCCGGAGCTGCGGCGCACCGGCCCGGCGCGAACCGTACACGATCGACGTCTGGTACGAGAGCGGAGCGGCCCCCTTCGCCCAGTTCCACTACCCGTTCGAGCCCGGGCCGTTCGACCCCCAGCGGCCGCTCGACTACGTCGCGGAGGGATTGGACCAGACCCGGGGCTGGTTCTACACGATGCACGTGCTCGCGACCGCGCTCTTCGAGCGGCCCGCCTTCACGGCCTGTCTCGTGAACGGCATGCTGCTCGACGAGTCCGGCCGCAAGATGTCGAAGTCGAAGGGGAACGCGGTGGAGCCGCTCGACCTGCTCGATCGCGTGGGCGGCGATGCGGCCCGGTGGGCGTTCCTCGCCATCGACTTCACCGAGCCGATGCGGGTGAGCGAGGCGATCGTGGCGAAGAGCGCCGCGCGCACGATCGGAACGCTGCGCAACGTCGTGGCGTTCCACCTCGGAAACGCGCGGGCCGATCGGCTGCCTCCGCCGTCGGGTCGCCCCTCGGCGGCGGGCCTGCTCGACCGGTGGATCCTCTCGCGCCTCGAGGGGACGCGGGCGGCGGTCGACGAGGCGCTCGGGCGGTTCGACCCCCGGCCCGCGGCCACGGCCGTGCGGGAGCTGGTCGACGACCTTTCGACGTGGTACGTTCGGCGCTCGCGCCCCCGCTTCTGGTCGGACGACGATCCCGCCGACCGACGTGCCGCGCACGACACGCTGGCCTACGTGCTGCTGGGGATCGCCCGGGTCATCGCGCCGCTCGTCCCGTTCACGGCCGAGTGGATCCACCAGGAAGTGGGAGACCACGGCTACACCTCCGCGGACGCGTCGGTCCACGCGAGCGGCTGGCCGGGCTCGCTCGGGCTCCGGGACCCCGCGCTCGAGGACGGCATGCGCGAGCTCCGCGCCCTCGCCGAGGTCGGCCGGGAGCTCCGTCAGCGGGCGGGCGTGAAGTCCCGGATCCCGCTCGCCGAGATGGTCCTGTTCGGAGACGCTTCGCCCGCGGTCGCGGCCATGGGCCCGGACGGCGATCGTCTGCTCGCGGACGAGCTCAACGTGAAGCGGCTCGTTCGCGTCCCCGCCTCGGAGCGGTCCCACTACCCGGACCCCGGCTGGGTGGTGCGCGAGGACGACTCGGTCCCGCGCGCGGCGCTCCCGCGCCGGCCGACCGAGGCGCTGCTCGAGGAAGGCCTCGCCCGCGAGGTCGCCCGGCGGCTCCAGCAGCGGCGCAAGGAGCTCGGCCTCCGGCTCACCGACCAGGTCCGAGTGGCGATCGGCGCGGAGGGAGCGCTCTACCGGGCGCTCGACGCCCGACGGTCGGCGCTCGCGAAGGAGCTCCTCGCGGAACCGTTCGAGCTCCTGGAGCACGCTCTCCCGGACGGGGAGGACGTCGTCGCGTGGGAGCTCGACGGCGTCACGTTCTCGGCCCGGGTCTCCCGGCGCGCGACGTAGCCCCGGGGTCCGTCGCCTCGACCGGCCCGTCCGGCGATCGCTCGGCGTAGACCGCGGCCGCGAAGCGGAGGACCCGGACCCGCGGGTCGCGCCACGCGCCGGCCGGCAGGCCCGCCTTTTCGCACGTCCCGTCCAAGAACTCCTCCGCCGTCCACCCCTGTTCCGGAGCGACCTGGGGCAGCAGGAGCCCGCTCGTCCCGAACCCTTCGACGATCAACCCGTCGCGACCGACCGTAACGCGCTCGGCGAGGGAACGTCCGGGTTCGGCGACGACCGGCTCGGGCTCGGTCAGGATCGACACCTCGAAGGTGACCCGCCCGAGCTCGCGCGCGGTGAGCCCGGGGAACCGCGGGTCCTCCGTCGCCGCAGCGATCGCGGCCTCGCGTACGGCCCGACCGAGCGGGAAGACGGGGCGCGGGAAGCCGATGCATCCGCGCAGCTCGTCGCCGGGGAACCGTCGGATCGTCACGAAGACCCCGCGGGGCCGGGCGAAGAACGGCGGGAGCGGTTCGGCGGCGCCCGACGGCGCGCCGCCCGACCGGTCGCCGGCGACCGCGCGGGCGACGGACTCCCGCGCGAGTCGGACCGCGCGTCGGCCGTGATCCAGCCCCTCGTCGCCTTCGGTCCACGTCGCCATCGCCGCCCCCCGCCGCTTCGGTCGGCGGACGGGAGCCCCCGATTCTTTTATAGCACGGCACGGGTCCCCGCCGTCCCATGCCGTTCCCCGAGGCGGTCGAGCGACTGCTCAACAAGAAGATCTGCATGAACTGCTCGGCCCGCAACCCGCCGAAGGCCGTGCGGTGCCGCAAGTGCCACTACACCGGACTCCGCGTGAAGTCGCGCGAGCGCTCCGGGAAGACCCAGTAGACCGGCCGTCAGGGTACGCGGGCGCCGCCCGCCGCGCCGGCCCGCCGTGGGAAGCTCCCCCGGCGCTCCTCGTGCGCGACGTCGAGCCGCTTGCGGATCAGGAACAGGAGGTTCTGGAGGCCGTCGCGCCAGCTCGACAGCTTCGGGAGACCCCACCGCTCGCCGTAGTGGATCGGGATCTCGACGACCTTGAGGCCTCGGAACAGCGCCTCGATCTTGAACTCCTCGCTGAACGCCATCCCGTCCTGCGTGAGGCGGAGCCGGCCGAGGATCTCCCGGCGGAACACCCAGAAGCCGCTCTGGCTGTCGTGCAGCGTCGACGACGGCAGCTCGTCCAGGTACCGCTTGTACGCGAGCCGGAGGAAGTCGTTCAGCATCCGGTTCCCGAGCCGGTGCTCGGTGGTCATCGAACGGTGGTCGAGGTACGCCATCCGATCGCCGGTGAGGAAGTCGATCCGCTCGTCGAGGAGCCGCCGGACGAGGCCGGGGATCAGCTCGACCGGGTACGTCGCGTCGCCGTCGGCCGTGGCGACGATCTCCCCCGTCGCCGCGGCGAAGCCCGTCTTGTACGCTCGCCCGTAGCCCCGGCGGCGCTCGGTGATCACCCGCGCGCCCTCGGCCGTCGCCCGCGCCGGGGTGCCGTCGGTCGACGCCCCGTCGACGACGATCATCTCCCAGACGACCGGCTCGTCGCGGAACACCGTCCGGTTCGCCTCGTCGGCGGCGGCGCGGAACGTCGCGAGCACGTGGCCGATCGATCCGGCCTCGTTCAGGGTGGGGACCACGAGCGAGGCGCGCATCGATGGGACATGTCGGTACCTCTCATCCCTTTAAACCGTGGTACACCTCCGTGGCCCACGCCCGCCCGACGGAACCGCTCGGTACCCGCCCGACGCTGGGGGACGTTCCCGACCACGGCGGACGTCGGCGTCTGGGCGACGGGGCCGACGTCCGGGGCGCTCCTCGAGGCGCTCGGGCTCGGGCTGTACGCCCTCATGACCGACCTGCGGAAGGTCCGCCCTCGCGAGGAACGCGCGGTGAGCGCGTCGGCCGAGGACGCGGGCGGGCTCGTCGTCGCCTTTCTGTCGGAGCTCCTCCTGCTCCACGACACGGAGGGGTTCGTCGGGCGGACGATCCGCGCCCACGCGGTCGGGGACCCGCCGACCGCCGTCGTGGCGAGCGTGGCCGGCGAGCCGTTCGACCCGGCCCGGCACCCCGCGGGCACGGAGGTGAAGGCCGTGACGCTCCACGGGCTCGTCTTCGACCCCGCCGGCCACCGGGCCCGGGTGATCGTCGACCTCTGAGGCCCTACGGCATCCGTTCGAGGATGGCCGCGAGGGACGCGCCGCGCGCCGGCGCGCGGCCGGCCCGGGCGAGGACCCGCTCGAGGGCCGCGAACGTGACCAAGAGGTCCGGCCAGTCGGCGATCCCCATGTGGCCGATCCGGAAGATCTTCCCGGTCTGGGCGCCCTGACCGCCCTGGACGAGGACGTTGTACTCCTTCTCGAGGACCTTGCGGAGCTCGGGGTCGCCCATCCCCGTCGGGTTCTTCACCGCCGTCACCGTGTCGGAGGCGAACGCCGGGTCGGGGAACAGCTCGAGACCGAGGGCGGCGACCGCCGCGCGCGTCGCGTCGGCGAGCCGGTGGGTCCGCGCGAGCCGCGCGCCGAGGCCCTCCTGCTTCAGGAGGAGGAGCGCCTCGCGGAGCGCGAGGAAGAGGGGGACGGCCGGGGTCCACGGCGTGTCGTTCTTCTCGAGCGATTTCACGTGCGCCGCGAGGTCGAGGTAGAACGTACCGGGGTGGAGCGCGGCGAGCGCGCGGTCGGAGAGGTGGACCATCGCGAGGCCGGCGGGCGCGGCGAGGCCCTTCTGACTGCCCGCGACGACCGCGTCGATCCCCCAGGCGTCGATCGGCTCGGGGATCCCGGCCACGGCGCTGATCCCGTCGACGAGGAACAGGGCCCCCGACGCGCGGATCGCGGGAACGAGGGCGGCGAGGTCGTTCGCGAAGCCGACGCTCGTCTCGTTGTGGACGACGCAGACGGCGCCGATGTCGCCCTTCGCGAGCTCGGCGCGCACGGCCTCCGCCGGTAGGGCCCGTCCCCACGGCGCGGAGACCGTCGTGACGTTCGGGCAGTACCGACGGACGATCTGGTCCCCCCGCTCGCCGAAATTGCCGTTGCTGAGGACGAGGGCCCGACGGTCCCTGGGCACGAGGGACGAGTACATCGCCTCCAAACCGGCGCTCCCGCTGCCGGTCAGCACGACCTGGTGGCCCTTCGCCCCGAACATCACGGGGAGGAGCTCGCGGATCTCGGCGACGACGGAGTGGAAGTAGTCGCCGCGGTGGTTCAGGCTCGGCGTCGCCATCGCGCGGAGGACGCGCGGGTGGATGCGGACCGGCCCGGCGATCAGGAACGTCGTCGTCTCGGGATCGAACGTCATCGCGCGCCTCCCGGGGCCGCGACGAGGGCGGTGAGCGGTTCCCCGCGCAGGGCGCGGAGCACTTCGTCGATCGTCTCGGCGCCGGCCCGTTCCTGTCCCTCCGCGGTGGCGGCGCCGATGTGCGGGGTCGCGATCACGTGCGGGTGCTCCAGAAGGGCGCGGTTCATCGGTGGTTCCACCTCGAAAACGTCGAGCGCGGCCCCGGCGACCCGGCCCTCGTTGAGGGCGGCCAGGAGCGCCGCCTCGTCGATCAGGGCGCCGCGTGCGACATTGACGACGAAGGCGCCGCGCTTCAGGCAGGAGAACGCGCGGGCGTCGAGCAGGTGGCGGTTGTCGGGCGTGAGCGCGGCGTGCACGCTCACCACGTCCGCGTGCTCGAGGACCATCTCGAAGGGAAGGATCTCCGTCGCGTCGATCGGGGCCGGCACGAACGGGTCGTAGGCGATCGCACGCGCTCCGAACGGAGCGACCCTCCGCGCGACCTCCCGCGCGATCCGGCCGTAGCCGATGAACCCCACTGTTTTCCCGGCGAGCTCGTGGCCGTGCGAGCCCCGCTCCCACTTCCCCGCGCGGGTCGCCGCGAACTGCGGCGCGAGTCCGCGCACGAGGACGAGGTAGAAGGCGACCGTGAGCTCCGCGACGCTCGCGGTCGCCGCGCTCGGGGCGTTCACGACCCGGATCCCGCGCGCCCCGGCCGCGGCCATGTCGATGTTGTCGACCCCGACGCCCGCGCGGGCGATGAGCGAGAGCTGGGGGGCGCGTCCCAGGAGCTCCGCGGTGACCTTCGTCCGGCTACGTACGACGAGCCCCCACGCGTCGGCGAGCGTTCCGGCGAGCGACCCGGGGTCGGCGCTCGCGTCCACGACCCGGCACGGTCCCGCCTTGAGTCGGGCGATCGCCCCTGCGTCGATCGGGTCCGCGACCACGACGAGCGGCGGATCGACCATCGGGGGGCCGACCCGGGCCCCCATGAAAACGTTTGGCGGCCGGCCGACGCGGGTCAGCCGACCTTCGGGACGGGAGTGCGCTCGATCGCCGTCCGGACGACCTGTTCTCCCCGCACGCCGCGGATCCACGGCTCGGGCTTCACGATGATGCGGTGCGCCAGCGCCGGCTCCGCGAGCGCCTTCACGTCGTCGGGCAGGACGAAGTCGCGGCCGGCGAGCAGGGCCCGGGCGCGCGCCAGCCGCTGGAGACCGAGCGAGCCGCGCGGCGACGAGCCCACCTCGGCCCTCGGGTCCTCGCGCGTGGCCCGGACGAGCGCGACCACGTAGCCGGCGACCGACGCCTCGAGCTCGATCTCCTCCACCGTGCGCTGGAGCGCGAGGAATGACTCCGCGGAGAGCACTGCGGGCACGTCGACCGTCTCCTGCTTGCGTGCCCGGCGTCGCGCGAGGATCGTCGACTCCTCCTCGGGCGTCGGGTAGCCGATCCTGAGGCGCATCAGGAACCGGTCGACCTGCGCCTCCGGGAGCGGGTAGGTCCCCTCGAGCTCGATCGGGTTCTCCGTGGCGAGCACGACGAACGGCTTCGGGAGCGGGTACGTCGATCGCTCGCTCGTGACCTGGTACTCCTGCATCGCCTCCAGGAGGGCCGACTGGACCTTCGGCGGCGCGCGGTTGATCTCGTCGGCGAGCAGCACGTTCGTGAAGATCGGACCCGGCCGGAAGACGAAGCCGCCCTTCGTCGCGTCCAGCACGTCGGATCCGGTGATGTCGTGGGGAAGGAGGTCCGCGGTGAACTGCACCCGCTGGAACTGGAGGCCGAGCGCGCTCGCGAACGACTTGGCGAGCAACGTCTTCCCGAGCCCGGGGAGGTCCTCGAGCAGGAGGTGCCCGTCCGCGATGAGCCCCGTGAGGACGAGCTCGACGGCCGCCTCGCGCCCGACGACGGCGGTCCCGACGGCCGTGCGGATCCGCTCCGCGGCCGCCCTGGCGTCCGTCGCGGTCAGCGATGGCCCCCCCGACCCGAGGTCCGCGGCCCCCGATATAAGGGACGCCCGCTCCGGGCCGCGCGCCGTGTTCCCCGGCCGTAACGATCCGCCTCATCGGAGGCGCTCGCCCTCTCCGCGGTCTGACCCCGGCCGGGGGTGTCGGACACCGGGGTTGTCCTCACGTCATCCTCGGCGGACGACCCGTCCGCGTTGAGTCGAGAGGGACCCTTCGTCGGCGCCCGGACGCGGCGCGTGGCCGCGACGCCCCCGCTACTCTCGGTCCCCGTAAGAGGTTACCTCGTCCCGGTCGAACAGGTCGGGCCGACCGAGGAGCACCGCGACCCCGGCGAGCACGAGGACCAGCAGGGCCGCGGTGATGCCGAACGTGAGCGTCCCTCCGGGAAGGAGCAGCGCGCTCGACCAGGCGATCCCGACCGCGAGCGCCGGGATCGCGATCGTCGTCGCGCCCCGCGTGATTCCCCCGGGCGCGCGGTCGGGATCGTCGACGAGCCAGACGATCGCGACGACGCCGCCGAGGCCGGCCCACAGTTCGGAGAGTGCCGAGAGCGGCGCCGTGATCGTGACGACGGCGAGTGCGACCAGCATCGGGCCGATCGCGAGCTCCCGGACCCCCGGACTCCGCCCGAACCGCATCGCCGCAGTGGCGACCACCCCCGCGGCAGCGATCGCCACCCCGACGGGCGGCGAGAGCGAACTCTCGTAGCCGAGCAGCACCGCGACGGCGGCCGAACCGACGAGACCTGCGGGACCGAGGCGTCGCCCGATCGATGTCACGCCACCCTCCGATGGGCGGGTCGTCGCACGAACTCCACGAACGCCCCGAGCGACCCGAACTCCGACCAGTCGACGACCGGGGCATCGTTCCACGCGCGCGCGAGCTGTGCGCGGCGGTCGAGCGCGATCAGACGGTTGGCGAGCGCGTCGTCCGCCGGTTCGAGCGGGACCGTGGTCCGCAAGAAGGGCACCGGGGACGGGCTCAGGACCAGCAGCGGGAAGCCCCGGTAGCGGAGGTACGGGACCAGGGAGCCCGACGCGTCCCCGGCGAGCGAGGAGACGAGGATCACCGTGACGCCCGGTGGGAAGTACCGGCGCATCGCGATGGCGCACCGTTCCGGGGGGCCGGGCTGCGTCGAGAGCCGGGCCGCCGCGAGCGCCGAGCGGATCCGCAGGCGGTGGGTGCTGCCCATGGCGAGGGGGACCGGCTGGAGGAACTCGCCGAAGATCCCCACCCCGACGCGGGCCTTGGACCGGAGGAGCGCCTCGGCGATCCCCTGCGTCGCGGCCCGGGCGATCGAGAGGAGCCGTTCGTCGATCTCGGGGCCGAGCTCGGTCGCCCGGGCGTCGAGGAGGAGGACCGCGTCGCCGGTCCGTTCGAGCGCGTAGTCGTTCGCGAGCAGCCGGCCGGCCCGGGCGCTCGCCTTCCAGTTGATCCGGCGCGGCGGGTCGGACGGAACCGCGAGGCGCAGCCCGAAGAACTCTCCGTTCGCCCCGAGCCGGCGCGAGCGGGTCTCGCCGGGGAGCACGGTCGTCCGGTCGAAGTGCAAGGCTCCGAGGCGGGTCAGCTCCGGCGGGTAGCGGACGATCACGAGCTCACCGTCGACGCCCCGTACGTTCCGCTCCACGAACCCGGCGGGATCGCGCCAGACCACGCTCGGGGGAGGGACCACGGCGATCGTCGGCTCCGTGGCGACCCACTCGCACCCCAGGCGGACCACGCCCGAGGTCGGCTGGGCGAGCTCCGGGGAGTTCGCCTGCAGGGAAGGCGGCCGGCGGATGCCGACGACGAGGTCCTCGGCGAGCGTCCCGGACCCCGGGGTGATCGCCCCGGTCACGCGAACGTCGCCGCCGTCGCCTTCCTCCCGCCAGGCGAACCCGACCCGGGGGTCCGCGCGGGGTGCGGAGAGCGCTGCGGCCGCTGGGGCGACCAGGAGCGGGAGGCCGAGGAACAGGGGAACCGGGTCGCGCAGCGCGACCGCAAGGACGAGCAGACCCGCGCCGGCGCCCAGGAACAGGAACGTGCGCGGTGTCCAGGCGAGCTCTCCCCGGCCCCCGCGGAGCGTCATAGGTCCCGCTCGATGGCGGCGAGGCGCGCGGCGACGTACGCCCGGAACTCCGCGTCGGTGCCGCCGACGATCCGCTCGATCTGTTCGAGCGGGCGGGCATCGGGGCCGGGCGGTCGCAGGTGCCGCTCGACCCGGTCGAGCGTCGCGAGGACCTGCTCGCGGCCGTAGCGACCCGAACGGAACGCCGCTCGAAGGTTCTCCGACGCCCCCGGGGCCCGGTCGGTCCGCGGTAGGACCCGACCGGCGCGACTCCGCGCGGCCGCGTCGGCGAGCAGGAACCCGGCCGCCGCCACGGCGACCAGGCTCGCCGGGATCGACAGTTCAAGGTGGTCGCCGGCCCAGACGGCGACGCCGGCGGCGACGACGGCGACCGCCGGCGCCCACCAACCGAACGGTGCCCTCATGCGACGCCGGAGCTCCGGTCCAAATCGGACTCGGCCGCGCGCATCACCCGGACCGCCCGCTGGGCAGCGGCGGCGTCCATCGGGTGGCTCGAGTACTTCGCCTCCTCGAACAGACGGGTCAGCGCCTCGGCCGTGGCCGGGAGGATGCCGAGTCGGATCAGGTGCTGGGCACGGATCTCCTCGGGGGTCACGGGGTCGAGGTCGCCGACCATCCTCCCGAGCTGCTGAAGGAGCTCGGCGTACAACCCGATGATCACCGAGCGTGGATCGTCCCCGGCCTCGACGCTCCGCACGGCCCGCTCGAGCGAGCCCCGGGCCGCGGCGGCGGGCGGGCTCGTGCGGGTCCCTCGACGGAACCACCCGCCAAGGACCTCGCGTGTCTGGGGCACGGCGATCACGGCGAGCACGACCGCGAGCCCGACGACCGTGGCCCAGAGGACCCACGGCAGGAACAGGACGTGGAACGGCCCCACGGGCGTTCCGGTGGCGTTCACGGTGCCGTTGGATCCGTTGCCGGAGTGCGTCGAGTTGTTGGCGGACGTCCCGGCGCCGGAGCCGGAACCGCCCGCCGGTCCGCCCGAGGCCACCACCAGGTGCCCGACGACCACGAAGATCGACGCGAGCAGCAGCACGATGAGGAACGTCACCACGAAGCGGTTCGGCACCGGGACGGTCGGGCCCGTCAGCCGCCGATAGAGCACGACGCCCAGCAGCACACCGACGCCCGCGAGCAGGGAGTACGAGACGACCGATCCCGAGAGCGAGAACGGGGTGCCCGGAGTGTTCGAGGTCGAGGAAGCGGGGACCGCCGTCGCGATCGCGCTGGCCGCCGCCCCGACGGCGAGCGCGCAGAGGACGACGAGCAGGAGCACGAACGTGGGCGCACCCGCCCGGGGACGATCCGGCATCGACCCTCGCCCTTCGACGGCGGGAGTTCCATTATAGTCTTCCCCGGCGCCACCGTCACGAGCCGGCGCCCCCGGACGGTTCCGGGGCCGCCGGGGCCGGCACGAGCAGGTAGAAGCTACGGCGCTCGTGATCCGTCGTCACGACGGCGAAGTCTTCGACCTCGTAGCGGAGGTCGAGCGCCGCGCGGAACGCGTCGCGGACGGCGTGGCGCCATCGCCGCAACGAGCCGGGCTCGTGCTGCCGGACGAGGGCGAGGTCGAACGGGATCTCGAGGTGCGCCTTGGGCCCCGACGGCTCGGCGACCGCCGTGGGGACCCGAAGGCCGTGTTCGCCCGTCTCCGTCTCCACGATCGCGAACGAGCCGTCCAGGGATTTCGCGTCGGCGGCGCGGTCGGGCCCGCGTCCGGTCATCCGCTCCTCGACCCGCGGTGCCGAGAGCGGCCAGACCGCACGCATCCGATCGGTCTCGAGGCCCTGATTGATCGCGTCGGGCAGCTGGCCGAAGTAGTGCGGATAGTACCGGTCGGGGCGCGCACCCAGGCGACGGACCATGAGCCAGGCGTTGCGGCTCTGCAGCGGGTCGAAGACCCAACGGATCTCCCCGAGACCGAGCCGCAGCACCTCGTCGCGCTGGAACGCCTTCAGGCGGAAGCCGAGGTGGTGGTTCTGGTACTCCGGTCGAACGGCGGTCAGGTACGAGTGGAGGAAGAGGGTCTTCCCGTCCCAGCCGAGAAGCCCGACGGAGAACCCGGCGAGGTAGATGTCCGCGAACGCCCCGAGCACGAGGCCCCCGTTGTCCTGGAGGACCCGCAGCAGCGTCGGGGAGAGGCCGGGCGCGGCCTCCTCGCCCCAGGTCGCGCGGACCAGCTCGTCGACCTGACGGAACTCCTCGGGCTTCTCGAGCCGACGGAACCGGAACCCCTCGACGCGGTCGCCGACCCCCGCGGTCGCCACGGGCCGTTCACCGGGAGGCGCTACTTAACGCGACCCGCGGGCACGCGCCCGCTCAGCGACGGACCCGCAACTCGGCCTTCTTGCGCTCGTAGCGGTCCGCGTCCGACGGCTTCAGCTCCCAGAGGAGGTCCTCGAGCTCGGGAATGTTCCGGAGGAACTCGGCCTTGCTCTTGGTCACCATGAGATGCTCGAACTTCCGTCGAGCCACCAGGTACGAGCCGACCATCCACGCCCCGAAGATCGACACGATCGGGCCGAGGACCACGAACGCGAGGTTGTAGTTCGCGTTGGGCGTGTTGGTCGACTGGTTGATCACCGAGAACGGCAGCGAGTTCGCGAGCGGCGTGAAGTAGCCGAGCGCGAGCACGCTCAGCAGCACCCCCACCGCGAAGACGAAGGCGGCGAGCCACGCCCGGTACGTCCGGAAGCCGTGCCTCAGCCGGCTGCTGAACGGGGGCTTCGCTTCGGCCGAGGCCATGCCCTCGGCGGGAAGCGGGTCGCCTTAAGAGCGTATTCGCGTCGCGCCCGCGCGGGGGCTCGGCTACTTTTTCGGCTCCGAGCCCGGGAGCCGACCGAACGCGGCGGTCGCATCCGTGCGGGCGAGGGGCGGGGCCGCCTCCGGGGAGGGGATCGCGGCGAGCAGGGGCCGGAGGCGCTGGTAGACGAAGTACGAGCCGAGCAGGGCGAGGGCGGCGCCGAGGAACGCCCCGGCCTCGCCCGAGAGGGCCCCGAGCCCGAGCAGGAAGAAGCCGACAACCCCGAAGACCCCACCCGAGACCGGCCCCCCGCGGGAGCGCCGTTCGCCGGGGGCGGCCCGGACCGACATCAGGGCCCCCGCGACCTCCAGCAGCACGACGGCCGCCGACTGGAGCAGGACGAGCGCGATACCGTCCCAGGTGATCGTGACCGAGCTCGCGAAGTACTGGGAGACGAGGGCCAGCACCATGATCCCTCCGATCGACGCCCGGTACCCGAGCGCGTAGAACGGGGTGCTCTCGCCCCGCCCCCAGTACCGGGTGCGGAGCAGGAGGGCCTGCGCCGCCTCGGTCGCCACGACCAGCACCGCGAGGAAGATGAGGCCACCGATCAGGGCGGCCCCTTCCATCGCGTCGACGAACAGCACGAAGACGATCGCGAGGGGCACGCCCACGAACAGCCCGGCCGTGTACGCGAACAGCTCCCGCCGTTCGTCGAACAGCGACGCGGGGACCTGGGGGGCGGCGTACCGTCCGACCTCCAGCCAGACGAACCCCCCGGAGAGCAGGATGCCGACGAGGGCGCCGAGCGAGAGGGGAAGGTCCGGGGCGAACGTCGTCACGCGACCTTCCTCCCTCCGGCGAGAAATCCGGTGTGCCCCAGCATGTCGAACTCGGGTCGGGTGCCACCGTCGCCCACATGCAGGGCCCGTTCGAGGAGCTCCACGGCCCGGACGTCCTCGAAGCCGTGCGAACGGAGGCTGCGCACCGTTCGCTCGAGCTGATTGTACGTCGGCGTGTAGGTCGCGACAGAGCCGCCGGGAACGAGAGCGCGCTTCGCCGTCGCCAGGACCTCCCACGGCTCGGGAAGGTCGAGCACGATGCTCGCCAGCTCTCCCACGTCGATCCCGTCGGCCGCCACGTCACGCTCTCGGAACGTGACGCGGTCGGCGAGCCCGGCGCGCGTGACGTTCGCGCGGGCCGCCGCGAGGAACTCGGCTCGACGGTCGAACGACGTGACGTGGCCGCTCGGACCGACGGCGTACGCGAGCACGATCGTGAGCGCGCCGCTGCCGGACCCCGCCTCGGCGACTCGATGGCCCGGACCGATCCCGGCCAGGAAGAGCAGCGGGCCGGCGTCCTTCGGCGTCACGATCTGGGGACCGCGGCGCACCGTCGACAGGAGGTCCGAGAGGTTCGGGCGCAGCAGGACGCAGTCCGTCCCGGACCAGGCGACCGAGCGGCCGACGGGCTGGTCGATCTCGGCTCCGAGGTCGATCACGCCCTCCTCGCCGATCGGCTGCGGGCCCCGGACGACCCGAACCAGGAGTGGGGGTCGGCCCGGACGCCGCAGGGCTCCGGTCTCGCCCTCCCTCCATCGGTCGTCCATCACGGTCCCCGAGGCGACCGCAGCGACGGTACCTTCCCCGTAATACTTCGGCGCCTTCCGCCGGTCGACAGGGCGCGGGTCGCCCGGTTCGGCGCGTGCGTCCAGCGGACGCTCCACGCCCCTTCACCCGCTCGTACCGCGACCGGGCCCCCGGCGGAGTTCGGAGAGATCGACGATGCGGGGCCCCGACCAGTCGGCGTCGAAGTCGACGCGGTACGCCACGTCGTCGGACTCGCCGGGAAACCGAAACTGGAACGGGAAGAGCCCCACGGCCCGGGCGCCGGAGAGCTCGTGGCTGCCGCCATCGCCGACGTACGCGCACGCGGCGGCGGGAAGACCGAGGAGCTCGAGCGCGCGGTAGTACATCCGTGGGTCGGGCTTGCGGATCCCCTCGATGCAGGAGAACACTGTCACCCCGAACCGGGACGCGAGGGGTGTCTCGGGCCAAACGCGGACCGTCTCGTCCGAGGTGTCGCTCACGAGCGCGAGCCGGACCCCATCGTTTCGGAGCGCGTCGAGGGCCGAGAGCACGGAGTCGTTCGACCGGAGGAGCCTCCTCGTGAAGTCGAGCCGGATCCTCACCGCACGGGCGACCGTCGCCGGGTCGGACCGTCCCCCCAACGTCCGCGAGAGCTGCCCGACCGTCTCCTCGATCGAGCCCATCGTTCCCCGGACCCGGTCGTCGAAACAGGCGAGCCACCGTTGCGCGAACGTCTCCGGATCGACGCCCAAGAGCTCCCCCATCTCACGAAGGCCGCGGATCCGCTGCGATTGAGCGCCCGTGGGGATCAGGGTGCCGAACAGGTCGAACAGGATCCCACCGTAGCCCGGCGGTCCGGGGGAACGAGAGTGCATCGGACCCCACCGTACGCGGGGTCGCTACACGAGGATTGCGCCGGGCTCCGCGGTCCGCCGCCGCCGCCCCTGCTGGCTTTAGATAGAGGAGCGGATGGCCCCCGCCGTTGCGGGCATAGTGTAGTCTGGTTATCACATAGGCTTGCCAAGCCTATAACCCGGGTTCAAATCCCGGTGCCCGCATCCGTCCCAACTTCTGTCGACTTCCAGAGCGGACGCGGACGACGGCCGCCGGGGACCGACCGCCGGTTCTAGCCTCCGGAGGATCGGGGCGACGGCACGGAGCTGAGCCCGGAGTAGATCTCGATGAGATACCCGTCGGGGTCTCGCAAGTGCAGCGTCCGGAGCTGCCAGTCCGGCCGGTCGGTCGGTCCGGCGACGATCGGAACCCGGTCCGCGACAAGACGCCGGTAGAACTCGTCCACGTCGGGGGTCTCGAACACGAGGAGGGACCGGTCCGAGACCGGTACGTCGATCGCCGGCCCGGCCGGCCCCAGCGCGTCCGCCATGCGGCGACGGTCGAAGAGGGAGACCATCGCGCCGGCCCCCGAGACGAACTCTCCGTAGGGGGGTTCGCCGTGACCCTTCACCGGCGTGAGCCCCAGGACGTCCCGATAGAACGTCCAGGATCGCGCGAAGTCGTCGACCAGGATCCGGAGGCGGGCAAACTCGAGGGGTGGGCGGGTGGGTGGCATGGGGAGTTCGAACGGGGGCGCCCGCATAAGCCCTCGGCCGCTCGACGGGCTTTGCCCGACGGGGTCGACTCCGACCCGGTACGGCCGTGGTGTTTTCGTTTCACGCGCCCAGCCAAAGGCACACGAACAGCAGGGTGGCCGCGATCGCGGTCAGGGGGAGTCCGTAGCGTACGAACGACGCGAGTCGGACCCGGACTCCGAGCGACTCGGCCCGCTCGACCAGGATGAGATTGCTCGCCGCGCCCAGGAGGGTGATGTTCCCGGCCAGCGTGCTCGCTCCCGCCAGCGCGAGCCAGGTCGTCGTCGATCCGGCACCGTAGCCGAGTCCGTGGAGGAGGGGGATCTCGATCGCGACGAACGGGACGTTCGAGACGAGCTGCGGACCGAGCAGACTCGCGAGCGTGACGGAGCCGAGCCCGGGGAGCGAGGCGGCGCCCGGTCCGGCGATCGGGAGGACGGCCGATAGCCCTCCCAGGAGGCCGCCCGCCACGCCCCCGGCGACCACGACGAACAGTCCGGCGAACAGGAGGAGGATCGTCCAGTCAACCCGGCGGACGATCCGGACCCGGGCGGAGGAGACGACGAGGACGATGGCCGCGCCCGCGAGAGCGACGTCCTGGATCGGGACGGAGGGTACGCCGGTGAGCCCGGTCAGAAGCTCGGATCCGACCAGCGCGATCAGGACGGCCGGAAAGACGACGACCGAGGGGGCCCGGCGGATGCGCGCGGCCCAGTCCCCGCTCGGGAAGAGAGGCACACGGGGGACCGGCGCAACGGGCGTCCCCGACGGCCGGAGCTCCCGGCGCATCGCCCACCGAAGATACAGACCCCCGAGCAAGAGACTGGCCACCGTAGGGAGGAGGAGGTACCGCAGGAAGGTCGTGATCGGCTGCGGCATGCCGCTGTCGAGCGCGACGAGCAGGTTCTGAGGATTCGCGAACGGCGTGAGGACGCTACCGACCGTCACCGCGTAGGCGAGCACGAGGAGGAGCGGGACGGGCGGGATTCCCTGACGGCGGGCCACCGCGAGGATCACGGGTACGCCGACGAGGACCAGCGCGTCGTTGACGAGCAGCGCCGAAACGAGCCCGAACCCCACGAACAGCAGGAACGGGAGATCCTCGATCCGGCGGGCTCTCCCGACGATCCAGCGCGCGAGGTGCTCGAAGCTCCCGTTCAGATCGAGCGCGGCGACGAAGACGAACAGCGCGGCGAGCAGGAGAAAGATCGGCCCGTTCGAGAGCAGTACTTGCACCGCGCCGACCGGGGAGAGTCCGCCGACCGCGATCATCGCGAGTCCGCCGGCCCCCAGCGCCATCCAAGGTCGGGGCCCTCGTCCCGATAGCTGCCGGGCGATCAGGGCGACGAACGTGCCGGCGAAGACGGCCAGCGCGGGGACGTAGAGACCCATCGGAGCTGCCGCCCCCTCGCTCCTTTCCTAAATCCGCCCTTCGGTGGTGCGCGTGGGAGCCCCCGACTCTCTCCGGCCGAGGCTCGCGGCGATGCCCGCGGGCTCGGTCGGGGCACGGCGTGATAACTTCGCCCGGAGTACGCGGCCGATTCTCCCGATGATCCACGCTGTCAACCTCACGAAACAGTTCGGTCCGGTCACGGCCGTCGATCGGGTCTCGCTCGACGTCGCCGACGGAGAGGTGTTCGGCTTCCTGGGTCCGAACGGCGCCGGGAAGACGACGACCGTCCGAATGCTGGCGAGCCTCATTTCCCGGACGAGCGGGTCGGCCGAGGTCGCGGGATGCGAGCTCGGGAAGGAATCGGACGAACTGCGGCTGCGGTCGCGGATCGGGGTGCTTCCCGAGAACGTCGGTCTCTACGAGGCGACGAGCGCCTACCAGAACCTGGAGTACTTCGGCCGTCTCCACCGCGTCGAGGCCGGCACGCTCCGGGCGAACATCGAGCGGCTCCTGCGAATGATGGATCTGTGGGAACGGCGCGATGCACCGGTCGCGACGTTCTCGAAAGGGATGAAGCAGAAGGTCGCGCTCGCGCGCACGCTCGTGCACGATCCGATCCTGCTGTTCCTCGACGAGCCGACCGCGAACCTCGACCCGGAGGCCGCGAAGATGGTCCGGGACGTCATCCTGGAGCTCAAGAAGGAGCGGCGGACGATCTTCCTCAATACCCACCAGCTCGACGAAGCACAGCGGATCTGCGACCGCGTCGGGATCCTGCGGACGCGCCTCATCACGATCGGATCGCCCGACGCGCTCCGAACGGGACTTTCGGGCGTACGGACCGTGGTGCGGCTCGATCGGGCGTCCGAGAGCGTGGCGCAGGCCCTTCGGGACCGGCTGCACGTGCCCGTGGAGATCGACGGCGACCGTCTGATCGTGAGCGTCCGGGACCCGGATCGGCAGAACCCCGAGATCGTGGAGGCGGTGGTCGCCGCAGGCGGCCGGATCCGCGAGATGTCCCAGCTCTCGGCGTCGCTCGAGGACGCTTACCTCAAGATCGTCCGGGACGCGGAGGCGAGCTCGTGAGGCTCTCGCAGGCGTGGCTGATCGCCCGGCACGACATCGGGATCTTCCGGACCAAGCGCGGCATCCTGGCGGGGCTTGTGGCGCTCCCGCTCGGCGTGAGCGTGGGGTTCCCCGCGCTCATCGTCTACATCCTGGACCAGCACGGTTCGGCGGACGCGGGCTCCTACCTCCCCGGCCTCATCGACGCCTTCGGCTTCTGGTTCGTGATCGGTGCCGCGATGCTCCCGACCGCGATCGCGGCGTACGGCATCGTCGGAGAGAAGGTGGAGCGGAGCCTGGAACCGCTCCTGTCGACGCCCTCGACCGACTCCGAGATTCTGCTCGGGAAGGTGCTGGCGGCGTTCGTCCCGACCATGATCGCCATCTGGGCGGGCTCGGTCCTCTACCAGGTGCTCGTCGACGCGGTCACGCGGTCCGCCCTCGGCTACCTCTACTACCCGAACCTCGAGATCGTGCTCCTCGTCTTCGTCCTCGCGCCGCTCGCCGCGCTGTACGCGATCGAGTTCTCGATCGTGGTCTCCGCCCGGGTGACCGACGTGCGCTCGGGCCAGCAGTACTCTGGGATCATCTTCCTTCCGCTCATCTTCCTCTACATCGCGGGCGAGATCGGATACAACCTCGATCCTACGGTCCTCGCGTACATCGCCCTCGTCTTCGTGGCGGTCGTGGTAGGGCTCTTCGCGGTGAGTCGGAAGACGTTCCATCGCGAGGAGATCCTCACGCGCTGGAAGTGACCGCACCGGGCTCGGACGGCTCGGCGGGTTCGCCGCCGACCGACCCGTAAGCTCAAGTCCCGGTGCCCCGGTGACCGGTGCGCTCCGTGCGACGACGCGGAGGTCGGGAAGGCGCACGGAATGGCGGCGATCCGCAGGGTCACGGTCTCCGGACAGCGCTCGTTCGAGTACGTCTCGCAGGGCAAGGGCCCGGCGACCCTGCTCGTGCACCCCGGAGGACCCGGTCTCACCTACCACTACCTGAGGGCGCTCCTCAAGCTCGCGAACGTCAACCTCCGGGTCGTCCTGTTCAATCCGCGCGGCGTCGGCCACAGCTGGACGCCGAAAAGCGCCTCGGACTACACGATCCCGCAGCAGGCGGAGGACGTCGAGGCGATCCGCCGGGCGCTCAAGATCACCGAGCTGCACCTGCTCGGCTACTCGGCGGGCGGCTGGGCCGCGCTCGAGTACTGCCACCGGTACGAAGCGAAGCTCACCTCCCTCCTGCTGTGCGCGACGGCCGGGAGCGCGGAGGAGGTCCGCCAGTCCCAGCGGATGGTCCTCGCCGTCGCGTCGCCCAAGGATCGGGCACGGCTGCGGGAACTCACCCGGCGCCGGGCGTTCGAGTCGGCCGAGTACCAGCAACTGGCCGAGAAGATCTATCGCCCGTTCCAGAGCCGGTTCCTCAAGGGCACACCCCCCGACCTCAAGGCGTCCAAGCTCGCCGCCCCGGTCTACCGCGCGATGATGACCCCCTCCGGCGACGAGTTCGCGCTGGACGGAAGCATCGCCCACTGGGACGGCCGGAAGTACTACTCGAAGATCGAGGTCCCGGGCCTCGTCGTCGTCGGACGCTACGACTATTTCCTCAACGCCTCCGTCGAGATGGCGGAGCGGATCGAACCGGCCCACCTGAGGGTCCTCCCCCACAGCAGCCATATGGAGGTCCTCGAGCAGCCGAAGGAGTTCCTGGGCACGATCCGCGAATTCCTCGAGGACGTCACCGGCGGCTGACCCGGATCCGGTTCCGGCGCGCTCCCGAAACTACAAGGGCCCCGTCGCCCATCGTTCCGCGAGGCGGCGGCCATGAAGTGCGAAGGATGCGGCGCGGAGCTCGCGGACGGGTCGAAGACGTGCGCGGCGTGCGGGCGGGAGGTCGGGATCGGCCATCGGGTGGCGGGCGAGACGACCCACGTCGCCCACGAGGCGGGCGAGGGCGCGAAGAAGGTCGGGCACGGGATCGTCGGCGGGGCCAAGGGGCTCGTGTCGGGCGCCAAGAAGGGGTTCCACCACGACGACGAGGAGAAGAAGGATCCCTAGAAGCGAGTCGGCCCGTTAGGTCCGCTTCGCGGGCTTGGTCGATCGACGACGGGCGAAGGCGCGGTTCCGTTCCGCCAGCCACTCGAAGTTCTCCGCGAACGACGCGCCCGCGATCCGGCGCTCCCGCTCGATCGTCGGCTTCAGGAAGTCCCACGCGGCCCGGCTCATCCACCGGTCGTGGATGAGGTCCTCGTCGAGGAGATCGTGCTTCACGAGCGTCCCGACGGTCTCGAACAGCTCGACGAACCGGTAGACGTGCTCGAACTCCTCGGCGTCCCGCGGGATCGGGTGGACGCCGTGCCCCTCGAGGCCCAGGTGGTTGCGCCGGAACCAGTCGAGCGCGCGTCGCGTACCCTCCCGGGCGGCGAGCTCATCGATCCGGAGGAGAAGGTCGGCGTCCTCCCAGGTCGGCTTTCTCGGCATCCGTGTCCTCCTCCGCGGACGGCTCGGGTCCTTTTCGCGCTTTCCGCCGGTTCGACCCGCGGCGGAGGGCCGGGGAGTTCCATCCGACGACGCGGTCGAGCGGCGTGAACCCGAGCCGCTCCAGGACCGGACGGCTCGTCTCGGCCGCCTCGACGATCACGTAGCGGTACCCGCGACCTCGCGCGAGTTCCGCCCGGGCGGCGACCAGCGTCCGGTACAATCCCCGGTGACGGTACCGGGGTACGGTGCCCCCGCCCCAGAGTCCCGCGATCGATGCGCCGGGCGGGAGCTCGACCCGACCCGCGGACGCGGGCTCCCCGTCGACGTACGCGACGAACAGGGCGACCGACGGGTCGGAGATCCGAGCCCGAAGCTCCGCGATGCGTTCCGAACGGTCGTCCTCGAACGCGGCGGCCGTCACGCCCGCGAACTCCTCGAATGCCCGCTCGGAGGCGACCCGGCGGACCGTGACCGAGGGCCGAACGGCCGGCTCGGGGAGCGGTCCTGCGAGTTCACGGATCATCAACGTCTCCGCCGGCGCCGGGAGGAAGCCGGCCGCGTCGAGACGCACCGCGAGATCCTCGGCGCGGTCGTGCCCGTACACCTTCCATTCGAACGGGACCGCCCGGGCGCGGAAGTACCGCACCTGCTCGTCCAGCAGTTCCTGCGTGCCGCGAACTCCGAGGTCGTACCAAAGGAGGACGTTCTCGGACCCCACGCTCCTCACGTATCCGGGCCCACGCTCGACGCGGGCGCCGGGGATCGGGCCCGGCTGCTGGCGATGTTCGCGGTCGAAGCGGCGGAGCAGGTCGGTCCGTTCCACGGCCGGGCTACGTTCGCCCACTCTTGACGGCGGCGCGCCGGTCCGCACGCCCGCCGCCGTTGGACCGGACCGGGCC
Source organism: Thermoplasmata archaeon (assembly GCA_030040865.1). Taxonomy (GTDB): domain Archaea; phylum Thermoplasmatota; class Thermoplasmata; order Lutacidiplasmatales; family UBA184; genus Lutacidiplasma. The sequence goes on along the minus strand of JASHSX010000082.1, from coordinate 12,434 downwards.
CCGGGAGGTACGCCGGGCGGCCCCGGACCCAAGAGGTCTAGAGGAGCCGCGCCTCGAGAAAGCGGCTCACGGCGCCGAGCGCCTTCAGCGAGTTCTCCTTGCGGGTGAACCCGTGGCCCTCGTTCTCGAACACCAGGTACTCGACGGTCCGTCCGGCGGACCGGAGCCGTTCCACGACCTGGTCGGACTCGGACTTCACGACGCGAGGGTCCTGGGCGCCCTGGATGATCAGGAGGTCGCAGCGCACCCGGTCGAGGTAGGTGATCGGCGATCGGGCGAGGAGGAAGTCGACCTCGGTCTCGGTGTCGCCCACCCACTGCGCCATGAACCGTCGCCAATGCGGGGGCACCGCCTTCGCGAAGGTGACCAGGTTCGACGGCCCGAACAGGTCGACCCCGGCCTTCCAGTACTCGGGGAGCCGCGTGACGCACGAAAGCGTGGCGAACCCGCCGAAGCTCCCGCCGAGCACGGCGAGCCGGTGCGGGTCGACCTCGGGCCGATGGGCGAGCCACTCCGCGCACGCCTTGAGGTCCTCGAGCTCGCCGCCGCCCCAATCATGGTGGATCTCGCGCTGGTACGCCTTCCCGTACCCGGTCGAGCCGCGGATGTTCGGGGCCAGCACGGAGATCCCGCGCGAGTTCAGGAACGCGTAGAGGCCGGACGACTGCCACGAGGGTCGCTCCTGGGCCTCCGGTCCGCCGTGGATCGAGAGCACGGCCGGAGCCGGCCCGCGGGGTCGGGCCTTCGGCCGGTAGTAGAACGCCGGGATCGGGCGGCCCTTCGGCCCGGGGACGGCGACGAGCGACGGAGGAGGAAGGGGCCCACCGGGCACCCCGCCGACCATACCGTCGGTGGCCCAGGTGGCGGGGCCGCGCGGCACCGGTAACCGAAGGATCTCCGCGGGCGCCGCGCCGCTCGACCAGAGGGCGGCGACGGACTTCCCGTCCGGCGCCAGGGCGAACGGGCTCCCCCAGACGACCGGCTGGATGGCCCCCTTCGGGGCCCGGAGCCGGGACGCGGGTCGGCCGAGGCGGCCGGCGTAGACCGTCGAGTAGCCTCGATCGTTGAGGGCGTAGGCGAGGACCCCCGGCTTCGGGGCGAACCGGACGAACTCGAGGTCGACCTTCGGTTCGAGGAGCACCTTCGACCGTTCCTTCGCGAGGTCGTACAACTCCACCCGCTGGAAGTCGCGCCCGATGTCGCTCACGAGCACGAGGGATCGGCCGTCGGCCGTCCACCCCACGCACGCGACGATCGCCTCCTCCTCGTGCGGCAGGACCTCGGTGAGCTTCGACCGCTTCCGGTCGAGCACGAAGGTATGGACCCGTGTGTTGGAACGCGCCTCGATGGCGGCGATGCGGGTGCGGCTCCGGTCGAACTGCGGGCTGTCCCAGAGACGGCCGGTCGGGAACGGCCGCGTCTCCGTGCCGGACCGGAGATTCCGGACGACCACGTCGACGTCCGACCGCGCCCGGGAGTTGTCGGTGAAGAGGAGCTCCCCGCCCGCGACGGGGAAGAGGCCGGTCGCGAAGTTGTGCTGGACGTCCGGGGCCGCCGTGAGGACCTCCGGCTCCCGGCCATCGAACCAGACGCGTTCGATCTGGTAGAACTCGCTCCCGTCTCGGTCGGCCAGCACGAGGACCGAGCGGCCGTCGTCCGCGCACGCGAAGCTCCGCACGACGCGGTCGCGCTCGTTCGTGAGGGCCCGGGGGTACCCCGGGGTACCGTCGCGGGAGAGCGGTTGCCGCCACAGGTTGTACTGGCCGGTCGTGTCCGTGACGTAGAGGAGGTCGCCGCCCGGGTGGAAGCCGATCTCGAAGTACCGTCGGTACTGGGCGAACCGCTCGAACGAGGGGGTTCCCTCGGCCATGACCTCCGGAACCGGGACCCCGCTATAGGCGTGCCGACCCCGAGCGAGCGAACGAGGGTTTATCGGGCCCGGTCCCCGTTGCCCTCAGCGTGCCCGGGGCGGGGCGACCACGTCCGTTCGATCTCCGTGATCTGGGCCGCGGCGCCTGGGGAACGTTCGTCCACGGGACCCCGCGGGCGATCGTCCTGCGCACGGCCTTCGCGCTCGCGAAGGCGAACGACCCTCGCCCGACCTGGGTCGACATCCGGGAACGCGAGGGGGAATCCGATGTGACCGGACCGACGGAGATGGGATGGATCCCGGAGGACCGCCTCTTCTTCGTGAGCCCGGCCGACGCGCGGCCCCAGGACGCCGTCGCGAACATGGCGCTCTGGAGCGTCGTGCGGTCGGACGAGCCGACCGCCGTCATCGCGACGTTCACCGACTTCCTCCGGCTCCCTCCCACGGTGCAGGACGCGGTGAGCCGCGTCGGCGCCGCGCCGAGCCGCCCCGTCTTCGTCGTCGCCAACACCGATCGGGTCCGCGCGCACTACCCGAAGGACGTCGTCGGTGTCCGCCCGATCGTCGAGGCGATGCTGCACGCGGGTGTGCTACCGATCTTCTCGGCCCTCGGTCCTCCGACGCCGGGACGGCTCGCGTTCGACTTCGTGCTCGAGGCGAGAGCCCCGTCGCTGGCCCGTTGGGGCGCGGGGGAACTGACCTGCGAGAAGGCCCCACCCGGCACGAGCTTCGTGCCGGGTGCGACGGTCCCCCTGGCCGATCTGGCGGGGGTCGCCGAGTACTTCGAGACGAGCGAGACCGCCGCGCCCTGAGGGGACGCGGGGCCCGCCCCGCGGAGCTATAACGGACCCGCCTCCTCCCGCCCTGTGCGCCGCGTCGTCGTCGACACCCTGATCTCGCTCGACGGGTACTTCGCGGGCCCGAACAACGAGATCGATTGGTTCATCGGCGACGAACAGTCGATGGAATGGTCCCGCGACATCCTGCGTCGTGCGGATACCATCCTCTACGGGCGGGTGACCTACGAAGGGATGGCCGAGTACTGGTCGTCGTCGACCGGCCACGACCCGTTCATCACCCGTCGCCTGAACGAGACCCCCAAGATCGTCTTCTCCCGCACGATGCGCAAGGCCGCGTGGCGGAACTCAACTGTCGTCCACGAGGAGCCGGCGGAGTACGTGCGGCGGACGAAACGCCTCGCAGGTAAGGACATGGTGGTGCTGGGCAGCTCGACGCTCGTCTCCTCCCTCCTCGCCGAGGACCTGATCGACGAGTTCCGGATCCGCGTCCAGCCGGTCGTGCTCGGCGCGGGCCGCCCGCTCTTCACGGAGCAGAAGCGCTGGCACCACCTGACGCTCCGCTCAGCGAAGGGTTTCCGGTCGGGCGTCGTCGCCCTCCACTACGTGCCGGCCGACTAGGAGAGCGTCACAACGTCCCGTTCGGCGACACGTACCACACGTAGTACGTGAGCAGGCCGAGGATCAGCACCGTCCACCACAACCCGAGGACGGTTCGCATCCACAGCTTGTACCGGCGGAACCTCCACGACTCGGGGAGCCAGTTGGTGCCTGCCGCCATCACCACGTAGACCCCGACCCCTTCGGCGAGCGCGCCGACGACGAGCATGAGCGTCGGGACCCAGACGAACGGCTGGTCGAAGTAGGAGCCCAGGTACGGGTAGACGTTCTTGAGGTACGACGGGACCATCCAGGCGAGAACGACCGGTAGGTTCACGAAGACGATCGAGCCCTGCAGGTACGCGTGGAGACGGACGTGGCCCGCCCGCACGAGGAACATCCCGACCAGGAGCGCGATCCCGGCCGCGATCTCGAAGAGCGCGACCGCGTCGGAGTAGAACGGGGCGTCGGTGCCGAGGAGGCTCGACACGCCGCCCCCGCTCAGAAGTCGGTCGGCGGCGTCAGGTCGAGGACCGTCTTGTCCTCGGCCTTGGCGTGGTACTCTTCCCAGAGCCGACGCACCTCGTCCTCGCTGTAGCCGTCCGCGTACGCGGGCGAGACGAGCGGCAAGGCTTGGGTGACCTTCACGAGCACGACCGAGCGGACGCGCCGGATGTCCGCACCCTCCGCCTTGTACTTCTCGAGGACCTTGAAGTACAGCTCGCCCGCGTGGAGGACCTCGGCGGTCCCGGTGAACCGGAACCCCTTCCGGACGAACGGGTCGACGACGTTGATCTCGGTGCGGGGGTTCTTCGCCAGGTTGCGCACGGTGTTCGGAGACTCGATGTCGGCGAAGACGAGGTGATCCGGGTCCCAGACGGTGAGCGACCCTTTCGGAGAGACCTTCGGGAACCCGTCGGGCGAGATCGTGGCTACGTAGCCGAGCCGCTGCTTTCGGACCATCGCGATCATCGCCTCGGTGAGCGCGGCCATCTCACCACTTCCCACCGGGTCCTCCCTTTTCTGGGTTTCGCCGGGAGTCGGCCCCCCGTACCCTCCGGTGGCGTGCGCCGGCCCGCGGCAGGTTTTCGGTCGTCGCCGCACCGGACGGATTGAGCCGGGGATACCTCCCGGGCGGCGAGCTCGGACCGTACCACCGCGGAACTCGAGGCCCGGGCCCGAACGCTCCGAGGCGCGAGTGGCCGGGGCGGGCTTGCCTCAGTCCGGCGGCCGCTCGTAGCGCACGAACGGGCCCTCCATGTACTCGACGACCTTCTCCTGCCCGAAGCGGGTTCCTAGGTCGTAGGCGAGCCGCAGCGTACTCTCCCGTTCTTCCTCGGTCGGAGCCGGTACATCGTAGGTTCGTGTCTCGATCGGGGATCGGTGACGGTCGAGACAAACGAGCGTCGCCCCAAAGCCGGGGAAGGCCAGCTGGAAGAGCCGTAGCTGGAGGGACACTTCGGGAGGGGGCGGGATCGCGAGGTAGCTCTTCATCTCGTAGAACCGGCCGCGTCCGTCCCAGTAGTCCGGCTGGGCGTAGACGCCTACACGACCGTCGATCAGGATGACCCGGGTCTTCGGTCGCGCCAGTCCGAAGATCACGCTTCCACGGTAGGCCTTGAGCGTCCCGTCGATCTGGTCGAGGATCTTTTGGCGCTCTCCGTCGGTCACGGCCACCGCCTCTTCGGCGAGGGCGTCCGTGAGCATCTCCTCGGCGTAGCGACGCATCGAGGTCGCCGTCGGCTTGCGCCCGGACCGGATCTGGTGACCCAGCTGGGAGAGCGTCCCGTCGATCGCGCGCCCCGTCGCCATCGCCACCCGATCGGCCTCCTCCGGGGGCGGCCGCGGGTGGGTCCTCTCGACGATCTCGTGGGTCGGGATCGTGCGGATCGTCGTCACGGTCGAACCCGGGCCCTCGTCCCGTACTTACCTCCGGCCGGAGCTATATCGAAGGCCTGCCGTAGGCTCGCGGCCTTCGCCAATGCGGGAGCACACGGTATCGACCGCGGACGGTCGGACGCTGCGGGTCCAAGAGGACGGGAGCCCGGACGGTCCGGCGATCTTTTCGCTGCACGGCTCGCCGGGCTCACGCCTCCTCTACAGCGTCCACGTGGACGATGCCCGACGACGCGGGATCCGGCTGCTCGGCTACGACCGACCCGGATACGGGGGATCGACCCGGCACCCGGACCGGACGGTCGCCGATGTGGCCTCCGACGTCGCGACGATCGCGGACGCCCTCGGCATCGGGAGGTTCGGCGTGTGGGGACACTCAGGAGGCGGGGATCCGGCGCTCGCGTGCGCCGCCCTGCTGCCCGAGCGGGTGGTCGCGGCGGCGTGCCTCGCGGGGGCGGCCCCGGCGGATGCGGAGGGGCTCGACCCATACGAGGGCCTCGGTGAGCTGAACGCCGACGACCTGCGACTGCTGCACTCGGACCGCGCCGCGTGGGAGCGAAAGAGCCGGGACGAGGTGGCCCAGATGCGCGACGCAACGCCGGCACAGGTGGTGGAGTACCTCACGACCCTCCTGTCCGAGGTGGACGCCCGCGCGCTCACCCCCGCGCTGGCCGACTTCTTCGCCGCGCAGGGGAGAGAGGGATTCCGCGAGGGTGCGGACGGGATCATCGATGACAATCTGAGCGAGACTCGGCCCTGGGGGTTCGATCCGGCCCGGATCCGGGTCCCGCTCCAGATCTGGCACGGCCGACACGACCGGTTCGTCCCGTTCCAGCACGGCCGCTGGCTCGCCGACCACATCCCCCAGGCGGAGGCGCACCTCGAAGCGGACGAAGGGCATCTCAGCCTCTACACCCGCCGGATCCCCGAGGTCCACGCCTGGATCGGGGCGAGGTTCTGACCGGCAGGTCCACCCGGCAGCTCTAAACCCCGGCCCCCCTCGGGCCCCCGTGGGCGGTTCGCCGCGCGACCCCGGTCCCCGAAGGATCGACTTTCACTCCCATTCCTACCTCACCGACGGAACGACCTCGGCCACGGACATGTGGTTCGAGGCGGAGGTACTTCAGCACCGGGCGCTGGCCCTCACCGATCACGTGGGCCTCGAGGACCCGAGACCGCTCCTCGACCAGCTCCGCCGCGAAGCGTCGGGCTGGGACGGAAGCCCGTTCGTTCCGATCGTGGGAGTGGAGCTCACTAAGGTGCCCGCGCGCCGGATCGCCGACACCGCGCGGGCCTGCCGGAAGGCCGGTGCCGAGATCGTCATCGTGCACGGCGAGACGACGGTCGAGAACGTCCCCGCCGGGACCAACCACGCGGCGATCGACTCCGGGTCGGTCGACGTGCTCGCGCACCCTGGCCTGCTCGACCCTCGGGATGCGGAGCTTGCGAAGGACCACGATGTCGTCCTGGAGATCTCGGCGCGCGTCGGCCACTCCCTGACGAACGGCCATGTCGCGCGCGTGGCGATCGAAGCCGGAGCCGAGCTCGTCGTAGATTCGGACGCGCACGGACCCGAGCAGCTCGTCCCGCTCGAGCAGGCGCTACGGATCGCCCGGGGCGCCGGCCTGGCGGACGATCGCGTGGAACGAGCCCTGTTCACCACGCCGGCCGCGCTCGTGCGTCGCTTGCGGGGCCGCTAGCTCCCGACTTGGGAGTCCCGGCCTTCGCGGACCCCGCCCCGTCGATCCCGCACTCCGATCAGACCCCGTCCCACCGATGCGCGATCCATCGGAGGGTCTCGAGACCCTGCGCCCGCTGGAAGGGGCGGAGGGTCGACAATCCGGGCGGCGGCGGCTTCATCGAACTTCCGACGAAGAATCCGGACAACCCGGCCAGGACCGTGTCCACGGCTTCGGGGTCCGCCTCCCGCGACAGGGGGCTTGCGTCGAACAGGCTCCACGGCGCCGGTCCGCCCTGCATCGCGACGCTCGGGAGGAAGAGCGCGAGCTCGACCCACGGCGCGGCGCGACAGGCCGACGGCCAGTCGGCGAAGTAGACCCGATCGTCCGCGAGCAGAACATTGTCGGCGCGGACGTCCGAGTTCAACAGCGTCCTCCCCGCCGTCGCGTCGTCCATCCGGGTCTCGAGCTCCCGGAGCCGCCCGAGGTGGCGGAGCGGAGCGGAACCGAAGGCCGATCGGACCTGGTCTTGGAGCTCCGTGGAGCCGGAGACCCGATGCCACTCCCCGAACAGGTGGCGATGCAGCTCGCCAAACGACGGGCTCTCGAACGGCGCTGGCGTGAGCCGCTCGAGGAGGCTCTCGAGGGCGGAGAGGACACGCCGAAGCTCGGTGGGGTCCCACGGAAGTCGAGGGGAACGACCGGCGATCTCCTCGAGGAACAACGCCACCCACGGCCCCTCGTCGTAGACCGAAAGGAGCCGGGGGACGGGCAGGTCGGGAGGGAGTCGCGCCAGGATGCGCGCCTCCCGCCGGTGGAACTCCGGAGAGTCCGGGTTGGCCTCGGCGCCCACGACCTTCGCGAACATCCGTCGTCCGTCCGAGAGGACGATCCGGGAGGCGACCCCCGGAGAGAAGCCGCCCCGCTCGGAAGTCTCCTCGACGACCTGGGCGCCGAGGTGGCGCTCGAGCGCGATGCGCACCGACGGCGGTAGCTCGGACCATCGCCGTCGTTCCCCCTCGGCGGGCGGAAAGCGGGTACCCTCGCTCGGAGCGGGCGGGTCCATCACCGGTGCTTACGGGGCCCGGAATACGTTCCCGTGGCTCACCCGTCGATCGCGAAGGAGATCGGCACGACGGTGACCCCTTCCGCGAAGGCCGTTCCGCTCGCCGGATAGGCCGACCAGCCCGACGCGGAGACCGCGAAGCCCTCGCTGCCGTACGGCTCGGCGACGAGGAGTCGACCGGTGTGCGTCGAGTAAGTGACGCCGTGGATCGTGACCGACCACTCGGTGCCGTACGGAAGACCGGACTCCTGGAACGACAGCATCGGTCCGTACGGCGCGTAGTCGCCGCCGGTCGCGATACCGTTCTCGAACGCCCCGACGATCGGTGGCGGAGTACCGCACGGCGCTCCCGGCGGTTCCACCGACGTACAGCCGAGCGGGAAGATGTTCGACCAATCGCTGTAGTAGAAACGGGAGACGTACGGGTAGCGCGAGTATCCGTTCGCCCCCGTACCGTAGTTCCAGTAGTAATTGCCGCCCTGCGTGGTGACCAGCGATCCGAGGACGTTGCCGCTCAGCGGGTGCCCGTTCACCACGTGGACGATGTTCGACGCCGGCTGGGGAGTGACGTTCCAGGTGTTCCCACGGACGTTGGCCGCGTCGTTGTAGTACACGGAGTTGTCGTGGCCGCTGGCGCCGCACGGGCCCAAGCTCTGCGGAAGGCAGTCCGCCACGTTCGGCCAGTTGTACGGTAGGTAGACCACCGGATTGTCCACGGAGAAATTGTTGTTGTAGATGAGGTCCCCTCCCTCGCCGAGGCCCAGACCGGCGTATTGCCCCCGGACGTGCAGCGAGGTCCCGGGCGGGTCGGTGAACGTGTTCCCCCAGACGACGTTGTTCGTTCCCCCGTAGAGGACGAGACCGTCGGGGGCGACCGATCCCCCGAACGGCTCGGTGCCCACGAAGTCGTTCGACATCACGAGGGCGTCGGTCGAATCCCAGAAGGAAACCTCGGCTTCGGGAACGGGGTTCTGCGACGCGGGGACGCTGATGTAGAACGAGATCTCGCTCCATGCCGCCCATCCCTGCACGAACGTGTCGTGGGAGAGCGTGACGTGCGAGGTCTGGTAGAACTCGAGCCCGAGGTAGAGGTACGTGCCGCCCCCGGCGGGTACCGCAAAGCTCGGCGGGGCGTTCAGATCGACGTACGCCGTCGTCCCGGAGAACAGCACGCCGGAGAAGGACGGGTAGTCGTAGTCGTTGAAGCTGAAGAAGTACGGGCTCAACGCCCCGTCCGTGTACCCGTCGTAGCCGTTCGTGGGGTTATTGAACGGCACGAACGGGTTCGCGAGCGACCCCGACCCCTTCGAGGAGATCCCAGCGAGCTGGCCGTTGCCGAACGCCCAGAGCGGCGTGTAGACTCCGGCCTTTGCGTCGTACGGCAGTAGGGCGATCAGGCTCGTGGTGGTCGTTCCCACGACGAAAGTGCCCCGGACCTCCTTGTAGTCGGAAAGCAGGAGGTCGTACCGGTACGTTCCCGGCATGAGGTACCAGGCGGGCTGGTCCGGAGCCCACTGGTACCCCTGGGCCGGGTCCGCGGTGTCCTCCAAGAAGACAAAGACGTACGGCTGCGAGGAGAGCGGCCCCTCGGGATCGCCGACGACCCGGATGTTGTTCACGACCTCGGTCGATCCCGCCTTGACCCCGGTCAGCCCGGTGTAGTTCCACAATCCCTGCAGGACGAGCGGCCCGGCGTTGAGGTGCGCGGTGGTCCCGACGTAGCTCACCGCGATGCCGATCGCCTGCTCGCCGGTCTCGCTGCCGAAGTCGACCGCGGCCGGAACGTTCGCGTACGCGAACTGGCTGGAAGTGCAGTAGGGAGCGCGATCGCAGTACTTCACCGTCATCGTCGCGTGCGCCGCGAGCATGAGCTGGTTCGATCCGTCATCGGCCCCGATGAACGCGTCGAACTCGTAGTCCTCGGGGACCAGGTGATAGGTGTTGGCACTCGCCTCGAAGTCCGGCGGACTCAGCGCGAGGTGGCCGCCCGCCGGTTGGGAGTTGAACACCAGATAGTCGTAGTTCCCGTTCCCGATGAACTCGGTCGGTGTCGCGACACTGTAGTTGTACCAGAGGATCTGGTCGCCGGCCGCGTCGACGGAGGTGTTGACGTACATCGTCACCGTGAACGGAGCCTTCACGGTGTAGTACTGGGAGAAGGCGACCCACACGCCCGTGTAATTGCCGCCGAGCGGCGACCAGTCGACCAGAGAGGACTGGAACATGGAGGACTGGTAGTTCGTGAAGTTCCACGTGTCGTCCACGAAGTACAGCGTGTCGTTGTGGGAATCGTACGAAAGGGTGTTCTGGACCCAGAACGCGTAGTTCCCGTTCCCGCTCGCGCTGCACGGCTCGGTCGGGCACTGCTGCCCGAGGATGGTGACGTTCGGCAGGACGACGTTCTCCTGGGCACCCCAGACCGTCGGGGTTCCGCTACCGGGGTAGAAGTTCTGCGTCGGCGAGTTCACGGTGAGAGTCGCCGCGATGCTGTTGGAGTCGAGCGTCTTGTCCTGGAGGGTCGAGATGTCGGTCTGGCCGTCGTAGGAGACTCCCGGCGGAGCCGTTTGCGAGGTCGTGGGCTGGTGTCCGGCACACTCGGTTGTCAGGGCGCTTCCGGACATCGGGACACCGTTCACGACCTGATCGGCGATCGCGCCGGTGTAGGGAAGGTGGAGGTCCGACGAGGGAAGGCCGTCGGATACGGCCGCGTGGGCGATCGACTGGACGTGTTGAACGTACGCGGCGTACCCGGGGTCGTTCTGAGTGCTCTCGAGGGACGGGCAGGAGCTCGCCGCGCCGGAACTCAACGCGGAGGGGGGTGTCGCGACCGGGGCCGCGATGGAGGGACTGCTCGCGATCGAGGTGCCGGGAGCAGAGGGCACCGGCCCGGCTCCCTGTACCGGGCCGAAGGCCAGGATCGAGAACCCGCTCAGGACCATGATGGCCGCCAGGATCACCGCGCCGAGAACGCGCCCTCGCATGCGGGCCGGGACGAACGAGATATACATCATGCTGTCGAAACTAGAACACGGGCGCACCCGGGCGGACGGGCGGATCGAATCCGGACTTACCGGCGTGTACCCGGCGGCAGCCGGCGTCATTGCGCGTGGTCCGCGTCTCCAGAACCGCCGGAAACTGAGCGGGCCGAATGTTCTCTATCGACGAGACGCGCCGCCCGGCACTCGGTGGAGCTTAGATACCGGTCGACCCTCGGCGTGCTGGCCCACGGCCGGGAGGTTCACGGGGAAATGGCAGTCGAAGCGCTCGCCAACGCACCGTGGACCGAGTAGGCCCCGTCGTTTCGGTGGGCGACCTTCACACTTCCTCTTCGTGAGTCGACCGACCTGGTCCGAGGACCAGCAATGCCCAACGATGGGTACTTGGACGAGAGCGTACACTGGAAGGTGCGGACGGGGCAGATCGCCTTCGCGGAGCCGACGCACCGCGAGGTAGCGGACGCCATCGTCGGATGCGGACTGGCGACCGAGGTCGGTCAGCGGCTCGGTTCGGGGAAGGAAGCGGACGTCTACCTTTGCCGCGATGGTCGTCGTCTGGTGGCGGTCAAGGTCTACCGGCAGTACCGGACCGCTCACCGCGGAGGGCGCCCCATCAAGCTCGAAGCGATGGGTCAGCGCGCGCTGATCGAGCTCGATCTGTTGACCTACGCCTGGCAGGGAGGAGCTCGTGTACCGGCGCCGGGTCGACGCGTGGAGAACATGTTCTCGATGCAATACCTAGGAAACGGAGACGCCCCCGCTCCCATGCTCCAACACGCACAGCTCCGCGATCCTCCCGCCTTCCTAGACGCTACCGTCGCCGGCATCGAGGGACTGGCGGAGGCGGGCGTGGTCCACTCCGACCTCAGCCCGTTCAACATCCTGGTATACGAGGAGTCGCCGTGGTTCATCGATCTCGCGGCGGGAATTCGTGTGGACAGACTGGGATTCCCCGCGTGGGTCCGCCTGACCGAGGCGATGAGGGCCCTCGAGAAAGGGCTCGGAGCGTTGGGCCGTTATTTCCGCCGGTACGACCTCGAACTCGACGCCGCCGATGTCCTGGCCCGCACTCAGAAGGGCATCGACCGTTTCGGGATACTGTAACCGCTTCGTGCGGCCCGGCTTGGCTCGGAAGAGTGTGAAACTACTGTTCCAACCACTGGGTCCCGCCGAAGCTGCCTGAGTCAACTTGCGACACAGGTTCCAGGACCGTGTCGTTTCGACCGGCTCACGTCTCGAGGTGTTTTCGAAGCTCTTTAACCGAATTGAACCGAGCACGCTTGGTCTCGGACACAGCCCTAGCGGCCTGATACTCGCGGATATCAGACAGCGTGTCACGAGCGACGACCTTCGCGTATCGGTCCATGTCCAAGGCTTCACCCTGACTGGTAAGCCTCCAGATCGTGGTTTCCTTTCCCCAATCCGCAAGCTGTTCGTTCCTGAGTTCACGGGTCGCCTCATGCGCCTCGGAGATCAAGGCCACGTCCTCCGTTGTAAGGGAAGGGACATGGAGAGAGCCGGGAAGCCGGT
>JASHSX010000081.1 GCA_030040865.1 Thermoplasmata archaeon | reverse complement strand
GGATGTTGAAGAACAGGTACCAGATCATGCCCGTCATCAGCATCAGGATCGCCGCGCCCTCGGCGGTGATGTACGGGAGGACGACGAAGATGATCACCGGGAAGAGGGCCGTCGCCGGGAAGGAGGCGATCACCTCGACGACCGGCATGCCGAACCGCGCCGCGCGGTGGCTCCGCGCGATCCAGATCGCGAGCGGGATGGAGATCGCGAGGCAGACCAGGAACGCCGCGACGACCCGCAGCGCGGACGCGCCCATCGCGAGCGGCAGGTCGAGGATCTGCGCGCGCACCGACGGGACGATCGGGACCGAGAAGACGTGGAAGACCGCGACGGCGAGCGCGATCAGGATGAGCCAGATGGCCACGAGGATCCCGCCGAGCGCGATGTTGTAGACGACCGACCGCCGCCGTTCGCTCGCCACGTTGATCGGGCGGACCGTGATCGCGGCGAGCTGGACGAGCGGGGTGCTGATCCGCGTCACGCCGGTGCGCACCCCGCGCGTGACGTAGGCGGCCGCGCGACGGAACCGTCCGGTCGTGTCGGGCGGCGGGCCGGCGCCCTCGGTTTCGCCGGACGGGGACGTGTCGTAGCGGAACCGCTCGGCCCACCGGGTGAGCGGCCGCCACGCGAGGAAGTCGAGGGCAGCGATCACGGCGACGAGGACCAGGATCCCGGCGAGGAACGCGTGCGTGTTGTGGTCGCTCGCGGAGAACGAGAGGAAGCTGCCGATCCCGGCGAGCGAATAGTTCGTGTTCGTCGAGAAGATCTCGGCCTCCACGAGGAAGAACCATCCCGCCGTCCAGGAGAGGACGGTGTTGTAGACGAGGCGGTTGATCGTGGCCGGGAAGAGGACGCGCCGGAACAGCAGCATCCCCCGGACGCGGAACGTCGCGGCGGCCTCCTTCATGTCGACGGGGAGCGTCTTCAGCGACTCGTAGACCCCGAAGACCATGTTCCACGCCATCGAGGTGAAGATGAGGAAGATCGAGGCGAGGTTCGGCCCGATCGGGGTCCCCGGGCTCACCTGAACGAGGACGACGAGCGCGATCGGGAAGAACCCCAGGATCGGGATCGACTGGAGGATGTCGAGGACGGGGATCATCACCCGTTCGCCGGTGTGGTGGGTCGCCGCGTAGTAGCCGTAGGCGAGCGCGAAGCCGAGCGAGAGCGCGTAGGCGAGCAGCATCCGGACGAACGAGTAGCTCACGTCCGTCGCCGCCGTGGGGAGGTAGCTCGCGATCCCCTCGAGCCCGGCACCGGAAACGCCGAACGAGGCGACCGCGAACCCTCCCGCGATCAGCGGGATCGCGGCGTAGATCAGCGCCGCGCGGGAGGCGGACGGCAGGACGCTACGACGGGCCGGCCGAGCGGCCGGGCTCCGCGCGGAGGACGGAGCGTCCCCGGGGCGCGGCGCCGAGCTCTCGCCGTCGAATGAATCGCTCGAGTTCCCCCGCGCCATGACTCCCCCGGTCCATGGACTCGCGGTGGACTGAGCCCGGCTATTTGTGCCGTGTGGTCCCCGCTCCTCCGGGCGCTCGCGGCGGACCGCGTTCTCGGCAACGTTTATGTCGGAGCCGACGCTGGCTTTCGCGTAGCCCCGTGGTGTAGTGGCCAATCATGCGAGACTCTGGATCTCGCGACGCAGGTTCGAACGCCGCGGGGGAGACCGACCCCGCTGGCCGGAACTCCTGCCGGGGCTACTGCGTTCCAGCGGTCGTGCTTCCTGTGCGGGGGTGCTCCAGCTCGGCCAATCCGCCCGGCGCCGTCGGGGGGGCCAGCGAGGCAGGGCTTAGGACCCTGTTGCCTAGGGCATTCGCCGGTTCAAAGGGCGCGCCGGTCCGCGGGACCGGCCGCCGGGAACTCCGGCCCCCCGCACCCGGTCGGCGCTCGTCGAGCGCGCCCGGGCTACGGACCCCCGTTCGGGCCTAGGCGTCGCCGGGCCCGAACAGCTCGCGCTCCGCCACGAGGATCTCGGCCGGCGAGCGGGCCCGCGCGTAGCGTGCGAGCCGGTCCCGGTTCAACGTCAGGAACCCGTCGCCCCCCGGGAACCCCGCGATCGTCTCCGCGGCCTCCTGGGGACGGCCGACGATGTGCAGCGCCGCCGCGAAGGCCTCGACCGTGTTGAGTTCCGCGATCCGCCCGTAGTGCTGGGGGTTCGCCGCGATCAGGATCGGGAGGCGCCGCCGGACGAGCCCATCGCGCGGTCCCACGTCGTGGGCGGCGAACGCGCCCCGGTTCGCCAGCCGGTTCCACGAGCAGTCGACGACCAGGAGGCCGCCGCGGCGGGCGAGGTCCCGATCGGCCCCCGAGAGCGGATCGCGCGCGAACGGATCGAGCACGACCGGCGCCAGCGCGCGGCCGTCGGAGCGGAACGTCCGGGCCAGGCCCCGGTGCAGCAGCCGGCGACCGGTGCACGCCTTCGGATGGTCGTCGCCGACGATCCGGACGAAGAGCCGGAGCGGGGTCCTAGGTCGGGGGTTGCGCGTACTCGCGGAAGATCGCATGGAGGTCGCGCGTGATCTTGAGCGCCTCCGGTTTCGTCCGTTGCCAGAGGTTCCGCCCGAAGATGATCCCCGTCGCCCCGGCGTCCATCGACGAGCGGACCTTGCGGAGGAGGTCGGTGTCGTCGACCTTCTCGCCGCCCGAGACGAGGACGAGCGCTCGGCCCGCGCTCTCCACCACCTTGCGGAACGCCGCGTCCGGATCGAGGTGGAGGGTGTTGTACGGCGCCGGGCTGTCCGCGTCCTTCTGGGACGCGACCGGATAGTTGACCTTCACCACGTCGGCGCCGAGCTCGAGCGCGACGCGCGCCGCGTAGTCGATCGCGTAGAGGCTCTCCTTGCCTCCCTTCTTCGCGACCGCCTCACCGCGGGGGTACGCCCAGACGATCACGGGCATCCCGAACCGCGCCGCCCGGCGACGGACCTCCGTGAACTGGAGGAAGTCCCGGTCCTGCGCCGGGGAGCCGACGTAGACCGTGTAGCCGACGGCGTCGGCGCCGAGGCGAACGGCGTCGTCGACCGTGCCCGTGAGCGCGCTGAACGCCTGCGCGTCGGACGGGATGCCGGTCTTGCCGTTCAGCTTCAGGATGAGCGGGACCTCGCCCGCGAACTCGTGGTAGTACTTCTCGGCGAGACCGATGTGCAGCGCGATCGCGCTGAAGTTCCCCTCGCGCGCGAGCTCGAACTGGTAGCGCGGATCGAGCGACTCCGGGTTCGCGAAGAAGTCGACCGGGCCGTGCTCCAGGCCCTGGTCGATCGGCAGGACCAGCAACGTCCCCCCACCGGGGCCGTGCTCGTAGAGAAGGTGGTGGAGCCGGGTGCGCTTTCCGGGCGAGAGGCCCATGCGGCTCAGCGGCGGCCGGGGGAACCGGTGGGTCGCGGGGGCGGTCGCGCTCGACGCGTGCGCGACGACCGTGCCGACCGCCGGTTCGCTCATGGAGAACGTCCGGCGGCGAGCACGGGCTCGCGCGATTTAACTGTTGGTCTCGGGGAGCGGTCCCAGGGAAAGAGAACGCTTAATCCGCCGGTTCCCCGTGGGAGGACGCCCCGGAGGAGACCCCGGGCGATCGATGCGACCGCAGGTCATCCTCGTCGCGACCCTGCTCCTGAACGGCGCCCTCTTCGCGGTCAACCTCGACATCGCGCTCCTCTCGGGCAGCCGGGCGGTCCTCTCCCAGGCGATCTACACGATCACGGACCTCGTGGGGAGCGCGCTCCTTCTCTGGGGGCTCTACCAGTCCCGGCGCCCGGCCGACCACCTCTACCATTTCGGGCGCGGGAAGGAGCGGTTCTTCTGGGCGTTCGTCGCGATCGTCGTCACCTTCACCGTGGCCGGGGTGATCGCGCTCACGACCGGCGTCGAGCAGATCGCCGCCCCGACCCCGATCTCCCACATCCCCGAGGGGCTCCTGGTCGTGGGGGCGACCGCCCTCGTGAGCCTCGCTGGGATCTGGATCACCCTCCGCGAACTGAGGATCGGCCGGGAGACCCTCCAGGCGCTCCTCGAGTCCGCGAACCAGGGGCTGAAGGCGATCTTCTACCAGGACCTGGTCGCGGTGGCCGGGAGCGTCGTCGCGTTCGTGGGCCTCCTCCTCATCTACCGGACCGGGGACGCCGTGATCGACGGCGCGACCGCCGCGACCGAGGGGATCCTCCTTATCGCGACGGGTTTCGTCCTCACGGCCGAGAGCCGGGAGTACCTCATCGGCCGGGCCCTCTCGTCCACCGAGGCCCGCAAGATCCTCGCCATCGTCGAGCGGGACCCGAGGGTCGTGAGCGTCCGGGGATTCCAGTCGATGCTGCTCGGCCCCGAGGACGCCCTCCTCGCGCTGCGGGTCAACTTCCAGAACGGGCTCACGACCGATCAGCTCGAGTCCGCGATCGACGAGGTCGGACTGGCCCTCCGGACGGAGTTCCCGATCCTCCGGCACATCGTCATCGAGCCGGAGTCGTAGCCCGGGGGGCCGTGTCGCGGGCGTCGACGACGTAGCGCGCCGCGGTGAGCACCACCAGCCCGGCCGCCACCGTGCCGAAGAAGAGGTAGAGCCCCAGATTCCCCAGGCGGTCGTACAGCTGGGTCCCGACGATGAGCCCGAGCCACATGCCGAGCGAGATCGTGAGCGAGTAGACCGCCATCGTCGTCGCCCGGCTGATCTGGACCGAAAGGTCGGCGAGCGCGGCGAGCGCCGCGGGGCCGTACACCAGGGCGACGAGCACACAGACTCCGGTCGCCGCGAGGAGCGGGATCGGGGTCCCGTAGGCGACGAGCAGTGACGCGCAGACCATCACGCCGACGAAGCCCCCGGCGCCCACGGTCATCATCGGGCGGCGGCCGAACCGGTCGGCGAGCCGGCCGAACCGCGGCTGCGTGAGGACCAGAAGGAGTCCGCCGCCCCCGATCGCCGCGGCGAGGTAGGTCAGCGGAAGGCCCGACGACTTCGCCGCCGTGCCCAGGAAGACCAGCGCGAAACCGATCAGCATGTAGATGACGAGCCACGGCAGGGTGACGAGCAGGACCCGGAGCCGGAACGTCGTCCTCAAGATCGACCGCACCGGCTCGCCCCGCGCGCCCGGACGTCGCGGGACCCGTCGGGCGAGATGGACGGCGAGACCCAGCCCCCCGGCGAGCAGGCCTGCCCCCAGGAGGAACGAGAGCCCGAGCAGTCGGTCGGGGACGAACGAGAGCAGGAACAGTCCGAAGGCGAAGCCGCCGATCCAGCCGAAGAGGTTCACGGCGTCGAACCGGCCCATCTCGAGCCCGCGCTCGTCGGCGCCCGCCCGTTCCGCGATCACCGCGAGGCTCGCGGCGAGGATGGCGCCGCTGGCGATGCCGAAGAGGAAGTTGATCCCGGCGAGCGCGTATTCGGAGCGGGTGGCCGCCACGAGCGCGAACAGTCCCGTCGCGGCGGCGATCCCCCCGAAGAGGACGGGGAACCGGCCCCGACGGTCGGCGAGGACGCCCGAGAAGAGGACGGTCGTGAACTCCCCGACCGGGGCGGCCCCGCTCACGAGCCCGACGGCCGCGACGTCGTTGCCCGTGAGCCCGGGGTGTCCGGTCAGGTACTCCGCGAAGACCGCGAGCGTGATGCCGAAGGCGAACCGGACGAAGAACGTCGCTCCGAAGACCGACTCGAGCGCCCACCGCCGCTCGTCGTCCGTCCCGGAGGCCTGGGCGTCCGCCACGTCCGTCCGGTCAGCCGGCGGGAGGCGCCGTCTCGATGAGCTCGATCCAGACGTCGTTCGGATCGAGGATGAACGCGATGCGCGAGCTGCCGCCCGAGAGGCGGTACGGCTCCTTCGCGACCCGGACCCCCTTCGTGCGGACCTTGAGGAGGAACCGGTCCAGGTCCGCCACCTCGAAGGCGAGGTGGTCGAGCTGCTCGCCGGCTTCGAACTCCTCCTTCCCGTCCCAGTGGGTGAGTTCGACCCGGGCGCCGGTCACGGGGTCCCGCACGAACGCGATCTCGGCGTGGTTCTCCGGGATGGTCCGACGCCGCTCGAACTCGAGCCCTAGGACCTCGGTGTAGAAGGCGAGGCTCTCCTCCATCCGCTTGACCGTGATCGACGTGTGCAGGAACTTCATCGGACGCCCCCGATTCGATGGGGCTCCGGCTACAAAATACGGTCGCCGGACTACGGATGTCCGAAGACGACCCGGACCGGAGTCTGGCCGGGGGCCCACGAAGCCTCGACTCGCACGAACCCGACGCGCTCGAACTGGAAGATCTGCCGCGGGGGCGCAGCGGCGAGCGAACGCTCGCCCCATCCGGTGGTGTGGTCGCCCTCGATGCCGAGCAGATCGACGGGCACGGCGTCGGCCGCACCGACCCACTGAAGGCGCGGAAGTCTCCGGTTCTCCCGGGTCGTGAACGTCACGGGCACGACGTCGTCCCCGACCGGGAGCGACGCCGGGAGCCGCACGTTCACGAGGTCCTTGAGCCGGACCTCCGCCCCCCGGTTCCGTTCCACGTCCTTGCGGGGCAGAAAGAACTCCGGCCCGGCCGTGACCGAGCGGGACCCCATGGCGGGGAGGTCCGGGTGGTTCGGCAGTTCGACCGTCGCGAGGTCGGCCGGGTATCCTTCGACCGCGACGTGGACCGGGTCGGGGACGAACGCGCGTCGGGGGGTGGTGGCATCGATCCGCTTCCGGTTCTCTGCGTACAGGGTCTCCGCCGGCACCTCGATGTCGGCCAACGAGAGGCCGAAGGAAAGGGTGAACGTGCGCAGCGCGTCCATCGAGATCCCCCGGCGATCGAGCGACAGCAGGGACCACGTCCTCGGGTCGGACCAGCCGTCGTAGAGGCCGCTCTTCACCTCCCGGTACGACTTGCTCTTCGAGACCTTCGCCTCGCGCACGCGCAGGATCCCCCAGTGCAGGAACGGCGGCCCCTGTACACCGAGGAGCTCCCACAGGAACCGCTCCATCCGGTCCTCCATCACGAGGTCCTTGCCCCGGATCACGTGCGAGATCCCGAGTTCGATGTCGTCGACCGCCGCGGCGACCTCGAGGAGCGGCCAGACCCGATACTTCCGACCGACCCGGGGGTGGTCCAGGTCGCTCAGGCGGAACAGCACGCGGTCCCGGAACGCGGGGTCCGGATCCTGGAGGTCGGTCCGAAGTCGCAGTACGGCCTCCCCCGGCGCGAACCCTCCGTCGAGCATCCTCTGCCAGGCGGCCCCGGTCTCCTCGATCGACTGCGACCGCTCGGGACACGCGGTGCCCGAGGCGCGATTCGCACGCAGGAGCTCGGCCGGGCAGGTGCAGACGTACGCTCCGCCCCGATCGATGATGCGCCGGGCCCACGGGTAGTACAGGCCGATACGGTCGGACTTGAAGTACGTCGCGTCCGGGACGATCCCGGCCCGCTCGAGGTCGGCCCGGATCATGTCGTAGAACTCCGGCTCGACCCGCTTCTCCTCGTTCCCGATCGTGTCGTCGAAGACGAGCAGGAGTCGGCCGTCGTAACGGGCCCGATAGTACTGGTTCACGAACAGCATACGGGCGTTGCCGATGTGGAGGCTGCCGCTCGGGAACGGCGCGAGTCGGAGCACGACCTTTCCGGGGACCGCGCCGGGTAGCTCCGGGAACTCGCCGGTGGTGGAGGGCGGCGGGCGCTCCCGCTCCGGCTCGGGTCCGCCCAGCGCCGCGAGGCGGTCCGTGAGCTCCGCGAGGGGGAGGCCCGTGATCTCTCCCACGACGTCGCTCACGACCGATCGCACCTCGGCGGCGGAACCCCGGAGCGCGGGGTCGGTCGCCAGGAGACGGGCCACGACCGATCCGACCTGGGCCGTTCCGCCGTGCTCCACGGCGTTGGCAAGGGCGAGACGGCGGGCGCGCGCGTCGACCCCGGCGGGAAGCGTCACCGCCGGGCCGACCGGTCGCGGGATTACTTAATCAAAGCCGTTCGACGCGGGGGCGGTCGGCGGGTGCCCCGCGACGGCCGATCGACTCCGCGACCGCCTCGGCGAGAGAGATGTCGCCGCAGAGGACCCGCTCCGCGCTCGTTCGGGAGATCGTGATCCGCCCCCCGCTTCCTTCGCGGCTCAGCCGCTGGAGGTTGGCGATCTCGCCGGGCGTGAACCTCCAGGTGAGCGGCTCACGCACGAGGTCGCCGGGCGCCTGGGCGATCGAGCGGGCGGCCATCGCGTCGCGCGGCCGGCGGTGGCCGCGCGGCGTCGTGCCGCGCTCGTTGACGAGCTCGACCGAACGTCGGTGGGAGAGCAGCGAGTTCACGATCCGGTTCCGGGCGGGCGGGTCCCCCGAGCCGACCCGGTAGACGACCGCACGGGACGGGAAGCGATGGTGGAGGTGGTTCGCGAACGGTCCCGCGGACTCCGGTGAGTCGAGGTTCCCCTCCCCGAGGCAGGTGCGACCCGAGAGGATGGAATAGCCGGGCCGGGGACCCGGGTCGATCCCGACGACGATCCCCTCCGACCCGTCGCCGGCGCCCAGGGCGTGCTCGATCGCCGCCGCGAGCGAGGTCCGATCGCCGTCCTCGGCGACCGTGAGGACGCGCGGGTGGTCGATCTGGCGCGCTTCCGCGGGCGACGTGAGGACGACCGCGACGCGGTCCGGGATCCGCTGACCGGGCAGAAGGCTCACCGACGGAAGACCGCGCTCCCTCAGGAAACCCGCGAGCTCTCCGTAGAGGGCCGGGTCCTTCGTGACGAGCGCGACCGACCGGGATCTCACCGTCTGTTGGACGGTGATAAATCCCCATTAACCTTGCTCCCGATGTGCCGGTCTGCCTCCACTGCGGGGAGCTCGCTCCCGACGGGACGCTCTTCTGCGCGAAGTGCGGCTACACGTTGCCCCAGAACGATCCTACGGTGACGACGATCCCGCCGCCGCCCCCGCCGCCCCCGTCCGGGGGCCCGGCCGGATCCGCGTCTCCGTACCCGCCGTACGCGACTCCCGTCGGGCCGACTCCCTATGCCGTCCCCCTCCCCGCCGGGGCCACCGGTCCGATGGCCCCCCCTCCGAGCGGCAAGTACTGCGTGCGGTGCCGCACCGTGATATCGCGGGCCGCGGTCTACTGCCCCGTATGCCAGCAGCCGCAACCTCCGTGAAAGGAGGTCGTCGCGGGCGGCGGACCGGCACGATGGTCCGCATCGCCCGCGAGCGGGTCGCGGACCTTTTTGCCCTGGCAGAGCGGGAAGCCTTGGAGGGACACGGGGAACTCGCCGACCGGTACGTCGCGCTCGCACGCCGGATCGGGATGCGGTACAACGTCCGCCT
>JASHSX010000080.1 GCA_030040865.1 Thermoplasmata archaeon | reverse complement strand
TTCGTCTGGCCGGTCCAGGGGTCGAACAGGTACTGGACTCCCCCGAGAGTGTCCCCGAGGTCGTAGGCGGACGTGTAGACGTATCGCTGACCCTCCAGGACCGTGGCGGCCACCTGCTTCGAGCCTTTGTACAGAGCGTAGCGTACCTCGCCGGTAGAGTTGAGGAGCCCGTTGGGCCCGTACCGGAGGACGTACGTGAAGACGGAGTCGCCGCGGAAGTACCCGGCGGAGAAGGCGATCGCGTGCTCGGTCGCGTCGTACCCGATGCCGTTCACGAAGTTGAACCGCACGTCGTGGTCGACGGCGAACTGAGCGACCTTCTCGAAGTGGATGTGCCCCTCGGCATCGAACGACGCGTTGAGCTGCTCGATCTCATCGTCAGTCGAACCTTGCGCTTCGACGCTGATCAGCTGGCGAAGCTCGGGGATCCAATAGACGTTGTTCGCCTCGAAGAACGCCAGGGCCCCGGCCGACCACGACTGTCGGCTCTTGAGATTGTACCCCACCGCGGTGTCGCTCGAAGAAAGGACGAGCACGGTGTTGTTCCCCACGTACATCGCCTCCTGATTCACCGAATCCGTGGGGTCCGACGTGTTCCACATGAGAAGGTGGCCCGTCCGCAGGTTCACGAGCTCGAGGCTGTACTCGGTTCCGTGCGCGGTCGTCGTCCCGAAGAACAAGGCATCATCGCTCCCATATTCGATCCAAAATTCGTTGTCGAGCATCGCGTTGTACCCCCACCGTTCGTAGAGCGGCACCACGTGCGCGACCCGATGCACCGTCGCGGTGCTCAGGTTGAAGAATTCGAGGTCCGACGAATTGTCCACATAATAGATCCCGAAGGGCTGACCCGAGTCGCTCGACAGCGTCGGGATCTGCGCGTCGAGCCCGTTGAGATTGAGCAGGTAGCCACTGAGCGCATCGAATCCCGGCAGGGCGTACGATCGCTCCGAATACCCGTACTCGGCCTCGGAGCCGACGGCCGCGGGGGTCCCGCCGGGGGTCGCGTGACCGACCGAGGGCAGGGCGCCCAGCGCTATCGCGACCAGAACGACCGTCAGGAACGACGTATGGACCGATCGAGGTACCCGCACTTAGAGTCTCCGGAATCGGCCGTCGCGGCATGGGTCTCCGCCCTCCGCGAGGGCTACTTCCGACGTCAGAGACCGTGGCAGCGAATGTGAGAGCCGAGTCTCGCGAGGATCGTCGGCGACTCATATTCCGGTCCGAACTGCTCGAGGCGGGTGCACGCCGATCGAACCGACCAGTACATCGAGTCCTCGCAATGCACGCCGATCGCCGTCGCAGAGACGTACTCCCTTCGCGCTCTCCCGTTCTGCACCGCCCGATCGGCCGCCGCGCGGGTCGCATCGAGCAGCGTGTCCCGGTCCCCCCGAGCGAGCGGGGCGAGGAGTTCTTCGTAGAGGCCGTGATAGCAGAACGGCCGCCCCGAGTTCTGTTCGAGGAAGTCGGCCACGCGGTTCGCGAGCTCGGCCTCGGCGACGGGGTCACCCATGGCCTACTCGACTTCGTCGGAAGCAGGGCATAAATTTATCTCTCGCGCGACCCGCGGTGGCCGCATGACGGGATCCGTCTCCTTCGAGTGCTCCTCGCTCGGGAACCCCTGCGAGTGGAGGTTGCGGGCGTCGACCGCCGAGGAGGTGCAGCGCCGGTTCCGCGAGCACGCTCGCTGTGCCCACGGGATCGCTTCGGTGTCCGCGGAGCTGGCCTCCCAGGTGACCGAACGGATCCGGCCGGTGTGACGAGCCACCGCGGTGGCGGGGGAACGCTTTTCATGGAGGGGTAGGTCGGCCGAACCGTCCGCCCGCCGGGATCCACGATGCCCACCTACGTGCTGCCCGAGAAGTGCCTCGGCTGCACTCAGTGCGTGAACATCTGCCCGAGCAATATCATGCACATCGACCCGGTCCAGGGTCGCGCGGTGAACGTCGAGCCCGGAATGTGCTGGGAGTGCTTCGCCTGCGTGAAGGCCTGCCCCGAAGGCGCGATTGAAGTCCGCGGGTACGCGGACTTTGCTCCGCTGGGGCACCGCGTGGTCCCGAACCGAATGGCCGATCGGATCCAGTGGCGCATCGAACTCCGCGGCGGAGCGGTCAAGGAGTTCGAGTACCCCATCCGCCGTACGAAGTGGGACTCGATCGAGTCTCCGGCCAACGCGCCTCCGCCCGCCCCCGAATCGTTCGACTCCCCGCTGCTCTCCTTCGAACCGGACTATCTTGCCGTCGACGCCCTGCCGACCCTGAACGGTCCGTGGCCGAACCCGCTCTGAGCGAGGTACGATGGAGCCCCGTCCTTCTTCCTCCGATCGCGTCGTCGACTGCGACCTGCTCGTCGTCGGCGGGGGGTTCGCCGGCTGCGGAGCAACCTTCGAGGCAAGGTACTGGGGACGGAACCTCAAGATCGTCCTCGTCGAGAAGGCCGCGATCGAGCGCAGCGGGGCGGTCGCCCAGGGTCTGAGCGCGATCAACTGCTACATGGGCCTGCGCTGGCACGAGAATCGCCCGGAGGATTTCGTGCGGTACGTCCGCAACGATCTCATGGGACTCTCGCGCGAGGACCTCGTCTTCGACGTCGCCCGTCACGTCGACTCCTCGGTCCACCTGTTCGAGGAGTGGGGGCTTCCGATCCTCACCGACCCGGCCTCCGGCCGCTACGTCCGCGAGGGCCGATGGCAGGTGATGATCCACGGCGAGTCGTACAAACCGATCATCGCCGAGGCAGCCCGGAAGGCGGCGACCGAGGTCCACGAGGGCGTCGTAGTTACCCATCTGCTTCGCGACGTCGAGGAGCCCCGGCGCATCGCGGGCGCCGTGGGGTTCAGCGCGCGCGACGGCTCGTTCCGGGTCTACCGGGCGCGGGCGGTCATCGTGGCCGCCGGCGGCGCCTCGCATCTGTATCGGCCGCGGTCCTCGGGGGAGGGGTGGGGCCGGACCTGGTACCCGCCGTGGTCGTCCGGTTCCGCGTACGGTCTCCTGATTCCGCTGGGCGTCGAGATGACCCAGATGGAGAACCGGCTCGTCGTCACGCGGTTCAAGGACGGCTACGGGCCGGTCGGGGCGTGGTTCCTGTACCTCAAGTCGATCGCCACGAACGCCGCCGGGGAGAGCTACGAGGTCACGCAGCTGGGCGGTCTTCGGGATCGGGTCGGCGCGTACGCCGACGCGAAGCCGATGCCGACCTGTCTGCGGAACGACCTGATGCTGCGCGAGATCAACGCCGGACGCGGCCCGATCCTGATGCACACCGAGCGGGTGCTCGATTCCCCCGAGAAGGAGCGGACCGGCTGGGGGGCCTTCCTCAACATGACCGTGGGCCAGGTCGTCACCTGGGCGGCGCAGGGCACGGATCCGGCCAAGGGGCCGGTCGAGCTGGTACTTTCAGAGCCGTACGTCCTCGGCTCCCACGCGGTCTGCGCCGGGATGTGGGCGAGCGGGCCGGACGACCTCGCGACCCCGGAGTACCGATGGGGCTACAATCGCATGACCACGATCGAAGGACTGTTCGGCGCCGGCGATACCGTCGGCGGGAGCGCGCACAAGTTCTCGAGCGGGTCGTTCACCGAGGGACGCCTGGCCGCCAAGGGCGCGGTCCGGTATCTCAAGGACCACCCGGGTCGCCCCGGACCGTCGGCGACGGAGATCGAGTCCTGGCGGAAATCGATCTTCGCGCCCCTCGAACGGGCCGACACTGCCCGGCGCCGGGTCACGGGGGGTACCGTGGTCCCGGACGTCCTGTTCCCGGAACAGGGGCTACTCCGCCTCGAGAAGATCATGGACGAGTACGGCGGGGGGGTCGGGTCCAACTATACCACGAACGACGCCCTGCTCGAGCGGGGGCTCCAGCATCTTTCGCTCCTGCGGCAGGACCTCTCGGCGTCGGCCGCGTCGACGCTCCACGAGCTCCAACGCGTCTGGGAGCTCGACCATCGCGTTTGGACGGCCGAGGCCGTCCTTCGGCATACCCGGTTCCGGACGGAGACCCGGTGGCCGGGGTACTACTATCGGGCCGACTACCCGACGGTCGACGA
>JASHSX010000079.1 GCA_030040865.1 Thermoplasmata archaeon | reverse complement strand
GCGGCGCGGACGACCCCGTCCTCGACGAGGAGCGCTTCCACGTACCGCGTGCCGGTGAAGATCGGCCCGCCGGTCACGCGGACGGCGTGGGACATCGGCTTCTCCGAGGGCGGGGAAGGGGTTGAAGGCGGCGGTCGCCCGCGAGCCTGCCCGGCTAGACGTCGAGGTACCGGTAGAACTCGTACGGGTGGGGCCGCAGGTTGAGTTCGAGCTGCTCCTCGCGCTTCATCTCGAGGTAGGTGTCGAGCAGCGAGTCCGCGAAGGCGGGCTTCAGGAACGCCCGGTCCGAGGCGAGGCAGTCGAGCGACTCCCCGAGCGAGCCCGGGAGCTCCCGGACGCCGAGCTGCTTGCGCTTCGCCGGCGTGAGCCGGTAGATGTTCTCGTCGACGGGCGCCGGCGGTTCGAGCTTCCGCTTGATCCCGTCCAGGCCCGCGAGCGCGAGCGCGGCCTCGGTGAGGTAGATGTTCGCCGCCGAATCCGGCGTACGGTACTCGATCCGCTTGGCCGCCGGGCGGCCCCGGTGGTAGGCGGGGATGCGGACGTTGGCCGAGCGGTTCGCGCGGCTCCAGGCGATGAACACCGGGGCCTCGTAGCCCGGCACGAGCCGGCGGTAGGAGTTCGTCGTCGGGTTCGTGATCGCGCAGAGGGCGCGCGCGTGCTCGAGGAGGCCGCCGATGTAGTACCGGCACGTCTGGCTCAGCTCGGCATAGGCGTCCGAGGGGTCGTAGAACGCCGCCTTCCCCTTCGACCAGAGCGATTGGTTCGTGTGCATGCCAATCGCGTTGTCGCCGAAGACGGGCTTCGGCATGAGACACCCGACCTTGCCGTGGCGGTGGGCGACGTTCTTGATCACGTAGCGGACGTCCTGGATGTGGTCCGCCATCGGGACGAGCTCGTCGAACCGGACGTTGATCTCCGACTGGCTCGCGGTCGCGACCTCGTGGTGGTGGGCGTCCATCACGATGTGGAAGTCGTCGGCGAGGATGTTGCACATCTCGGCCCTAAGCGGCAGCAGCGAGTCGGTCGGCGGGGTGCGGTGGTATCCTTCCTTGAACCGCACGGTCGTGTGGCCGTCCCCCACGGCCCACGGCGACTCCGGCTGGTTGACGAGGTAGCCGGCCCCGGCCCAGGCGTCCTTCACGCCCTGGTACGACGGGAGGAGCTGGACCGAGTCGAACACCCAGAACTCGATCTCGGGCCCCCAGTACGAGGTGTCGTAGCCCGCGGCCGCGAGGACCGCCTCGGTCCGACGGGCCACCCAGCGGGGATCGTGGCCGTACGGCTCCTTGGTCCCGCCGACGCGCACGTCACAGATGAACCGGACCGTGCCGCCGGCCTCGGGGTTCCACGGGATCGTGGCGAGCGTCCGCGGGTCCGGGACGAGCAGCATGTCCGACTCGAAGATCTCGCGGAAGCCGCGGACCGACGAGCCGTCCAGCTTGGGGACGCCCGAGACGAACGAGTCCGCGTCGAGCGTGGCGAGCGGTACGTCGACCTGGTTGTAGCCGCCGAAGACGTCGGTGTAGAACAGCTGGACCCACCGCACGTTCTGGGCCTTTAGCTGCTCGAGGACCACCCCTCCGTCCCAGGCGCCCTTCGGCGACTTCGTCGAGCTCTTCGCTTCCTTCGTGGGGGACACGCGACCGCCTCGAGGAGCACCGAGCGTGCCCCGCTACATCAACGTTCGGGCACCATAATTGGACGAACTTCCAGATTCGGTACCCATACCATTAATTCTGGCTACTTCGATCGGATACCATGCGCAGAACGTCCATGCTCGACGAGCTCGACCGCTCGATCCTCGAGGAGCTCAACGTCGACGCGCGTCGCAGCCATCGCGAGCTTGCCCACCGGCTCAAGGTCTCGCCCACGACGGTGAGCGCCCGGGTCGCCCGCATGGAGTCCGCCGGGGTCATCCGCGGCTACGTGCCGATCCTCGACGACGAGCAGCTGGGGTGGGACCTCTGGGCCGCGGTCGGGATCCGGATCTCGAAGGGGCGGCTCCGGGAGGTCGAGGAGCGCCTCGCGCACGATCCCCGGGCCTACGCGATCTACGACGTCACGGGCGAGAACGACGCGCTGCTGATCGGTCGGTTCCGGGATCGTCGCGATCTCGATCGCTTCGTGAAGCACGCCCTCCAGGACCCCCACGTCGAGCGGACGAACACCCAGGTCGTCCTCAACCGGGTGAAGGAGGACCGCCGGGTGCCCGTGACCCGCCGTCCCGCGGAGCGGGAGGCGCCGGACGGCGGGTCGCGCGCTCCGCGCGCCGCCGAGTAACCTACAAAAGGTCCCGCGGCCCGTCCCCGCTCGAGGCGACGCGGATGGACTGGGGTCTCGCGAACCGGATGCACCGACTCTTTTCGCCGTCGAGCGGGAACTCGGTCATGCTCGCGGTCGACCACGGATACTTCATGGGGCCCACCCATCACCTGGAGGACGCCCGGGCGACGATCGCCCCGCTCCTCCCGCACGCCGACGCGGTCGCGCTCACCCGCGGGATCCTGCGGCGGTGCGTCGACCCCACGACCTCGACGCCGGTCGTCCTCCGCGTGTCGGGCGGGGTCACGGTCCTCAAGGAGGATCTCTCCGACGAGGCGATCACGACGTCGATGGAGGAGGCGGCCCGCCTGAACGTGAGCGCGGTCGCCCTGAGCGTGTTCGTCGGCGCGCCCCACGAGCACGAGTCGCTCGTGCACCTGGGGGAGCTCGTCGACGGCGGCGAGGAGTACGGGATCCCGGTGATGGCGATCACGGCCGTCGGGAAGGAGCTCGAGAAGCGGGACCAGCGCTACCTCGCGCTCGCCTGCCGCGTCTCCGCCGAGCTCGGGGCGCACCTGGTGAAGACGTACTACTGCGACGGGTTCGCGAAGGTCGTGGAGGCGTGTCCCGTCCCGATCGTCGTGGCCGGAGGCCCGAAGCTCGACAGCGACGAGGCGGCCCTCACGCTCGCGCGCGACGCGATCGACGCGGGCGCCCACGGGATCGACATGGGTCGCAACATCTGGCAGTCGGACCATCCCGTCCCGATGCTGAAGGCCCTTCGCGCCATCGTCCACGACCGGGCGACCGTGCGCGAGGCGCTCGCGGTCCTCGAACGCGAGAAGGGACGCCCGCGCGCGGTCCCGCCGACGCCCGCAGCGTAACGCTTCGGGCGGGGCCCCGGCGGCGACACCCGCAACCGTCCTATCGTCCGAACGGTCGGACCCGGCGAGGGGATGCGATGACCGAAGTGGGTCCGATGAAGATCGTGGTGAGCTCGCACGGACCGTACCGCGTGGTGGGCAAGGTGCCGCTCTCGGTGCAGACGATCGTTCCGAACGAGCGGGACGAGTCGTGGGAGTGGAAGGAAGGACGTACGTTCCCCGTGGACGAGGAGTACTTCCTCTGCCGGTGCGGTCAGTCGAAGACCAAGCCGTTCTGCGACAACAGCCACCTTCGGGTCGGCTTCGAGGGGAAGGAGACCGCGTCGCGACGACCCCTCGAGCGACAGTCGGAGCACCTCGACGGGCCGACCCACACCCTGAGCGACGCGGAAGGGTACTGCGCCTTCGCCCGGTTCTGCGATCCGGGAGGGAAGATCTGGTCCCTCATCGCCCGGACCGACGACCCGAAGGTCCGCGAGCTGGTGATCCGGGAGGCGGCCCACTGCCCCTCGGGTCGGCTCGTCCTGCGCGACAAGGCGACGGGCCAGACGGTCGAGCCGACCCTCCCGCCGTCGATCGGGCTCGTCGAGGACCCGGTGCTCCGCGTGAGCGGCCCGCTGTGGGTGCGCGGAGGGGTCCGGGTCGAATCGCCGGACGGCACACCGTACGAGGTCCGCAACCGCGTGACGCTCTGCCGATGCGGGGCATCGACCAACATGCCGTTCTGCAACGGCAGTCACGCCTCGATCAAGTTCCAGGACGGGCTGCGCTGACCCCGGTGAACCGTCCGTCGCGGGCCGAACGTATGTAGTCGGCCGGCGTTTCCCCGGAGGATCCGTGCCCGACCCGAAACCGTCCTCGCCCGCATCGCTGTTGCCGTCCCTGATCCTCCCGCTCGAGGCTCGGGACCACCTGCGGGGCCCCCCGGGGGCCCGGTACTCGCTCGTCGAGTACGGGGACTACGAGTGCGAGCACTGCGCCCACCTCGCGCCGATCGTCGAGGAGGTGATCCGGGAACTGGGGGACGACCTCTGTTTCGCCTTCCGCAACTATCCCGTGCCGGACGAGCACCCGCACGCCGTCCGAGCCGCCGAGACGGCCGAAGCCGCGGACCTTCAGGGGAAGTTCTGGATGATGCACGACCGGCTCTTCCGGCAACAGAACGATCTCTCCGACGGACCGCTGCGTCGGCTCGCCCGCGAGTTGCCGCTCGACATGACGGTCTACGACCGGGACCTCGCCTCGGGGGCGCCGGCCCGGCGCATCGCGGAGGACCAGGAGAGCGGCCGGGAGGCCGGGGTCGAGGAGACGCCGACCCTCTTCGTCAACGGGAGGATGCATGTGGGCTCGTACGAGTTCCTCCCTCTCCTCGCGGCGCTCCGAGGCGGCCCGTAGGGGCCGGCACGCGCCGGCGGCGGCCAAATCATCTTAAGGGCCACCCCGCTCGGGACGCCCGCGCGGGGATTGCCAAGCTTGGCCAAAGGCGCCAGATTCAGGGTCTGGTCCCGTAGGGGTTCGTGGGTTCAAATCCCTCTCCCCGCACCCCGAACCCGGGCGCAGTGTCCCGAGGCGCCGGTGCGATCCGACTCAGGCGAGGGCGGGCAGGATCTGCTCGGTCAGCAGCCGGTCCTCGAGGCGCTCGCCGCGGGACGCGCCGAAGTTGACGGCCGTGATCACCACCGTCGCACCCGGTTCCGGAAAGATCGCGACCTTGTTCCCCCCGTTCCCCTGCATGAACGCGCCGGAGACGGTCCGGTCCCCGGAGCCGAGCCGTCGCAGCCACCAGAGGTACCCGTAGTCGGTCTCGTCGTCCACGCTCACGTGCGGCTCGAGGGACGCCCGGACCCAGGATGCGGAGACGACCCGGCGTCCGCCCCAGCTTCCCCCGTCCAAGTAGAGCTGACCGAGCCGGAGCAGCTCCCGGCTCGTCAGGGGGAGACCCCCGCCGGTGAACGCGAGGCCGGTCGGAGTGCGCGGCCACGCCACCTCGGGGATCTCGAGTCGGTCAAACAGCGCCTCCCCGGTCCATTCGGGGATCGGCCGGCCGGCGGCGCGGGTGAGGACGCCGCCGAGGAGCCCGACGCCGGCCGTACAGTAGCTGAAGCTCCGGCCGTGCGGCGACTCCTCCGGCCGCGGTCGCCAGGAGGGGAAGCCGCGCACCGGAAGATCGAGCGCGAAACGGACCCAGTCCTCCACGAGGTACATCCGCTCCTCGTTCCCGCGGGAGAACGGGTTGGTGTCGTCGCACTCCAGCACCGAGCTCATCGTCAGCAGGTCCTCGATCGTCATCTCCGACTTCCGCGGATCCGGATGGGCGAGATCGCTCAGCTCGGGGAAGAACGAGCCCACGGTGGCCCGGACGCTCGAGATCCAGCCGCGATCGATGGCGATCCCGACGAGGAGCCCCGTGACCGTCTTCGTCGCCGACCGGGTGTTCCGTCGCGCCGACGCCCCGGCCTCGTCGAAGTACCGTTCGTAGGCGATCCTGCCGCGTCGCGCGATGAGGACGCTGGTGATCTTGCCGTAGTCGCCCTGGGTGAGTCCCGCTTCCATCCGGGCGATCCGGTCCGGGTCCACCTCCGCGCGGGCCGGATCGACCGGGGGCGGGTCCCGACCGGGGCCGGGTGCCGTTCCGGGCATCGGGGGTCAACGACCGGACGGGTCCATTAGGGTGCGCCCGGTCCGATCGGCCGGGGATCCCGGTGCGCCCGAGGATCGGACGGTCGACCGCATCAGCTCACCGTGAAGGCGACACGCGCGGTGTACGTCCCGTCGGTCGCGGTGAGGAGACCCTTCCCCGTGGGGGCGTTCGGTACGACGACCACGCACCCGGAGAAGTTGCCGTGGCGGTTCGTCGTGCACCGCGCGCTCGTCGATGCGAGCACGCCGCGGACGTGGAACTTCACGACGTGGTCCGGCAGGAATCCCTGGCCGCTCACCGAGATCGTGCCGGCGACCGGCCCGGACCCGGGGGTGGCCGTCAGGTGCGTCACGTGGAAGCGGGCGGACTGGTTGTCGCCCGCGAGGTCCACGACGAAGACCGTGAAGTTCCCGACCGGGTCCTTCGGAACGTCGAACGAGACCGAAAAGCTGCCGGTTCCGGTCGAGCCCTGCGCCACCGCCGGAGCGGAGGCGCCGGGCACGCCGTTCCAGAAGTACACCGTGAGCGGCTCGCCCGGCCAGAACTGGTAGCCCGTGACCGTCACCGCATTCCCCCGGGACCCGGAATCCGTCGAGAGGACGATGTAGCACGGAAGGAGCGGGGCGATGCAGGAGTCCGGGGGAGGAAGCGGGGCCCCGACCCCGACGAACGACTCCGCCGCGGCGCCGCTCACGATCCACGTCGCGACGACGAGGACCGCACCGGCCAGGGCGAGCCGGCCGAAAGGACGACGCGGACGCCCCATCGCGACGGCGGGAACGCGCGCGCCCTCACATCCCTTTCGTCCGCGAACGGCCTCCGGCACCGGACGCGTCCCCGCCGGAGACCGGCGAGAGACTCGACCCGGCGTCGGGCGGAGCCCTTGGCTTCGGGGTCCGCGCCGGAGGGGGCGACTAGGGGGAGGCGGGACCGGGACGACCCATCGCGGCGATCTGTTGCCGAGCGGCCTGGGCGATGTCGGTCCCCGTGCTGGCGTGCCCGTCGAGCCCCCACCCGCCGTCGGGGGACTCGTACAGCAATACCCACGTCCGGTGCAGGAGCGCGTCGTTCCCGGCCGCCCGGGCCACGATGTCGGTGAGCTCCCGCACGACCCCGAGCTGTTTCTCCCGATCGAGGACGCCGGTCGGAGTGAGGACCTGGACCCGCACGTAGTCGCTCTCCCCGTCCACGTTCGCGATCGTGCCTTTCGGCATCTCGTGGACGAACGCGGCCGTGTTCTTCCGGAAGAGCGGGAGGCTCGGCACCTTCTCCCACTTCATCACCGCCGCGGCGAGCTGCTGGGCGAGCGCGTGGGGGTCGGCGAAGGTCCCGCTCGTGCAGTAGACGTCGATCATCGGCATGGGCGACTCCGGTCCCGGGTTATGACGTGCATCATAAAAGCCGCTCGGGCCGCCTCCGGACAGCGTTATCCCCCGCGGGACGAGTCCCCGGCGTGACCCGGATCGCTCGGCCGCCGGGGCGCGAACGGATGGTCGCCGCGGCGGCCGGACTGTTCGGCCGCCGCGGTGTGGAGGGGACCTCCTTCACCGACATCGTGCGGGAGAGCGGAGCGCCGCGCGGTTCGATCTACTACTACTTCCCGGCCGGTAAGCCGCAGCTGCTCGCGGACGCCGTGCGGTGGACCACCGATGCCGTCCTCGCCTACCAGCGGACCTGTCGGGCCCGCACCCCGGACGGCGTGGTCCACCATTTCGTCCGCTTCTTCCGTCGCTCGCTCGAGATCTCCGCGTGCCGGGCCGGCTGCCCGCTCGCGGCGGTCGCGATCGGCTCGTACGCGCCGGTGGAAGTGCTCCGGGGTTCGGTGCGTCCCGGCTTCCGCGCCTGGGCCGCCCTGCTCACCGATCAGCTCCGTTCGGCCGGCCTGCGCCCCCGACGGGCGCAGAGCGTCGCGACGACCACGCTCGCCAGTGTCGAGGGGGCGCTCATCCTGGCCCGTGCCGAAGGGTCGATCCGGCCGCTCGACGCGGTGGACCGGGCACTCCGGGAGCTCGCCGGCACGGGTCGCCCCCGGCGATAACGCAGGGGGGCCCGCCCCCCGGGCGCGCCGGGCCGACGGCGCGTCGTCGCACGAAGAGCTCCGCGAGGCGGCCGAGTTCCCGGTCTCCCACGACCCCGATGTCGTTCGAGGCGACGTCGGCCGGGCTGCGGATCCTCGTCCGCGGCGCGAAGAGACATTACCTCCCGGCGGTTCTCGCGGTCATGGCGAACTCTCCTACTCCCGCCGAGGCCGACCGTCTGGGACGATCGATCCTGCGCAACGCGCTCCACGTGAGGCCGAAGGAACGCGTGACGATCGAGACCTACCCCGGCTCGTTGCCCTGGGCGGCGGGGTTCGTCCGGGAGGCCCGGCGCGCGGGCGCCTACCCGATGATCCATTACGAGGACGAGGCCGCGTACTGGGCGGCGGCCGAGCACGGCCAGGCCGGACTCGTGGGCACCCTGGCCGACCACGAGAAGGCCGCGCTCGAGTCGTCGGACGTCTACGTCTACTTCTGGGGACCCGAGGACATCGCCCGACGGAACCGCCTGTCGTCGAAGGGACAGGAGGCGATCTTCGCCTTCAATCCCCAGTGGTACCGGGCCGCGAAGAAGGCCGGTCTGCGGGGCGCGCGGATGGGGATCGCCCGCGCCACCGAATCGAACGCGGAGCTGTTCGGCGTACCGCTCGCCCCGTGGCGGGCCCAGATGTTCAACGCCTCCTTGACGGACCCGGCGAGGTTCGCCCCGACGGTACGGAAGCTCAAGAACCACCTCGGCCGACGCGGCGAGGTCCGCCTGACGCACCCGAACGGCACCGACCTCACGCTCGCGCTCGCCGGCCGCGATGCCATCGAGGACTCGGGGATCCTCCCGCCCCGGCGCGAGTGGGGGAACTTCCGCATGATGGTGAACGTTCCCGGCGGCTCGGCGTACGTCGCGGTCGACGAGAGCACGGCCGAGGGGACGATCGTCGCGAACCGGACCACGTCCGCCCAGGGCCCGATCCTGCAGGGAGGCCGGTGGACGTTCGAGAACGGACGGCTCGCCTCCCACCGGTACCGGATCGGCGACGCGGCGTTCAACGCGATCTACCGCGACGCGACCGGAGCGAAGTCCCGCCCGTCGTTCCTCGAGGT
>JASHSX010000078.1 GCA_030040865.1 Thermoplasmata archaeon | reverse complement strand
GCGACCGCGGGGTCACGGTCGTGGCGGCGATCCACGACCTCAACCTCGCGGCCCGGTTCGCGGACCGCATCGTCGTCCTTTCGCGCGGACGGCTCTTCGCGGACGGGCCTCCGGCGGAGATCCTCTCCGCGGACCTGCTCGCCCGGGTCTGGGGGGTCTCGGCGGACCTGCGCGACGACCCGCGCACAGGGATCCCGTACCTGATCCCGCGACAGCGGCTCACCGCCCCGACCGAGCTCGAGACGGCCCGATCGAAAGGTCCGGTCCACGTGGTCGGCGGCGGCGGGGCCGCGGCCCCGTACCTCCGCGCCCTCGTGCAGGACGGCTACCTCGTCTCGGCGGGCGCTCTGAACCTGCTCGACTCCGACCAGGAGGTCGCGGAGTCGCTGGCGGTTCCGACCGCGGTCGAGGTCCCGTTCGCCCCGATCGGCCCGGTCGCTCGGGTGCGGAATCGCACGCTGCTCGGCCTGGCCCGCGCGGTCGTGGTCGCGCCGTTCCCCGTCGGCCCGTCGAACCTCTCCAACCTCGAGGACCTCCACCCGCTGGCGGGCCGAGTGCCGATCCTCCTCGCGGGCCCGCCGTCGATCGACGCGCGGGACTTCGCGGGCGGAGTGGCTCGCCGCCTCTACGACGCGCTCCGGGAGCAAGGGGCGGAGGAGGTGGTCGGGGTCGAGGGGGTCCGGGCCGCTCTGGCGCGGAGGCCCCCCGCGATCCTACGAGCGACGGCGGCCGAGGTGGGGCCGGCCGAGGGGTAGCACGTCGAGCCGGGGCGGGTCGGTCGGCCCGATCGCGGCCACCAGCCGCGGCAGGTCCCGTTCCGAGACGACCACGGTGCTGGGGACCCCGATCAGCGAGGCCTGCCGGACCGCCGCGGCCACCCCGAACCTCAGGACCGGGCGGTCCGTGGCCCGGCGCAGCGCCTGGAACGCCTCGAGTCCTTCGGCGGCGAGGACGCCGTCGGCGCGGCCGAGCGCGGCGGCGACCCGCTTTCCCAGGCCCGGGTCGTCCAGGTCGGCCTCCGCGATCGTCCGCACGGAGATCCGGGCCGGACGCAGAGGGACGATCCCCTCGAGCTCGCCGACCTCGACGAGCTCGCCCCGTCGCGCCGTCCGCACCACGCGGCCGCGCGACGACCCCGAGGCACCCCGGTGGGCGGTCAGGAGCCCGTCCTCGAGCTCGAGCGAGACGGGCTCGCCGGCCCGGAGGTCGGTCGCCGCGATCGCCCGGGTCGAACGGATCACCTGGAGTCGGTCGATGCGGGTCCGCACATCGGTACCGAGCCGGTCGAGGCTGCCGTGGAGCCACGCCATCCCCTCGACCGTGGGACGGTACCGGCCGTCGCGCACCTCCACGAACCCGCGCTCCTTGAGACGACGGAACGAGTGCGATACGGCCTGCACGGTGACCCCCAGTCGTTCGGCCACCGGCCGCAGCTGGGTGAGCTCCTCGGTCGCGGACTCGTAGAGGAACAGGAGCTCCGTGACGGTCCCGCCGCGACGGAGCCCGGGCAACCCCTCCGCGGAGGAGCCGGATCCGGCGCGCATGCGGTCCCGGGACCGGAGAGGACTAAAACCCCTTTGCCCGGCTCCGCAAACCGGATTGACCTAGCGGGCGCGCGCCAGGGTGCGGGCCCGCTCGTCCGCGTCGCGACGTATCTCCCGGATCCGGTCGCGGATCCGAGCGGCCTCCTCGAAGTCGAGCCGCTCGGCGGCGAGGCGCATCTCCTCCTCGAGGTTGGCGAGCAGCAGCGGGAGCTTGCCCTTCCAGCGCTTCCCCAGCCCCGCCGCGGAGAGGTCGCCGGAGGGGGCCTCCTCCTCGGGTCCCAGGAGGGCGCGGACCTCCTTCTGGACGCTCTCGGGGACGATCCCATGGGCCTGGTTGAAGGCGATCTGGGCATCTCGGCGGCGGGCCATCTCGTCGATCGCCCGTCGCATCGATCCGGTGACCCGGTCCGCGTACAGCACGACCTTCCCCCGCTCGTTGCGGCTCGCCCGGCCCGCGGTCTGGACGATCGACGTCTCGCTGCGCAGGTACCCTTCCTTGTCGGCGTCCAGGATCGCGACGAAGCTCACCTCGGGGAGGTCGAGGCCCTCCCGCAACAGGTTGATGCCGACCAGGACGTCGAAGCGACCCAACCTCAGGTCCCGGAGGACCTCGACCCGCTTGAGCGTCTCGACGTCCGAGTGGAGGTAGCGGACCTTGAAGTTCTGGTTGGTGAGGTAGGTGGCGAGCTCCTCGGACGTCGCCTTGGTGAGCGTCGTCACGAGGGCACGGTCGCCGCGGCCGATGCAGGTCCGCAGTTCGCCGATGAGGTCCGCGATGTGGCCCGAGAGCGGGCGCACCTCGATCGGCGGGTCGACGAGCCCGGTCGGCCGGATGATCTGCTCGACGATGCCCTTCGAGACCTTGCGCTCGAACGGGCCCGGCGTCGCCGAGACGAAGACGCCCGTCGGGACGTGCTCCAGGAACTCGGTGAACTTGAGCGGACGGTTGTCCCGGCACGAGGGGAGGCGCCAGCCGAACTCGACCAGATTGTCCTTCCGCGCCCGGTCGCCCTTGTACATCCCCTCGAGCTGGGGGACGGTCGCGTGCGACTCGTCGAGGAACACGAGGAAGTCGTCCGGGAAGAAGTCGAGCAGGGTGTACGGGGGCTCGCCCGGCTTGCGGCCCGAGAAGTACCGCGCGTAGTTCTCGATCCCGGCGCAGTAACCGGTCTCCTTCAGCATCTCGAGGTCGTAGTCGACCCGACCCTGCAGGCGCTGCGCTTCCACGATCTTCTCGTCGCGCTTCAGCTCCGCGACCCGGGCGTCGCGCTCCTTCCCGATCTCGGTGAGGATCCCCAGGAGACGCTCGTCGACGGTCAGGAAGTGGGTGGCCGGAAAGATCGTGAGGGAGGTGAGCTCCCGCCGCTCGTCGTGCGTCAGCGGGTCGAGCTCGACGATCGACGCGATCGCGCTCCCCTCGAGGACGATCCGGTGCACCGTCTCGCCCGCTCCCATCACGTCGATCGTGCCGCCCCGGACGCGGAAGCGGCCCCGCTTCAACTCCATGTCGTTGCGGGCGTACTTCATCCGGACGAGGTGCTCGAGCAGTCCCTGACGGCCGATCGACTGCCCGACCGCGAGCTCGACGACCGACGCCCGGTAGTCCTCGGGCGAGCCGAGGCCGTAGATGCAGCTCACGGAGGCGACGATGAGCACGTCGCGGCGGGTGAGGAGCGCCTGGGTGGCCCGGTGCCGGAGGCGGTCGATCTCCTCGTTGATCGACGCGTCCTTCTCGATGTAGAGATCGATCTGCGGGACGTACGCCTCGGGCTGGTAGTAGTCGTAGTAGCTCACGAAGTACTCGACGGCGTTGTGCGGGAACAGCGCCCGGAACTCGCTCACGAGCTGGGCGGCGAGCGTCTTGTTCGGGCTCACGACGAGCGTCGGTCGCTGCAGCCGGGCGACCGCGTGGGCCATCGTGAACGTCTTGCCGCTGCCCGTGACCCCGAGCAGGGTCACGTACTTCTCGCCGCGCTGGATCCGGTCGACGATCTCCTCGATCGCGCGCGGCTGGTCGCCCTGCGGCGCCAGGTCGGTCTCGAGCTGGAAGCGACCGGGGAGCGGGGACGAAACGCCGGCCCCGCTCACGGAACCCTCCCGCGGGCGACCCCGTGGTACCCGTCGGGATCGATCGTCACCCGATCGAAGCCCACCGACCGCACGTTCTCGGTCACCCGGCTGCGCATCGGCTCGGCGAGGAGGCGCGGCACCTCGTCCGGATCGACCTCGATGCGGGCCGCGGGGCCGTCGACGCGCACGCGGACCCGACGGAAGCCGCGCGCCCGGACGAGCGACTCGGCCCGGTCGACGCGCTCGAGGAGCTCGCGCGAGATCGGGACCCCGTGCGCGATCCGGGAGGCGAGGCAGGCGTCCGACGGCTGGTCCCAGTTGGGGAGACCCCGGAGCCGAGCGGTCGTTCGGACGTCGGCCTTCGTCCAGCCGGCCTCGAGCAGGGGGTGGACGAAGCCGGCCTCGTCCATCGCCGTGAGACCGGGCCGGTCGTCGCCCAGGTCGTCGCGGTGGACGCCGTCCAGGTACTGCGCGACGTGGCGCGGCGCCCCGAACGCTCGGAGCGCGTCGGTCTCCACGACGCGGCAGAAGTAGCATCGGTTCGACGGGTTGGCACGGTAGGCGTCCCGGCCGAGCGGGTCGGCCTCGATCACGTGGTGCTCGATGCCGATCGACCGCGCGACGCGTTCGGCCCGATCGATCTCGGCGGCGGCCACGGCGGCGCCGCGCAAGGTCACCGCGATCGCCCCGTCGCCGAGGGCCTCCCGGGCGAGGGAGGCGACGAGCGCGGAATCAACCCCGCCCGAGAGGGCCACCAGGGCGCGTCCGCCGTCACGAAGGCGAGCCACGACCTGGGTCGGCGAGGCACGCTCCGCGTGGAGGGGAGGGGGGGTCGGCATGGAGCGGGGCCTCAGCGGCACGTCGACCTTACCGTTTGCCGTCGCAAGACCCTTAGCGGGGGCGGGAGTGGCCGGAGCGATGCAGGCGATCCACGAGGGGGCGCACTGGATGCTGCGGCTCGACGACGGTCAGGACCTGTTCGAGGCCCTGACCTCGTTCGCCGACCGCGAGTCGGTGCGCGCGGCTGCGGTGCTGTTCGGCATCGGAATGTTCCGCAGCGCCACGGTGGGCTACTGGGACGGGCGGCGGTACGAGCCCCACGAACTCACCGTCCCGCACGAGGTGGTCGCGCTCCACGGGTCGATCGCCCGGGCCGACGCGGCGCCGTCGGTGCACCTGCACGCCGGGCTCGCCGGACCCGACCACCGCCTGGTCGGCGGTCACCTCCTCCGCGCGACCGTCGGCGCGCTCCAGGAGATCGCCCTCGAGACGTTCCCGGGGCGGACGTTCGGGCGCCCGCTCAACGAGAGCTGGGGGCTCAAGATGCTCGACCTCGAACCGCCCGCGGACCCGTAGCGGCCCGACACCCCTTTCCGCCCGACCCGGGTGCGCCGGGTCCTCCCATGGAGAGCGCGGCGCCCCCGACCTTCCCCGGGATCGATCCCCGCCTCGCCGCCTCGGTCGGGCGACGCGGGATCGCGGAGCTCACGGAGATCCAGCGCCTCGCGTTCCCGCTCCTGGCGTCGGGGACCGACGCCCTCCTCCTCTCCCCGACCGGCACGGGGAAGACCGAGGCGGCGCTGCTGCCGCTGCTCACGCGCCAGCTCGCCGACCCGTCCCCGCCGATCGCC
>JASHSX010000077.1 GCA_030040865.1 Thermoplasmata archaeon | reverse complement strand
GATCGGGGCGAACGCCCGGGACGTGCGGCTCAGGGAGTCGTAGACCGTGAACCGTCGCATCGCTACCGGCCCCGGAGCGCCCCGGTGACGTCGTCGACGAGGTCGGACGGGTCCTCGATGCCGCACGAGAGACGGACGAGCCCGTCGGTCACCCCGTGGGCCTCCCGCTCGGCCCGCGGGACGCTCGCGTGCGTCATGGAGGCGGGGTGGTCGACGAGCGACTCGACCCCGCCCAGGCTCTCGGCGAGCGTGAAGATCTTGAGCCGCCGCAGGAAGCTCCGGGCCGCCGGGAGACCCCCCTTCAGCTCGACGCTCACCATCCCGCCGTACCCATCCATCTGGCGCCGGGCGAGCGCGTGCTGCGGGTGGCTCGCGAGGCCGGGGTAGTGCACGCGCGCGATCGCCCGGTGCCCCTCGAGCGCCCGGGCGACCGCGCGGGCGCTCGCCTCGTGCGCGCGCATCCGGACCCCCAGCGTGTGGATCCCGCGCAGGACGAGGAACGCATCGAACGGGCTCGGGACGGCTCCGACGGCGTTCTGGAGCCACGCGTACCGCTTCGCGTCGGACCGCTTCGCGAGCACCAGTGCCCCCCCGATGATGTCCGAGTGCCCCCCGAGATACTTCGTCGTCGAATGGAGGACCAGGTCGGCACCGAACTCGATCGGCCGCTGCAGCGCCGGGGTGGCGAACGTGTTGTCGACGCCCACGGCCGCCCCCGCGCCGTGCGCCGCCCGCGCCACCGCCTTCAGATCGACGATCTTGAGGAGCGGGTTCGTCGGGGTCTCGATCCACGCGAGGTCCGCCGGCTCTCGGAACGCCGCTTCGGCGGCGTCGGGGTCGGAGAGGTCGACGTAGTCGACCCGGACGCCGAACTGGCGTCGGTGATGTTCGAACAGGCGCCAGGTGCCCCCGTACAGGTCGTCGACCGCGACGATGCGGCTCCCGGACGGGAACGCCTCCAGCACCGTCGTGAGGGCGCCGAGCCCGGACGCGAAGGCGAGCCCTGCCCGGCCCGACTCGAGCTCGGCGAGCGTTGCCTCGAGCACGGTGCGGGTCGGATTGGCGGTCCGCCCGTAGACGTACCCGCGGTTACGATCGGGCGCCTCCTGGCGGAACGTCGAGGAGAGGTAGATCGGGGCGTTCACGGCGCCGGTCAGCGGGTCGGCGGGTTGCTTCGCGTGGATCACGCGCGTGTCAAACCGCATGCGACGCCTCCTCCTCCGACAGGAATCCCAGCAGGTCGTGGCGCGTCAGAATCCCGATCGGCGTGTCGGTCGCCGGATCCCGCACGAGGAGCGCGCTCTCCTCCTTGAGCCGGTGCAGCACCTCGCCGACCGGCGTATCCGCCGGGATCTCGGGGAACGGGGGCGACAGGACCGCCGAGGTCGTCCGCTCGAGGACCGTGTCGTCGGCGAGCGCACGGCGGAGGATCTCGTCCTCCTGGAGACTCCCCACGTTCGTGGTGCCCGCGATCACCGGCATCTGCCCGATGTCGTGGTGCCGGAGGAGCGCGAGAGCGTCCCGGACGATCGTCGTCGGGTCCGCGGCCACGAGGGGAGGGGTCCCGCGCTTGCGGGCGATCAGGTCGCGGGCGGTCGAACCCGCCTCGACGAACCCTTTCTCCCGCATCCAGTCGTCCGAGTAGAACTTCGAGAGGTACCGGTCCCCGGAGTCCGGGAGCAGCACCACGACCGTCGCGCCCTCGGGGAGCGGCCGGTCCGCGAGCCAGCGCACCGCGCCCGCGACGGCGGCACCGGAGGAGCCGCCGACGAACATCCCTTCCTCCCGGGCGAGACGGCGGGCCATGTGGAACGACTGGCGATCGTTCACCTCGACGAACTCGTCGAGGTACTGGAAGTGGATCGTCTTCGGGACCATGTCCTCGCCGATCCCCTCGACCTGGTACGGCACGGCCTTCGTGAGCTGGTGGGTACGGAAGTACGGTCCGAGCACGGAGCCGATCGGATCGACCGCGACGATGCGGACCGTCGGGCGCCGCTCCTTGAAGAACCGGCCGATGCCGCTCATCGTCCCCCCGGTCCCCACCGTCCCGATCACCGCGGCGAGGTCGCTGCCGACCTCGCGGTCGATCTCGGGACCGGTCGAACGGTAGTGCGCCTCCGGGTTCCCCGGGTTCTCGTACTGGTTCGGGTAGTACGCCCCCGGGATCTCGCGAGCGAGGCGCCGGGCCGTCGAGTAGTGGCTCATCGGGTGGTCCGGCGGAAGCTGGCTCGGCGTCACGATGACCCGCGCCCCGTAGGCGCGGAGCAGGCGGATCTTCTCCGAGCTCATCTTGTCCGGGATCACGAAGACGCACCGGTACCCGCGCACCGCCGCGATGAGCGCGAGGCCGACGCCCGTGTTCCCGCTGGTCGCCTCGACGATCGTGCCGCCGGGGCGAAGGAGGCCCTTGCGCTCCGCCTCGTCGATCATCGAGGCGCCGATCCGGTCCTTCACCGACCCGCCCGGATTGAGGTACTCGAGCTTCGCTAGGACGCGGTACGGTAGGCCCACGGTCACCCGGCGCAGGGGCACGAGCGGGGTGTTCCCGACGAGGTCGAGGATGCTCTCGGCCCGCCCGCCCGCCGGCACGGGCGCCTCGATGAGGGCTCGCCATAAGTCGTTGCTGGCGGCGCCGGGGATCCGCGAGCGAGCCCGCGGGTCCCGGGACCCTCAACTAACGGACTCGTACGAACTCGTCCGTTCGTCTCCGGCGCACTACTTAAGGCGCTTCTCCCGCTCGTTGTGGGGAGCCCGATGCTCGGCGACCTGGAGACGGAGGTCATCGTCTCGCTGCGGGAGCTCGGCGAGGCGCCGGCGCGCGACGTGCGGACGGCGCTCGAGAAGCGCGGGACTCGGCTCGCCTACACCACCGTCGCCACGATCCTCTCCCGCCTGTTCGCGAAGGGGCTGGTCCGGCGACGTCGGGAGACCTGCCGGGGCGGAGAGCGGTACGTCTACCGCACCGCCGATGTCGAGCAGAAGTACCTCGTCAACCTGCTTAAGGGGGTCGTGGCCATGTTCGGCCCGTCGGGGGTCGTCCACCTGAACGAAGAGATCGCCAAGCTGCATCCGAAGGAGGAGCGCGAACTGCGGCGCCGGCTCGGGCTGGAGTAGGTAGTTCGCCCGCCGAGGGATGACGAACCCCGTCCTCGAGCTGCTCCTCCTGGCCGTCGTGGCCTGGGTCGCGGCGGGCATCGGTCTCGCGCTCGCCGTCCGCCGCTCCGAGGCGCCGACCGTCTTTCGGCTCGCCGTCCTGTTCCTCGCCGGATGGGCTCTCTTCGCCACCACGACGCTCGTCTGGGTCCTCGCGAACGGAGGGTGGAGCGCGATCGTCGAGCTCGCCCGGAGCCCGACCCTCCTCTTCGAGGCGCGCTACGCGGCGCTCTGGGTCGCAGGAGCCGTGGGGGCGTTCGCGATCTTCGCGGTCGCCTTCGGGCTGAGCCAGGCCGTGGGGCGGGGGTTCCTCCTCTCGCTGCGTCCGCTGGAGCTCCCGTGGCCGGTCGGCCTCCCCGCGCCGCGCACGCCGACCAGCCTGCTCTCGTTCTCGGGGTCCGCGGCTGAGGCGTTCGCCTTCACGCTGCTCGAACGGTCGGGCGACGGTCGGCTGCGCCGCCGCGACGTCATCCTCGTCTCCGAAGGGCTCCTCGCGCGGCTCGCCCCCGAGGAGCGCGACGCGGTCATCGCCCACGAGCTCGGCCACGTGACGGAGCTCGACGGACGGTACCTCACGTTCATCCGGACCCTCGCGCAGATGATGCGGTGGGACCCGGTGCTCGCCTTCCTCGCACGGTCGCTCACGGACCGGGAAGAGTTCCGCGCGGACCTGGACGCGGTCGCCCTCACGCGCCGACCGC
>JASHSX010000076.1 GCA_030040865.1 Thermoplasmata archaeon | reverse complement strand
GAGGGGAAATATCTGGTACGGTTCGTCCTCGGAACGCTCCGCGTCGGCGTCCGGGAGATGTCGATCCTCGACGCCCTCGCCGAGGCGTTCGCGGACGGCTCGAAGGCCTCGCGAACGCAGATCGAGGCCGCCTTCAACCTGTCGAGCGACCTCGCCCTCGTCGCGGGAACGCTCGTCGAGGGCGGGGTGTCTGGGCTCGCCGACATCGGGCTCACGGTCGGCCGGCCGGTCCGGCCGATGCTCGCCGAGCGGGAGCCGACGCTCGGGGACGTCCTGAAGCGCATGGGCGGGACGGCGGCCCTCGAGATCAAGT
Organism: Thermoplasmata archaeon; assembly: GCA_030040865.1. Classification (GTDB taxonomy): domain Archaea; phylum Thermoplasmatota; class Thermoplasmata; order Lutacidiplasmatales; family UBA184; genus Lutacidiplasma. The sequence continues at coordinate 2,456 of JASHSX010000076.1, read as the reverse complement.
ACGACGGACTCCGCGTCCAGGCGCACGTGCCCAGGTCCGGGAAGGTCCGACTCTTCTCCCGCCGCCTGGAGGAACTGAGCGCGCAGTTCCCCGAGCTGGTGGCCGCGATCCCGGAGGCGATCCGGGCGACCCCCGCGATCGTCGAGGGCGAGTGCGTCTCCGTGGACCTCGACACGGGCGAGCTCCAGCCGTTCCAGGCGATCTCCCGTCGTCGCGGGCGCAAGCACGACCTCGCGAAGGCGCAGGAGGAGATCCCGGTCTGCCTGTTCCTGTTCGATGTCCTGATGGCGAAGGGGGAGGCGGTGTACTCCCGCGCGTTCCCCGAACGACGCGCCCTGCTCTCGGAGATCGTGGCCCCGGGGGAGCGGGTCAAGCTCGCCGAGCAGCGCATCGTCTCCGACGTCGAAGGGGCCACGGCGTTCCTCGACGAGGCGATCGCCGCCGGGGGCGAGGGGGTGATGGCCAAGTCGCTGAAGCCCGAGAGCGCCTACCGCGCGGGGGCCCGCGGCTACTGGTGGATCAAGTACAAGCGCGACTACACCGTCGGGCTGTCCGACTCGATCGACGGCGTCGTCGTGGGGGCGTTCGCCGGGCGCGGTCGCCGCGCGGGCCGGTGGGGCGCGTTCCTCCTGGCCGTGTACGACCCGAAACGCGACCGCTTCGAGTCGTTCACCAAGGTCGGCACGGGCTTCGACGACGCCCTGCTGGCGGAGATGCCGAAGCGGCTCAAGTCGCTGGAGGTCGAGGAGAAGCCGACCGAAGTGGAGACGACGCTCGTGCCCGACCGCTGGATGCGGCCGAAGATCGTCCTCGAGGTCCGGGGCGCGGAGCTCACCGTGAGCCCGATCCATCGGGCCGCCTTCGGCGCGGTGCGCCCGGGAGCCGGGCTCGCGCTCCGGTTCCCTCGCTTCACCGGCCGCTTCCGCGACGACAAGTCCGCGACGGACGCGACGACGGCCACCGAGCTGCTCGAGCTGTACCGGGCGCAGGTCCGTCAAGAGGCGCCTTCGGAGGAGTCGGGCGACTCGGCGGGCTCGTGACGCGCCCGCACTCGGAGAGGCGCCGGGCGACGTCCCCTCCGCCCAAAGGCATAAGAAGGTCGGACCGAGTCCACGACAGCGGGAACCGGACATGCTCGTCGAGATGACGGAACTGCTGGGCCGACAGATCTACACCCCCGAAGGCCGCCTCCTGGGCGAGGTTGACAACGTCGTGGTCGACGTGGAAGCGTCGAAGGTCGACGGTCTCTACCTGGCCGAGTCGAGCCCGATGTTAGTCGACGAGTCCCGCCCCACGAACGTACCGTACCGCTGGGTCGCCGCGGTGAACGACGTCGTGCTCCTCAAGTACTTCCCGCGCCGGGTCTCGATGAAGAAGACCGCGTCCCGGCCGGCGAAGGAAGAGGAAGCCGCCGCTCCCCCCGCGCGCTAGTGGTGCGGGGATAGCCAAGCCAGGCAACGGCACAGGACTTAAACCGCCGGAGGGACGCTCCCTCCGGGCGGAAGAGATCCTGTCGCGAAGGCGTTCGCCGGTTCGAATCCGGCTCCCCGCATGACCCCCTCCCCGGCCCCGCGGCGCCACTCGGAGCTCGTGCGCGCGCTCTCCTCGGTCCCGGAGTTCGACGAGGGGCGTCCCGAGCTCGAGCAGATCACCGTACCGGCAGAGGTGGCCGCGGCGCTGCTCGAGATCGCCACCGCGAACGGGGACCTCGCGGACCGCCGGGTCGTCGACCTGGGGGCCGGCACCGGACGGCTCGCCATCGGGGCCGCGCTGCTGGGAGCGGGCCCGGTGATCGCCGTCGAGGTCGACCCGGCGGCCGCAGAGGTTGGCCGGACCGCCGCCACGGAGCACGGGGTCCGGATCGAGTGGGAGGTGCGGAATGTCGAGGGCTACGCCGCGCCCGCCGACACGGTCGTGATGAACCCTCCGTTCGGCGCGCAGCGCCGCCACGCGGACCGCCCGTTCTGGGCGGCGGCGTTCGCCTGTGCGCCGCGCGCGGTCTACGCGTTCGCCCTCGAGGAGTCCCGAACCTTTATAGCGCAACGAGCGGTCGAGCGCGCTGCCCACGTCGAAACGACGCGGCGGGTCCGCTGGGAGCTCCCTCGGGTGTTCCCGCACCACCGTCGCGATCGGGTGGCGCTCGCCGTCGACCTCTGGGTGATCCGCACGCGAGGAGATCGATGACCCCGGAGGAGTTGCCGAAGTTCGTGTTGCCCGGCGAATATCTGGGTGCCGCCGAGGAGTTCCTCCCCGGCCGCGGCACGTATGAACACGCCGGGCGGATCTTCGCGAGCGTGGTCGGGGCACCGGCGATCGACCCTCGCGACCGGACGGTGCGCGTCGAGCCCGCGAACGGGGTCCCGGAGCTGGGCGAGGGCGACGTCGTCTATGCCCGGGTCGACGAGATCAAGACCGCGATGGCGATCTGCACGATCCTCACCTCCTCCTCGAGCCGC
>JASHSX010000075.1 GCA_030040865.1 Thermoplasmata archaeon | reverse complement strand
TCCGATCGTTCCGCGGATCGGTCGCCCGACTTCGGTCGCCTCGCCGCGGTTTACGACGCGATCTACGCATGGAAGGACTACCCGGACGAGGCCCGAACGATCCGCCGGCTGGTCCGGCGCTACGGCCCTCGACCGGCGCGCACGCTTCTCGATGTCGGGTGCGGCACCGGGCAACACCTCGAGAGCCTCGCGGGGCCGTTCGACGCCATGGGCCTCGACGTCAGCGAGTCGATGCTGTCGGTCGCGCGAGGGCGGCTGCCCCGGGTCCCGTTCGCGTTCGGTTCGATGGTCGATTTCAACCTGGGGCGCCGGTTCGACGTGATCACCTGTCTCTTCTCCGCCATCGGCTACGTTCGTTCCCCTGCCGCGCTCCGGAGTACTCTGCGGTGCTTCGCACGGCACCTGACCCCCGGCGGCGTCGCGATCGTCGAGCCGTGGCTGACGCCCGCGGAGGCTCGCCCCGGGGCCCCGCGTCTCGACGTCGCCGGAACGAAGGAGCGGCCCATCGTCCGGATGACCTATGTCCGGGTGACGGGCGGTCGATCGCGACTCGATATGCACGTCCTCGCGGCGACTCCCGACGGGATCGAGCGCTGGGTCGAGCGGCACGAGATGGGGCTCTTCTCGCCGTCCGTGATGCGCTCGGCGTTCACCGGGGCCGGACTCCGCGTGCACCACCTCACGACGAGCCTGACCGGCCCGCGGGGACTGTACGTCGGCGTCGCGCCCGGAGTCCGGGCGCACCGGGGCCGGCCGCTCCGGTCTACTGGGTCAGGACGGTAACGGTCCCAGCGGCCCGGAAATTCACCTTGCGGTGCGTCCCGTCGCACAAGGGCTTGTGTTCGGACTGGCCGCAGCGGCAGAACGCGACATCGGCCTTTCCGTCGATGAGGACGAGGTTCGGCCCATTCTCGATCGATCGGATCTCGACCTTCGGCATGTCTCGGTGACCGAGAGTCGCTTCTTAAGCGGGCAGGGAAATCGCCGTTACCAGGCGGCGTCCTCGTCGGGCCGGACGGTCCACGGGGTCACGGGGGGACGCGCGTCCCCGCGACCTGCGGGACGAACTGGAGCGAGATCGAGTTGACGCAGTGCCGCGTGTTCTTCGGGGTGAACCGCTCCCCCAGGAAGACGTGGCCCAAGTGCGCCCCGCAGCGAGCGCACTCGATCTCCGTGCGCGACCCGTCGGGATCGGGGATACGGCGCACCGCCCCGGGGATCTCGTCGTCGAAGCTGGGCCAACCGCACCCCGAATCGAACTTGTCCGTGGACCGGTAGAGCTCCGCGCCGCACCGCTTGCAGGTGTACGTTCCCGATCCGCGGAAGTGCTCGTACTCCCCCGAGAACGGCGGCTCCGTTCCCTTGCGCACGATGACGGCCTCCTCGGCCCGAGTTAGCTTCCGGTACTCCGTCACAGGGTTGCCAGCGCGCGCGGAGGCTTAAGCGTGCGAGCGGCTCCCGGCCCGGGCTCGCCGAACCGCGAGGGCCCGATCGGTCCGTGAAGATCCTCGAAGTGCGCGCACTTCCCGCCCGATACCTCACCAGCTGGGGGACGCTCCAGGTTTCGGACCGCGACCCCCCGATGGACCTCCGGTTCCTTCGCCGTGGGGTCGCCCTGGGCGATCCGTACGCGCCCTACCTCGGCCTGGTCGCCGTCGACCGCGGCGAGGTCGCCGCTCAGGTCATGGTGGAGAGGACCCGCCTGGTGACGCCGTCCGGGCCCGAACCGTGTTCGGCGATCACGGGGGTCATCACTCGACCGGACGCGCTGGGACGGGGCCTCTGTTCCCGACTCTTCCGCGAAGTGCACCGCCGCGAACGCGACCTGGGAATCCGGCGTGCCCTGCTCTGGACCCACCGGACGTGGTCCGCCCATCGTCTGTACGAGCACTTGGGGTACCGGGACATCTACTCGCCACCGACCGCCGTGCGTTCCCCGCCCCGTGGTCGCGCGGGACGGTTGCCGGACGGATGGAGCGCGCGCGCGGCGCGACGAAGCGACGCGCGGTTACTGGCCCGCCTGCTCAACCGGTCGAACCGGGGCCGTACCGGTTTGGTCCGCCGGTTTCCCGAGTCCTTCGCCCTTCGCTTCGCACTCGGGTGGAGGATGCCCAAGGATCACCTCATCCTGCGACTCCGTGGCCGACCGGCGGGATACGTCGGTGCCACCCAGGATCGCCGGAGCGTCGCGGTCCACGAAGTGGCGGTCGCCGATGCGACGGGCCGAGCGGCGGCGGTGATCGCCGTCGAGCGGCTCGCGCGATCCCGCTGGGTAACGTTCAGTTCGACCACGTTCGTGCGGGACGCTCGCGAGCTCCTCCTCGAGCGAGGTTACCACCTTGCGTCGGGCGACCACATCGTCCTCATGAGCCGGAATCTCGGCCGCTCGCCGACGTTGGGCCTCCGTGATCTCCGGGAGCTTTGTGCGAGCTCGGCGTTTGCCCAACACCGCGGGGACATCTTCTGAATTCGACCGGAGCGGAGCCGGTCGGTGGATCCGATAGGCGGGGCCCCGCACACGGTCCCTTCCCGATCGCCGGTCGTGCGGCACTCGGGGTCGTTCCGGTCCGGAACCGATCCGACCGGACGTCGGCCGGGGTTGCCGATGCACGACTCCGGTCCGACCCCCGATCCTCCGACAAGAATACGCGAGAATAACTTCGGCAGGTAGATAAGAGGCAGATTGGTCCCGCCCGCACCCGACACCGGGGGTCGGCGATGGAAAGTTGCGATATCGAGGCGGGGAGGGCGAGCGAGGTTCGCGCTGCGAGCGGCATCGCCTCGGAGGGTCGCCAACTCCTCGGTCCGCGAGACGTCGTGCCGCACCGCCGTGGGCGGACGCCGGCCGGCCTCGTCGTGCTGCTCGTCGTGGGACTCGCGATGATCATGGTCCTGAGCAATGTTCCCGGGACCTTTCGAGCGCCCGCGGCGGACTCGGCGCCCACCCAGGTTGCGGGGGGCGGACCGAGTCTCACAATCTACCCCACTTCGGGCCCGCCCGGGACCTCGGTGACGGTCAACATCTCGGGGGCCTCCTCCGGTGCCCAATTTGAGGTCTACTTCAACAATACCGCGGTTCCGGGCTTTTCTATCAGCAACGACCCCTTCTACTACGCGGGTTCCACGGGAAAGGTTTCGGAGACGTACGATCCGCCGTCCGACGGGCTGACGGCCGGTGCGTACGAATTCTCCGCCGTTGAACTGGACGTCGCTCAACCCGTCTGGGTGGGCCCCGCGGTATTCGAGGTCACGTCGAGCACGAGCCTGCTGACCGCGACGCCTTCCGTGGGATGCGGCGGTACGAGCGTCTCGCTCTCGGGATCCGGATTCTCCGAGGGCGAAACGTACTATGTCTACATCGGACCGACCGCGGGCAGCCCCGGCTACGAACTCATCACGGACGGAATCACCAACTCGATCGGCGGGGTCTTGTCCGACCTCACGATACCGGCGCTTTCGTCGGGCAGTTACACCCTCTTCGCCGAGGACGGCCGCTACAATTACGCCGCGACCTCCTTCTCCTGCTCGGCGGCTCCGGGACTGACCTTGAGTCCGACTCAGGGACCGGTCGGAACGGTCCTCGCCGTTTCCGGCACCGGATTCGCCCCGAGTTCTCCGATCACCCTGTCGATCGGCTCCCAAGTCGTAGAGTCGAGTTGCTCGACCGACGCGTCCGGAAACTTTCCCGGCGAGTCCGGCACCCCCTGCACCGTTGTCGTTCCGCCCGCGCCGACGGGGGCGGAGACCTTGACCGCGACCGACCCCTCGGACGATCTGGCCTCGGCCACGTTCACGGTGGTCCCGCAGATCACCCTCTCCGCGCCGTACGTGCCGGTCGGGCCGGTCGGCACCGCGATCACCGTGACCGGCACGGGCTGGGCCCCCGGCGACGACGTACAGTTCACCTTTGACACGTCGACCGGATGCTACGGGCTCGGCTGTTCGTTTCCGGGGATCACCTGCCTCAATTCGATGACGATCTCCACCGTGGGAGCGTTCACCTGTACGGGAACGATCCCGTCGTTCCTGACCACGGACACGTCCTACCAGATCGGGGCGTATGTGAACGGCGGGGCCTCGGTGCTGTCCGCCACTTCGTTCCTGGTCACCGGTCCGCCGACCGTGGCGATCAGCCCGAGAACGGCTCCGGGAGGCGCTCCGGTCGCTCTGACCGTGACCGGATTGACGCCGTTCGAGACGTACGCGGTCTACCTCGACGACAGCATCAGTCAGGGGGTGATCTCCGCCGATTCCGTGAACGTCAGCCAGTTCACGACCCTCTCGGACGGGAGCTACTCGGGGACCTTCACGGTCCCCACCGGGCTCACGGCCAGTTACGAGTACTTCGTGGACGTGTACGAGGAAGTACTGGGAACCTACTCGTACATGGGTTCGGCCCCGCTCGAACTCGTGATCGCCCTCGGGCTGACCATCGCTGCGCCGTACGTACCGATCGGCCCCGCCGGGACCGTGGTCACTCTCGCGGGGACCGGAGCGAACCCCGCCGACAGCGGGAGCCTCCAATTCTACCTCACAGCCACCGACTTCATCACCCAACTTGCCTGCTACAGTTCTGCCAGCAGCATCGTCTCACCCGTCATCGAGCCGGACGGAGAGTTCACCTGCAACACCGTGATCCCTTCGGTCGCCGCGGGGGCTTATTCGTTCCAAGTCCAGGACGGAGACTCCGGTGCCACTGGGGTCTCGACCTCGGAGTTCCTGGTCAGCTCGCTACCGGCCTCGGCCGTGTCCACGAACCTGAACTACGGTTCGATGGGGACACCGGTCACGCTGACGGTCGAGGGGCTAACGCCCGACACGCAGTACGCGGTCTTTTTTGACGACGCAGCGGGGCTCCTCAATCCTGGGGCGTCCTGGTATGTGATGCAGTTCACCACTCTGAGCGACGGCGGCTACGTCGGGAGCTTCGACGTGCCGAGCGGGTTGACGATCTACGATCAGTACTACGTCGACGTGTTCCAGGTCGTTTCGGGCAACGATTACTACATCGCGAGCGCAGCCCTGGTCTTCGAGGTCGCGCCCTGGACCACCACCACCGTCGTGTCCTGCGCTCCCGATTATGGCGACCCCACGACGACGTGCACCGCCACCGTCACCGGGGAAGGAGGGAGCGTCGCGGGGGAGCCGTACAGCATCACCGGGGAGACGATCTACTGGAGCACCCCATACGGACAGGTGGCCTTCTGGCCGATGACGTGCGTGCTCGCCGGGTCGCCGGCGAGCTGCTCCGTGTCGGCCACGATCGTCGTGCCGATCCCGGCGACGACGGAGTCGATCACGGCGACGTACTACGGCGACGCGAGCAACATCGGCAGCAGCGCGAGCCCGATCGTGGAATTCTACGGGAGCTTCCATACCGCGACGAAGACCACCCTCTCGTGCAACCCCGACTACGGGGATCCCTCGACCACCTGCAAGGCCAAGGTCACCGGGGAGTCCGGGAGCATTAGCGGGGAGTTGGTCTACTGGTCGAGCCTCCCCGAGCTCGAGTTCTCGCCCGCCGTCTGCGTGCTGGCGGGTTCCCCGGCGAGCTGCTCGGTATCGATCGCGGTGGTCGGTGTGCCGTTCGTCGCGGCCGCGGTCACGGTGGCGGCCCTGTATGCCGGTGACGAAAGCAACGCACCGAGCCAACAGTTGGCCACGGTAGAGTTCCATGCCACGCCGCAGGCCGCGACGACCACGAGCGCGGTCTGCAGTCCGGACTACGGAGATCCCACGACCACCTGCACCGCGACGGTCTCGGGTGAGTCCGGCAGCATCTCCGGCGAACTCGTCGAGTGGTCGAGCGCCTCTCCGCTGGCGTTCTCGCCCACGACTTGCGTCCTGTCGGGATCGCCGGCAAGCTGCTCCGTGTCGGTCACTCTGGTCGCGCCCATCGCAGCGACCGCGGCGACGCTCACGGCCACCTACCCCGGAGACGCGAACAACTACTGGAGCAGCGCGAGCCCTCTCGTGGAGTTCTACGGCGAGTACTACGAGAGCCCGACCACCACCGTCGTTTCGTGCAGTCCCGTCGAGGGGGAGCCATCCACGACCTGCACGGCGACGGTGACCGGCGAGTCGGGCAGCATCGGCGGGGAGTCGGTGGAGTGGGCCGAAGCGTCCGGTGTACCTGGGATCCTCGGATTCACGCCGGCGACCTGCGTCCTGTCGGGAACTCCGGAGAGCTGTTCGGTCTCTGTGGGACCGATGTTCGCTCCCACTTCGGAGGATGTGGTCCAGGCGGTGTACCCGGGGGATCCGAGCGATGCCCCGAGCGTCGGCAACCTCTCGGTCGAATTCGAGGTGGCTCCGCCGTCCCTGGAGGTGAGCCCCGGTCAGTCGCCGGCGAACGGAGCGTACTCCGTGACGGGTTCCGGATTTACGCCCTCGTCGGGGGCGACGGTCTCCTTCGCCGGACTCGATGAGGTGCCCGCTGCGTGCTCCGACGGGACGTTCAGCGGCCCGGCGATCACGACGGACGCGTCCGGAGATTTCGTCTGTACCTTCTCGGTCCCGAGCGTCGGTCCGGGCAGCTACGCGGTGGTCGGGACGGACCTCGCGTCGGGCGAAATGTCGGAGGGGAACGCCCTCGAAGTGACGACACTGGCACTCACGGTGAACCCCACCCAGGGCCCGATCGGTCTACCCGTGACCGTGACCGGCACCGGCTTCACGGTGTTGTCGCCCGTCGCGCTGATCCTCGACGGGGTGACGATCCTGGACTGCACGGCCGGTTCGTTGACGACGGACTCGGCGGGCGACTTTGCCTGCACGTTCCCCGTCCCGGCGGGTACTTCGGGAACGAAGGTCACGGCGACCGATGCGAGCGGGCAGATCGCCACCGAACGGTTCACGGTCACCACTCCGAGGATCTCCGTGAGCCCGAACCGGGGTCCCGCCGGTGCGCCGTACCAAGTGGTCGGCTCGGGATTCTCTCCCAATTCCGGCGTCACGGTTTCGTTCGGCGGTGCGGTCCAGACCACGCTCGGGTGCAGCAACGGGTTGCCTCCGGAGCCTACGATCACGACGGACGGAACGGGAGACTTCGATTGCACGTTCGTCAACCTCGAGGTGCCCGCAGGAAGTTATCCCGTTGTGGCGAACGATCTCGCCACCGGCACCCCCTCGCCGGCCGTGAAGTTCCTCGTGACGACACCGAGCATTTCGCTGATTCCCTCCCGGGGGCCCGTGGGCGCGAGCTTCACGGTGTTGGCGAGCGGCTTCAGCCTCTCTTCCCTTGCCTCCATCGTGTTCGACGGCGCGTACCAGCCCGCGCAGTCCTGCCTACTGGGCACGGAGAGCCTGGGGGAGGTGACGACCAGCACGACGGGGGCCTTCGAGTGTACGTTCACCGTACCGAGCGTTCCGCCGGGAACCTCCAACGTCGAGGTGATGGTCCAGGGCAGCTTCGCGACCCCGACCAAGACGTTCACCGTTGTGACGCCGACGGTCGCGGCAAGCCCGGATCGGGGTCCGGCGGGTACCGTCTTCACCGTCACCGGCACCGGCTACAGCGCGACCTCGGGGGCGACGGTCGGCCTCGGCGGAGCGGTGCTGACTCCGGACCTCTGCACGGTCGGAACGTACCCCGGAACCGGAGCGGTGATCACCACGAACGGGGCCAGCGCGTTCAAGTGTACGTTCACGGTTCCGAGCGTGTCCGCCGGCGCCTACGAGCTGCTGGGCCTCGATCTGGCCACGGGGGCGTCGTCGGCCCCGAAGACCTTCACCGTCAGTGTGCCGACGATCGTTCTGAGCCCGAGCCGAGGGGCCGCGGGCACGTCGTTCACCGTTTCCGGAACCGGGTTCAGCGTGGACTCCGCGGTGACGGTATCCTTCGATGGCAAGCTCCAACAACCGACGGCGTGCTCGGTCGGGACGATCCTCGGCTCGACGATCCTGACGAGCTCGACCGGCGCGTTCAAGTGTACGTTCACCGTTCCGAACGCCCCACTCGGAGACAACCCCGTGGTGGCCGAGGACCTAGCCACCGGAACGTCTTCGGCACCGAAGACGTTCACCGAGATTCCCTGATCTGCTCGGACGGGCGACGGTTACGAACGTCGCCGTGTCCTTCCGGGCCTCGCCGTGACGGATGCGAACGGAACTCCGTCCCCGCGCTGTGATCGGAGAGGTTCCGGCCGTTCGCGTGCGGTCGAATCAGTGCGGGGAAGGGGTTCCTCCCCGACCCTCTCGAGGGCGGGGATACGCGC
>JASHSX010000074.1 GCA_030040865.1 Thermoplasmata archaeon | reverse complement strand
ACGGCGCGCGCGTCGCGTTCGAACGTGAGGTCGACCATGTCGACCGAGATCCCCTCGCCCCGGAGGTACGCCCCCAGGGTCAGGAGGCCCAGGGAAGGATACAGCTCGACGAACTTCCTTTCCATCGGGTCTTCGCGGGCGACGTACGGATCGACGAGCAGGACCCGCGCCTCGTCCGCCGACGACGGCGACGGGCGCTCAGGCATCGCGCCTCTTTCGCCGCGGGACCGGTCGGCCCCCCGAGATCGCTCCAACGGGGCAGTAGGCGACGCACCAGCCGCAGTCGGTGCAGTTCGGGTGGACCACGAGGCGGTCGGGCGTAAGCTCGAGCGCGTCCGGCGGACAGACCCCCGTGCACAGGCCGCAGAGCACGCAGGTGTCGTCATCGATCGCGATCACGGCCTACGCCTCCGGCGTCGGAGAACGCGTCACGTGGCGGTGGGCGCGGTCTCGGGGTGGAGCGCCCGCCCGAGGGCCGCGAAGCCGGTGAGCGCGCACTTGACGCGCACGGGCGAGAGCGGGATGCCGAGCTGTCCGAGCACGTCGTCGCGCGATATCCGGTTGGCCTCTTCGAGCGTCAGCCCGCCCAGCTTCTCGGTCAGCATCGAGGCGCTGGCCACGCTGATCGCGCAGCCGTCGCCCTGGAACTTCACGTCCTCGATCCGGTGCGAGCCGGGGTCGACTTTGAGGCGCAGGGTGATGTGGTCCCCGCAGAGCGGATTCGACTCCTCGCCCTCCCGGGTCGCCCCGTCGAGGGGCCCGAAGTTCCGGGGAGACCGGTAATGCTGGAGGATGACCTCCAGGTACATGTCCCACGCCATGGAGCGCTCACTTTCGAGAACCGGGCCGCGGTATAAAGGCCGACCGGAACCGCGCGCGGCCTCCGCGCCGGTGAGTTTGCCGGGTCGTTCGGCCGTTCAGGTTATAAACACACTGGAGTGAGTAAATCCGATGGCCGTCCAGATCCGCGAGCACGAGGCGTGGCTCGCATCGGACCGGGTCGACGCGCTCTCGCGGGCGCTCTCGGACCCGCCGGAGTTCTCCCGACGCCGGCAGGACGACTACGAACGCTTCCTCGAGCTTCCTCTCGAGCCGAATCCCCTGTATCGGAAGTACGGGTACTTCAGCAACGTCAACCTGACCGGCCTCGACCCCCTCGCCTCCGGGTCGGCCGTGTCCCTGCCGCCTGCGCTGCCCGGCTCGATCCGGGTCGTGCACGATGCCTCGGGAACTCGGGCCGAGATCCCCGAGGAGATCGTGCGGGGCGGAGTCCGATTCTGGTCCCTCGGGGAGCTGTGGCGCGCGGGCAACGGCGCCCGGGCGGCGTTCCTGCGGGGCACGGAGGAGCCGACGGACCGGCTCTCGGCGCTCGCTACGGCTACGCTGAACCGGGGGTATCGCCTCGAGGTACCCGATGGGTTCCGCGACCCGTTGCGCGTCCAGGATCTGACGATCCTCTCGGAGGCCCGGCAGGCGCTCTCCGTCCGTCGCTCGATCCAAAGCGGGTCCGCGACGCAGGTGCTCGTCACCGAGGAGGTCTTCAGCGCGCCGGGAAACGACGGGGCCCAACGACTGTACGCCTCCGGGACGGACCTCGACCTCGCCGACTCGGCGAAGGCGGTCGTTCTGTCCGTGCACGCCCCGGACCTGAAGGCGGTCTCGATCTACCGCCGGCGGGCGAGCGTCGGGGCGCACTCCCGGCTGGCGTGGATCTGGAACGGTTGGGGCGGCTTCCGCACGAAGGTGCGGAACGAGACGACGTTCGCGGGCGCGGGGAGCGCCGCCGACGACCTGCAGACGTACTTCGGCGAGAAGGACCAGGCGTACGACAGCGCCGTCAATTTCACGCACGTCGCCACCGACACCCACAGCCAGTCGATCACACGGGGCGTCTTCCGCGACCAGGCGCGGGGCATGAGCCGGGGCCTCGTCCGCATCGAGCCGGAGGCCCGGAAGACGATCGCCTTCGTCTCGGAGCACGCGATGCTGCTGTCCCGGGGCGCGCGCTCCGACTCGATCCCGATCCTCGAGATCCTCTGCCGGGACGTGAAGGCGACGCACTCGAGCTCGGTCGCCCCGGTCGACCCCGAGAAGGTCTTCTACCTGGAATCCCGCGGTGTCAGTGAGGACGAATCGGTCCGCATGATCGGTGAGGGGTTCCTCGCCTACGTGCTCGAGCGGGTCCCGATCGACGGGATCCGGGACCTGCTGTATCCCAAACTCGCGGCCCGCTGGGACGGTCGCGCCCTCGCGTGGGACCCGAACGCGTTCCCTACGCTGCCGTCCCTCGCCGTCACGGGGAGCGAGAGCGCTCCCGAGTGGCGGTTCGACGCGAAGCTCCGGTAGTCCGGAGCCCTCTAACGGCGCCGACCTACCCGACCGCGCCGGCCATCTCGAGCTGGATCAGCCGGTTGAGTTCGAGCGCGTAGTCGACCGGGAGCTCCTTCGCGAACTCCGCGAGGAATCCCATCAGGATGAGGTGGATCGCGTCCGACTCGTTGAGCCCGCGGCTCATCAAGTAGAAGATCTGCTCCTCGCCGATCTTCCCGACGACCGCCTCGTGCGTGATCGTCGCGTCCTCCTCGTGGATCTCGTTGTACGGGTACGTGTCCGAACGGCCGGTCTCATCGGGGAGCAGCGCGTCGCATCGCACGGCCGCCTTGACTCCCGTCGCGCCGGGTGCGACGTGGAGGAGCCCGCGGTAGCTCGTCTGGCCCCCACGGATCGCGATCGACTTCGCGATGATCTTGCTCGAGGTGTCCGGGGCCGAGTGCACCGCCTTCGCCCCCGAGTCGATGATCTGACCTTCGCTCGCGAAGGCGACCGAGAGGATGTCGGCGCGCGAGCCCCGACCGCGCAGGTACACCGACGGGTACTTCATCGTGATCTTGGAACCCATGTTCCCGTCGACCCACTCGACGAGCGCGTTCTCGTAGGCGACCGCCCGCTTCGTGACGAGGTTGTAGACGTTCTTCGACCAGTTCTGGATCGTCGTGTACCGGAGCTTCGCGTACGGCTCCGCGACGACCTCGACGACGGCCGCATGCAGCGAGTCGGTCGAGTAGATAGGCGCCGTGCAGTTGTGGACCGAGAACCCCTTCACGAGGTAGGTATTGTTGTTCCCCGCGACGTGGAAATTGTGGACGTTGCCCCGGTACGGAGTCCGATCGATCCTACGGATCGGAACCAGGAACGCGTTCCCGCTCCGGCGGACCGCCTGGAACCGCTTCCCGACCTGGTGGTAGACGATGTACATCCGGCGGTGCGAGATCGTTCGGCCGTCCGGCATCGTCTCGTCGAACGGCTCTCGGACATTGATCGTGGCGTAGACGCCCTGCCGGGCCTGGAGTTCCTGGACCTGGAACGCGAGCTGACGGGAGATCGTCATCGCGCGGTGGACCGTCCCCGATCGCTCGTAGACGTTCCCGTCGCCTTCGTAGTACGCCTCGAGCAGGACTCGCTGCTTGCTCGGGGGCAGTTCCATCAGCGTCTTGCTGAGGCGCTTCCCGCCGGCCAGCTTGCCGGCGTGGGTGAGGCAGAACGCGTACAGCTCCTTCGAGTAGACGCCGACGCTGACCGCATGCTTCTCGGGCTGGGGAATGCGCCACGGGTGCTTGCCGGTCATCGCGTGGATGGCGACGGAGAGCCGTTCGACGTACTCCGTCTCGGCGATGTTGAACGTGAACGTAACCGCCTCGCATCCGTTGATCTTCTGAACGCACCCTTCCGCCAGGTAGTACCCGAGCACGGTCAGTGCGGCAGAGTCAATCTCAGGCACGTCGTGCTCGGTGCGGTTGATCGGGTAGTGGAGGAAATCGCCCGGTCGGAGCTCCCCCGCCGGCACGAACTCTGGCGGGGTCGCGAGCAATTTGCGGGTGTCGACGTCCGTAAGCTGTCGGGTCGTCCGGCGGGATACTTGAACCTTCTCCCGCGGGACGCACAGGACCGGGTGTTCGGGGGTCAACTGGAAGGCGTTCCCCACCGAGACCGGAGTGATCCCGATCAGTTCCCCGTCGAACGGTCGGACCATCGTCTTCTCGATGGTCGTCTCACGACCATCGCTGTTCAGAACGGCACGGCCCTCCGCGAGAGTCTCGATCGGGGCGAGCTCGTCTCCGACGAGGACCTCTTCGCCCACCGGTAGGCAGCCTTCGAGATAGTGCACCTTCGCGCCCTTGTCGGCGATGATCAGGGTGCGTTCGAACTGTCCCACGTTCTTCGCGTTGATCCGGAAGTACGCCTGGAGCGGGATCCCGGCGTCGACGCCCGGCGGGATATAGACGAAGCTTCCGCCCGACCAGACGGCGCTGTTGAGCGCCGAGAACTTGTTGTCGTTGTACGGCACGACCTTGCCGAAGTACTTGCGGACAAGGTCGGGGTGCTCCTTCACCGCGGTGTCAGTGTCGGTGAAAATGACGCCCTTGGCCGCGAGGTCCTCGCGAATCTTGTGATACACGGTCCCGCTGTCGTACTGGGCGCCGACGCCGCCGAAGAACTCGCGCTCCGCCTTCGGGATGCCGAGCTTCTCGAACGTGTTCTTGATGTCGGCCGGGAGGTCTTCCCACTTCCGCTTCGTCTCCCCTTCGAGGAGGGGGTTCGCGTAGTAGGTGTACGCATCGAAGTCGATCTCGTCGAGCTTCGGGCCCCAGTCCGGGACCGGACGTTCGACGAAGTGGTCGTAGGCCCGCAGCCGGTATTCCCGCATCCATGCGGGCTCGTCCTTGAACTTCGAGATCTGCTCGACGACCTCGCGCGAAAGCCCCTTGGGAATCCGGAGCCGGTACGTTTCCGGGTCCTTGAAATCGTACCGCGTATAGTCGAGCGGTGTGATCTCCGGTGTGGAGGTGGACATAGGCGCCTCGGCCAATTCCATCACCTGAGGGTATTTAAATCAGAGGTCGTGCCGGCCGCTACATTTCGAATTGTATCGGTCCAGAACGCTCCTCCCGCCCCGATGTCGGCGTCCGCGCGACACGGGAAACCGCCCTAGGACGCCCGAGCGAAATGGGCGGCGATCTTCTCGAGCCCGTCGAACAGGCGATCGATTTCGTCCTCGGAATTGTAGAGGTACGGGCTCGCCCGGGTGAGCGCCGGTACGCCGAGGCGCTCCATCAACGGCTGCGCGCAGTGGTGCCCGGCGCGCACGCAGATCCCCTCCGCGTCGAGCAGACTCGCCACGTCGTGCGGATGCACGCCGTCGAGCGCGAAGGAGAAGACCGCCTCCCGACGGGAGGGGTCGGTCGGACCGAAGAACCGGAGTCGGTTCCCGAGCCGTTCGCGGCCTCCCTGTACGAGGGCTTCCTGGAGCCGATGATCGTAATCCCGGAGCGTGTCCCAGCCGATGCGCTCGAGGTAGTCAAGCGCCGCCGACAGTCCGATGGCGCCGGCGACGTTCGGAGTTCCGGCTTCGAAGCGAGCCGGAACGTCCCCGTACTCGACCCGGTCGCGGTGGACCTCGCGGATCATCTCGCCCCCGCCCATGTACGGGGGCAACTCCCTGAGCAGCTCCGCCCGACCCCAGAGCGCCCCGATGCCCATCGGGCCCAGGGCTTTGTGGCCGGAGAACGTCAGGAAGTCTGCGCCGAGAGCCTGCACGTCGACGGGTACGTGCGGAACCGACTGAGCCGCATCGACCACGACGAGCGCCCCCACGGCGTGCGCGCGATCCGAGATCTCTCGGACCGGATTGACCGTCCCGAGCACGTTCGAGACATGCCCGACCGTCACGACCTTCGTCCGCCGGTCGAGCTGTCGATCGAGGTCGTCGAGACGGAGTTGACCCTCGGCGTCAATGTCCAGGAAGTCGAGCTCGATCCCGGAATTCTCCCGGAGGAAGTGCCACGGGACGATGTTCGAGTGGTGCTCCATCACGGTGCTCAGCACCCGGTCTCCGCGGCGGAGGAGCTTGCGTCCGAGCCCGCTCGCGACGAGGTTGATCCCCTCCGTGGCCCCGCGAACGAAAACGACTTCGTCGGCCGAGCGCGCGCCGAGGAATCTCCCGACCCGTGCCCGGGCGCTTTCGTACGCTTCCGTCGCTTCCACGCTCAACGCGTAGACACCGCGATGGACGTTCGCGTTCTCGGTCCGGTAGTACTCGCTCTCCGCCTCGATGACGCTCTTCGGCTTCTGGGAGGTCGCCGCAGAGTCGAGGTAAACGAGCGGCCGGCCGTGGAACGGTTGGTTCAGGAGCGGAAAGTCGGATCGGATCCGGACGACGTCCATCGTGGGACTCTCGCGTCGCGGGTTCGCGTCCCGCCTACGCCGCGCCGGGGACCCCGACCTTGACGAAGTCGTATCCCTTCGCCTCGAGCTCCTCCGCGAGCTCGCGGCCTCCCGAGAGGGCGATCACTCCGTCGACCATGACGTGCACCCGGTCCGGTCGCAGGTACTTGAGGATCCGTTGGTAGTGCGTGATCACGAGGAACCCGCAGCGGTCGCCCTGCTCCCGGTGGAACTTCGCGACCGCTTCGCCGACCGCGCGCACGGCGTCGATGTCGAGTCCCGAGTCGGGCTCGTCGAGGATCGAGAACAAGGGAGCGAGCGTCGTCATCTGGAGCACCTCGACGCGCTTCTTCTCGCCGCCCGAGAACCCCTCGTTGAGCGACCGCTTGAGGAGGTTCTCCTCCATCCCGACGTCGGTCAGGTGCTGCTTCAGGGTCGCGTCGTACTCCTTCACGTTCGCGGTCTTCTCCGTGTGGCGCTGCATATAGGCGGTCCAGAGGAACTTCGAGAGAGAGAGCCCCGAGACCTCCTGCGGGTACTGGAATCCGAGGAACAGGCCGGCGCGCGAGCGCTTGTCGACGGTCATTTTGAGCAGGTCCTGCCCGTCGATCGTCGCCGTTCCGTGCGTCACTTTGTACTTGGGGTGGCCCATCAGCGCGTAGGCGAGCGTGCTCTTCCCGGAGCCGTTCGGGCCCATGAGCGCCGTGAGCTCGCCGCTCGAGAGCGTCAGCGTGACCCCCTTCAGGATCTCCTTGCCGGCGACCTCCACGCGAAGGTCCTTCACGTCCAATCGGTGGCTCGTCGCTTCGCCCGCCATACAGAACGGCGGTACGAGCCGATACCGTTATTTAAGCATGGCGCGGTGTCTAAATCCGCACTCCCGTAGGGGAGGCTCGGTGCGATCGATGCGCGGCGCAGTGACGGCCGGCGAGGAGACGGCGCTCGAGGGCACCCGAGGCCGGATCCTCGAGGAGCTCGCCGCCGCCCCGCGCACGGCGCGGGACCTCGCCAAGAAGCTCGGCATCCAAGAGAGCGCGGCGCGCGGCCACCTCTCGCGCATGGAGGAGCGGGGACTCGTCGTGCCCACGTTCCGGCGCGAGGGCGTCGGTCGGCCGCGCAAGCGCTACACCCTGACCGGTCGCGGGCAGGACCTGTTCCCGAAGAAATACGACCTCATCCTCGACTCCGTCGTCGACGAGCTCCTCGACCGGGAGGGGGAGGGGTACGTGAGCGCCCTGTTCGCGGAGGCCGCGGTCCGGATGGCTCGGGCCGTCACCGAGGAGGTCCCGAAGGGCGGCTCGCCCGAGGAGCGGGCGAAGCAGGTCGTGGGAGCCCTGAATCGCCTCGGCTTCCGGTGCGCGATCGAGAAGACCGGGGAGGGGCAGCTGCGCATCGTCCGAACGAACTGCATCTTCCGCCACAGCGCCTTCTCGCATCCGTACCTGCTCTGCGACGTGTTCGACAAGCACCTCACGGAGGCCCTGTTGGGCCAGACCGGGGTCGATCTCGAAGAGACGATGGGCCGCGGAGGGATGCGATGTACGCATCTGATCCCGCTGCGGTAGTTTCCGCAGCTCCTCCTCCGGTACGGCAATCGCCGACGGAGGATTGGGAGTCCGACGCGCTGCTCCGTTCCGTGGGGAACACCCCGCTCGTCCCACTCCGACGACTCTCAGCGGCGGCAGGCGGAGGGTTCGAGCTGTTGGCCAAGGCCGAGTTCTTGAATCCGACCGGATCGGTGAAGGACCGCGCCGCGTTCGGGATCGTCCGGAGCGCGCTCGCGGACGGGCGGCTCGACGTTTCGAAGACCCTCCTTGACGCCTCGAGCGGCAACACCGCGGTCGCCTTCGCGTTCCTCGGGGCTCGCCTGGGATTTCGGGTCGAGCTGGTGGTACCGCGTAACGTCCATCCCGAGCGGCTGCAGCGTCTCCGGGCGCTCGGGGCGTTCGTCGACTTCACCGATCCGGCCGACGGCACCGATGGCGCGCAGCAGGAGGCCCGGCGCCGGGCCGAGCGCTACCCCGACCGGTACTTCTACGCGGACCAGTACAACAACCGCGCCAACCCCGAGGCCCACTTCCGGACCACCGGACCGGAGATCTGGGAGGCGACCCACGGTCGGGTCTCCCACTTCGTGGCGGGCGTGGGAACGGGGGGGACGATCTCCGGCGTAGGACGGTACCTCCGATCGAGGAACCCGAGCGTCCGGGTGATCGGCGTGGAGCCCGACGGCCCCCTCCACGGGCTGGAGGGCCTCAAACACCTTCCGACCGCCCTCCGTCCCTCGACGTACGACGTCGGGGTGGTCGACGAGACCGTGCGCATCGCGACCGAAACGGCCGAGCTCATGCGCGCGCGCCTCGCCCGGGAGGAGGGCCTGACGGTCGGTGCCTCGGCCGCGGCGGCGGTGGCGGTCGCTCTCGAGGTCGGGCGCCGGAATATCACGTCGTGCGTGGTGACCGTCCTGCCCGATGCGGGTCACGGTCGACCGGGGGATGCCCCGTGACCGGGGTGACCGTCCCGCCGGACGCGCTCGAGCAGATGCGGAGGCACGCGCTCGCCACCTATCCCGACGAGTGCTGCGGTTTCCTGATCGGCGCTGACGATCGTTCCGCCGGATCGCCCCGGCGGGCCATCGACTCGGTCGAGCCCGCCGCCAACGAGGTCGAAGGGGAGCGGAGGCGACGGTTCGTGATCCCACCGTCCGAGATCCTGGCGATCGAGCGACGGCTCGAAGGAACCCCGCGATCGGTCGTGGGGTTCTATCATTCCCATCCCGACCACCCGGCGCGGCCGTCGGAGTTCGACCGGAACCACGCCTGGCCGTGGTACACGTACGTCGTGCTGTCGGTTACGAAGGACGGGGTTCCGGCGGTCGGGGCGTTCGAGCTCGACGAAGCCTCCTCGGAGTTCCGGCCGGTCGAGCTCACGGTCGCCGGTCGGACGGGCCCGTCCGTGTCGCCCGGGATACCAAGAGCCTAAGTGGGGTCACGCTAGGAGAGGAGCGATGCCGAAGGCAACGGTCCGGATCCCCACCCCGCTGCGCTCGCTGACGGGCGGTCGCGGAGAGGTGCCGGCCGAGGGGCCCACCGTCGGCGCCCTGGTCCAGCACGTGACGGACGAGTACCCCGGACTCCGCCGCCACCTCTACAGCCCCGAAGGACAGCTCCGGAACTTCGTCTCGCTGTATCTCAACGACGAGGACGTCCGGAACCTGAAGCGGGCCGAGACCCCGGTGAGCGAGGGCGACGTGGTATCGATCGTACCGGCGATCGCCGGCGGCACCGGCGCCCCGTCCGTCGCCGCGCCGACGGCACCGGCCGCGGGCAACCCCGAGCCCGACGGACGCGCGTTCGGCCGCGACGAGCTGCTCCGGTACAGTCGGCATATCCTGCTGCCCGAGGTCGGGCTCGCCGGCCAGAAGCGGTTGCGCGACGCGCGGGTGCTGCTCGTCGGCGCCGGCGGGCTCGGCGCGCCGGCCGCGCTCTACCTGGCCGCGGCGGGGGTGGGGCACATCGGTCTCGTCGACTTCGACGCGATCGAACTCTCGAACCTCCAGCGCCAGGTACTGTACACGACCGCCGACGCCGGTCACTCGAAGCTCGAGACCGCGAAACGGAGACTCGAGGCCCTGAACCCGGGCATCGAGGTCGTGGCGCACTCGGGCCGACTCACCGCCGAGAACGCGATGGACGTCCTCCGGCCCTACGACATCATCGTCGACGGAACGGACAACTTCCCGACCCGCTACCTGGTGAGCGACGCCGCGGTCCTCCTCGGAAAGCCGTACGTCTACGGGTCGATCTACCGCTTCGAGGGGCAGGTGAGCGTCTTCGACGCGAAGCGCGGACCCTGCTATCGGTGCCTGTATCCGGAGCCTCCGCCTCCGGACATGACCCCGTCCTGCGGGGAGGCGGGAGTGCTGGGCGTCCTTCCGGGGCTCATCGGGGTCCTCCAGGCGACCGAGACGGTCAAGCTCGCCCTCGGGATCGGCGATCCGTTGATCGGCCGGCTGCTGCTCTACGACGCCCTCGCGCTCCAGTTCCGGGAACTGCACCTCGCGAAGAACCCGACCTGCGTCCTCTGCTCTCCCACTGCGACGCAGAAGGGGCTCATCGACTACCCGGCATTCTGCGGCGTGCCGGCCGCCGGGGCCGCTCCCGTCGCGGGCGTGCCCGAGATCACTCCGGAGGCCCTCGACGCCGAGCTCCGTTCCGGGGAGCCGCCGCTGGTGATCGACGTGCGCGAGCCCGACGAGTGGTCGCTCGGCCACCTCTCGAGCGCGCGCCTCATCCCGAAGGGCGAGCTCCTCGAGCACGTCGACGAACTCACGAGCGCGCGCGAGATCGTGCTGTACTGCCGCAGCGGTCAGCGCTCCGGACAGTCGGCCCGGCAGCTGATCGAGCTCGGCTTCTCGCACGTGAAGAGCTTGAAGGGCGGGATCAACGCCTGGGCCGACAAGGTCGACCCGAGCATCCCGAAGTACTGACCGGTCAGCCGGCGGGGGCCGCCGAGCCGCTGGGATCGCCGACGTCGACGGCGAGCCGGCCCGAGTAGGACCGAACGCGTCGCGAGAGCTCCCGGGCGAAGGCGGACGGGTCGCGCGGAGAGAGGAACATCGCGACGGGCTCGGCGGTGACGAGGAGGCCGCTCGGCTCGGTATGGATCGAGTTGAACGCGCCGACCAGGGGGCTCCACATCCGTCCCCGCCAGCCCCAGGAACCGAAGAAGCCGACGGGGCTCAGATCGCGCAGCGAGCTGAACTCGATACGACGCACCCGGTCGAGCGACACCTTGGCCCCTCCGAGGATCCGCCACGCGTAGAGGTAGCTGTCGTCGATCGCGTAGCGCGTCGAGAGGTACCGGACGAGGAAGAAGAGGAGCGTCGCGGCGAGGGCGATGACGCCCCATCCGAGCGTCGACCCGAAGTTGCTGCGGAGGGCGTAGATGAAGATCGCCGTGAGGATCGCATAGAACGCGACGACCGCGACCGAAAAGCGGCCACGGTCCCGGTACCGACCCGCCGCGTCGAGCGATGGCCCCGCGGCGGTGGCCATACCGTTCGAAATCAGATGCGAGATCGGAGGGGTCGTCACGGGGCCGCCGTCGTTCCTCTTCACTCATCCACTGCTCTTAACCCTCGAACCCACCCCCCTCCCGGGGGGCCGCGCGGCTCGGGGAGGCGCGCGGGTCACGCGTCACTGCGAAGGGCGCGACGTCTTCGGTGACGTCACCGCTCGCCGGCGCTGCGGCCGTCCGCTGTGAGCCCGGGGGAGGGAGGGCCCGCTTGGACGATCGGCGGGGCAGCCCGTGAGCGACCCTTTAATCACCGGCCCGACTGGACGTCGGCCCTACGCTCATGGCGGAGCCGGAGTCGATCTCCCCGACCGCGGCGCGATTGCGCCCGGTGGTCATAGAGTCGTTCGTGCTCCATCACGTTCGGAGCCACCCGGGCGCCCGGTTCCGGGAAATTGTGGACGCCGCCCTCGCGTGGCGACGCGTCCCGCGGTCCACGACCGCCCGCCGTCTGAGACGACTGGTCCAGTCGGGTCAGCTCGACGTGAGTCCATTCCACCGGTACACTGCCGTGGACCCCGAGCGGGTGCCGCCGAGGGCGAGCCTCGAGGTACGCTGGATGGACGTCAGCCGCCTCATTCGCCCCGATGGCGGCTTCCGAGAGATCTCGCACCAGGAGTTTCGGGTCGTTCGCGGCCGACTCGATCATGTGGAGCTCGACTTCGAGACGCCGGTCCGGTGCATCAGCTGGGCGTCGTCGGTCCCGGCCCAGCTCGCTTTGATACCCGCCCAGAGCGTGCCGACGTACGTCCCGAAGCTCTTTGTCAAATTCGCGAAGCCGCTGTTGAGCGATTCGAATTCTTGGGTACGACTGAGTTCCACCGTCGACGGCAGTCCTTGGTACCGAATGTCGGTCCGTTCGGTCCGAACCGGGCGAGGCACGCTGGCCTCTCCGGATGCTGCACGGGAATCAGAGCCGGTTTTCGTGCCGAGCCAAGGTGCCCGCCTCCGGTATCAGTTCGCCCCCAATTCGCAGCTTCGATTACAGGTGATGCTCCCGACCCGGTATCCCATCCGCGGAGCGCACGTGCGTGTGCTCTTCCTGGACGACTTCACGCGGACGGACGAGAGCGAGGAGGCCCGATTGGAACGGATTCGCACCGACCCTTGGGGGCAGGGCGGTCTACGGCAAGGCGGCTCGAGTCTGGCGCTGACGATCCCGAACCCACTGCTCGACCGATACTACGAGGTCGTTTGGAGTTTGCCCACGACCGCTCGACGAAATCGATGGCTCTCGGGTCGGTGAACCCTTGCTTCGCGCGGGTTGTCTGCCCCACACGACTCGCGCCGTCGAGGATCCGGCCCCGGAGGGATCGACCGGAGCCGCATCGTCGTTCTGCTCGGATCGGAAGCTTCTCCGGCCGTGCCGGTATCGCACTCGACAGTCCCAACCGACTCGTGAGACTGTCCCGATTTCGATGTGTTTAACAGAGCTGTTCCTTTCTCCACGCTCGACCCCGCATGCGGTGGCATGTCTCGAGACGTTCCCGGCGAGACTCGGTGGCCCTGAGGCGGAGCCCGACCATCCGGTCGGGTGCGTTGGGGTGCAGGGCTCACGACCTTATCCCCGGGGGACTCGGCGGGCACCGAGCGGTGAAAGCCCGCCCCCGTCTCGAGCCGGGCGCGGGGCCGATCCGGTCCCTCGCTCGATCCGTCCATCTTGACGGCGCCTCGGTACGGACGAGCGACCGAACTCGAAGGACTCCACGGCGGAACACACGCACCGCGACGTGCCGGTCCCGCTCGGGCCGCATCGAGGCCGGGACCGGTCGTCCCTCGCTCTCGGCAGCGGAGTCGGTGCCCCTCGACGGCACGGCGGACAGCGGATTGTGACGCCGAGTCGTTTCCGAGGGACCGTCCGGGCCTTGGTCATCGGGATCGCGTTCCTCGTGCTGGCGTCGGCGATCCCTCTCTCTTTGCTCCACTCCGACCCGGGTGCCGCCGAACTCTACCCGACCGCCGGGCCTTCCGGTGTTGAGTTCCGACCCATGGTCTCGCCCCCGGCGGCGGTCTCTCCGGACACCGGCCCCGTTGGAGCCAACATATCCGTCTCCGGTTCCGGCTTCGGTGCGGATGCCAATGTCTCCTTGATGTTCGGCGGGCTGGTCGACGGTGTCCCGATCCTCACCGACTGCGTAACCGGGGCCCTCGGACAGTTCCCCACTTCGGGAGCGGACAATTGCTCGTTCGCCGTCCCCTACTCGGTTTCCGGTCCCACCAATGTATCGATCGCCACGTCCCGGACCGTTTGGGACGCGGTCGATGACAACGCTCCGTATTCCGTCGTGTACGACCGCGACCTGGGGGAACTCTTCGTGCCGAACTACTCGGACGGCAATGTGAGCGTCATCAACGACACCACGGGCGAGTTCGTGACCAACATTTCGGTGGGCAACCCGAACGAGATCAGTCCCGAGGGAGGCGCCTACGATCCGGTAACCCGGCAGGTATTCGTGGCGTCCGGCTCCGCCAATGTCTCCGTCATCGATGCAGCCACGGCGACGCTGGTGGCGAATGTGAGCGTGGGGGGCACCACGTCCTCCGCGACCTTCGACCCGACGACGGGCCAAATCTATGTGACGAATCTCGGCTCGGACAATGTGAGCCTCCTCTCCGAAGCCCACGGAACGTGGGGACTACTCGCGAACCTCTCGATCGGCTCGCCGCAGCGTTCGGCCGTCTACGATCCCTATGCTCAGCAGATGTTCGTGACCGACGAGCTCACGGGAAACGTTACCGCCATTGACGGGGCCGACTCCTCGGTTATCGGCAACGTGAGCGTCGGCACGTTCCCGTGGGGGATGGCTTACGACCCGGTCGACGGGGACGTGTTCGTCGCGAACGTCTTCTCGGACAGCCTGAGCATCCTCAATGGTTCGACGGACACGGCCGTGGCGACGATCTCGGTCGGCAATCTCCCGGTCGGGCTCGCCGTGGTGCCGTCGACCGAGGAGGTGCTGGTCGTAGGCTTGGGACCCGAGCTGGACGTCGTTTCGATCTCGTCCGGCCAGTTGGTGGGCGCCGTCGACGTCCCCCAGGGCGGGGGATTCGGCATCGTCTACGACAACGGCACCGGTGACGCCGATATCGCCGAGCGGGACGCGGGAGAGGTCCTCGCCCTGGACGGGCTGAGCTTCGGATGGACCTCGTTTACCGTCGTCCCGTCGCTGGTATCCATGGCCTCCCAGTCGCCGCCGTTCGGTCTCACCCAGGGCGGTGTCGAGGGGGACGAGATCGGTCTGGAGGGGAACGGCTTCGCGGCGAACAGTCCCATTTCTTTCCGTGTCAGCGACGTCGTGCCCCCGACACCGTCGACCGGCTGCGCCACGAACTCGACGGGAAGTTTCGGGGAGCCTCCCGGATATACCACGTCGTGCGATTTCTCCATCCCGGCGTTGCCAGCGGGGACGTACAATCTCTCGGCGACCGACGGCGCGGGGAACGTCGCGAATACGACCCTCATCGTGAACAGCTCCGCCTCGATCCTCCCGAACAGCGGCGGAGTGGGTACTGAGGTGCTCGTGGCCGGGACCGGTTTCCCGGCCGGGTCCTCCGTGACCGCCACGTTGGATGGCGCTTCGGTCCCCCTGACCTGTTCCGCCGACGCCACCGGTAACTTTCCGGGGGCCTCGGGGACGGCGTGTACGTTCGCGGTGCCCAGTCTCTCCCCGGGCCCGTACGCGGTCGACGTGAGCGATGGAACGATCTCGTGGAGCGACCTCTTCAACGTCACCTCGCTGTCGACCGCCCCCACGTCCGGCGCGTACGGCAACGCCGTCACGGTATCGGGATCGGGACTCGACCCCGGCCTCGGCGTGAACTTCTCGCTGGGAGGATTTCTTGTCCCGTCGAGCTGCCTCGTAGACGGCCTCGGAGAGCTCGTGGGGTCGGCCGGCGGGGCTTGTACGCTTTCGGTTCCGAGCGCTCCGCAGGGGGCCGACGCTCTCGTGGCCACCCAGGGGCTCTGGCAGTCGTGGAGTCACGACGGGGGAATCGGAGTCGGACTCGCGCCCATCGGGGTCGCTCTCGACCCTTCAGACGGCAAACTGTTCGTCACCAACTCGGATTCAAACACCGTGAGCGTCGTGTCGACTTCCGAGAAAGAGACGATCGCGACGATTCCCGTGGGTAACTCGCCGGCGGGGATCGCCTACGCCGGGCCGTCGGGCCAGGTATTCGTCGCCAACGCGGGCTCGGACAATGTGAGCATCTTGAGTGCGACCGAGGACACGGTAACGACCACGGTGACGTTGTCGGCGTCGCCCGAGGCGGTGGTGTACGATCCCGGCACGAACGAGGTCTTCGTCGCGAACAATGACGGAAGTGTGACCCTGCTCAATGCCTCGACGGACGCGGTCGTCACCACCGTCGAGACGAACTCGCCCGGTGTCTTCCCGCTCGGCGCCGCCTACGATCCGGCCACGGGCGAGATCTTCATCACGAGCGGGTTTGACACCGGCGGAACGGGCGGCGCCGTCAGCGTGGTCTGGGACAGCAACAACACCGTGGGAAAGTCGATCTTCCTTAGTGGGACGGCCTACGGCGATGCGTACGATCCTGCCACGGGGCAGCTCTTCGTGGGCATCGAGGGCACCGGTTCCGCCGGGTACTCCGGCTACGTGGACGTCATTGATTGCAGCAACGACAGCATCGTGGCATCGATTCCCGTGCCCGCCCCGAACAGCTTCGGGATGGGCCTCGCCTACGACCCGGCCGCGGGAGGGGTCATCCTCACCGGTACCGTGTATGCGGGCGTATCCCTCATCTCGGATTCGACCGACTCCGAGGTCGACGTCTCGAGCGCGAGCGTCGGGGCCCTCGGCCTCGCCTACGATCCCGCGAGCAACGCGGTTTATGTCGCGAACTACGGGTACAGCTGCGGGCCCACCTGTTACCCGCAGTTCGACAGCAATGTGAGCGTGATGACCCCGACGACGAGCGCGGCGACGACGTTCGACGTGTCGAGCGCGGTCCAGGTCTCGAACTCGACCGTCGACGCGAACACCACGCTGATCGTGGAGGGCGACGGATTTGCAGCGGACGAGGCGATCGCGAGCGTCGAGGTTGGCTCGGTTCCGCTCTCGTGCCTCAACGCTTCGTCCGGTCGGTGCCACGAGGGTTCGCTCTCGACCGATGCGGCGGGCTCCTTCGTCGCCGATTTCGTCCTGCCGGCGACGGTTTCCGCGGGAACCTATACGGTGACCGTGACGGACGGGGCGGGCAACAGCGCCACTGCCGCGCTGACCGTCGTACCGGACCCGGAACCGGGGACGATCAGCGCCAACCGCTCGAACCTCGACGTGGGCCAGAGCGTGACGTTGTCGGTCGGACCGGCGCAATTCGGCCTCCCGCCGTACCAGTACCACTGGGTCGACCTCCCGTTGGGCTGTACCGGGACCGCTCTGTCGTTCAGCTGCTCCCCCGTGGAATCCGGCCACTTCAACGTCACCGTCATTGTCACGGACGCGAGCGGAGCGTCGGCGACCAGCGCGCCGTTCGCTCTCGCCGTTCTATCGGACCCGACGGTGGTTTCATCCCCCGGGGCATCGCCCGCCTCCGGGCACGTGGACGCCGGCCAGTCCGTGACCTTCACAGCCGCTCCGAGCGGTGGCACCGGTACGTACGTGAACTACGTCTGGACCGGCCTTCCAGGGTCGTGCGCGGGGAGCGGACCTTCGGTGACCTGCTCCGCCGGCGACCTACCCGCCGGAAACTTCACGATTGCCGTTTCCGTGACCGACTCGAACGGGTATGTCTCGGCCCCGAGCCCTCTCCTCCGCTACGAGGTCGATTCCGACCCGACTGTCTCCCCCCCGGTGGCCAGTCGCTCTACCGCGGACGTGGGCCAGACCGTGGGGTTCGGCACGACCGCGAGCCAAGGCTCCGGAGGAGCGTACCGGTTCAATTGGAGCGGTCTGCCGCAAGGATGCGCGAGCAGCATCTCGGATCAGGTCTCCTGCGCTCCGACCACCCCGGGCGACTACGCGATCTCG
Organism: Thermoplasmata archaeon; assembly: GCA_030040865.1. Classification (GTDB taxonomy): domain Archaea; phylum Thermoplasmatota; class Thermoplasmata; order Lutacidiplasmatales; family UBA184; genus Lutacidiplasma. Next base: position 11,440 of record JASHSX010000074.1, on the reverse strand, counting down.
GTCACCGTCACCGATGCGAACGGTTTCAACGTGACCTCGACCTCGCTCGAATTCCGCGTCTACTCGGACCCGACGGTTGCGGTGCTCGCGAGTCCGGCCTCGCTCGACCTCGGCCAATCGCTGACGTTGACCGCGGAGACCGCGAACGGTTCGGGCGGGTTCGCCTACGACTGGAGCGGATTGCCCACCGGCTGCGAATCGACCGGGCCGACCGTGACCTGCACCGCCACGGCACCGGACACGTACTACGTCACGGTCTCGGTGAAGGACTCCAACGGCGAGTCCGCGACATCCTCCCCCGAGCGAGTGACGGTCGCCGCGGCCGTCACCGCCAGCATGGCCCCGAACGTGACGTCCACCACCGTCGGGTCGAGCGTTACCTTCACGGCCGTCGGGAGCGGCGGGACCGGCCCTCTGTCGTACGACTGGTCGTTCGGAGACGGCACCACGGGAACCGGGGCCACGGTGACCCATTCCTACGCGTCACCGGGCAACTTCACGGTCACCGTGTGGGTGAACGATACGGTCGGCGGATCTTCCGAAAGGTCCGTAACGATCGACGTTTCCATGCCCACATCGTCCGCGCCCGGTTCCGGGTCGTCGGGGATCGGGGACGCCGGGATCGGAGCGATCGCGGCCGTGCTCGTGGTGATCGGGGTCGTTGGAGCGGTCCTGCTCCTGCGTCGCCGAAAGACCCGGGACCCGACCAGTCCCGCTCAACGCCCCGCTGGCACCGATTCCCGACAGGGCAACCCTCCGGCGCCGACGAACGACGAATCGGTCGAAGATGACCCGCCCAACTGACCGAACTTCCCTCAGCACCGGCCGCAGAGAGCATCCCCCCGGAGACTATCGGGACCCCCCGGGCCGCTGGAAGCACCCCGGTGCCGGGGGCGGATCGCGCGACCGCACGACGCGCGGCGAACGCCGGGCCGTCGGCCAAGGCCGATCGATACTGGTCAACCGGTGGCCTCGTAATAGTATTCGCCCTTCGCCCGTTGTTCCCGGTCGAGCACCGATCCCTCACGGTTGATCCGAGGCCGCAGCGTCTCCGCGTCCCGGCGGAACGTGATGTCGACGGTCGACAGGAGTCGGTTCATCCCCTCCCGCATCGGGAACGGCCCGGCGCCCGACCCGCGGGCGAACTCCGGGGTCTCCGGACGGAACACCATCAGGGCGTCCGACGCGAGGTCCAGGAAGTAGACGTCGTGGTCGACGACGAGGGCGCTCACGGCCTGTCGCTCGACCTGCCGCCGTAGCAGCCGGGCCATCGCCATCCGCTCGTCGGCGTCCAAGTAGGCGGACGGTTCGTCGAGCAGGTAGAGCGTCGCCGGACGCGCGAGGGCGAGCGCGACGGCCGCCCGCTGCAGCTCCCCACCGGAGAGGTCGGTGAGGGCGACGTCCATCACCTCGTCGAGGTGCAGCCCCGGGACGAGCTCGCGCTCGAACAGCTTGGCGTCGAACGACGGGTCGCCTACCAGGGCGGCCGAGCGCTCCCGCAGGCTCGCGGGCTGCGTCGCCTTGAGATACTGGGGCTTGTAGCTCACCGTCACGCCGGGGGCGACGGTCCCGACGGTCGGCGTCTCGACGCCGGCGAGCATCTTCACGAACGTCGTCTTGCCGGTCGCGTTCGGCCCGACGATCCCGACCGTCTCCCCCTTCGCGATCGTCCCGGCGCCGACCGAGAGGTGGAAGCGGGGGTACTCCTTCTCGAGCGCCGGGAATTCGACGAGCACGTTCGACCGGGCCGCGGCCTTGGGCGGGTGGGCCACGAACCGGACCGGCTCGGTCCGGAAGCGGACGTTCTCGTCCTTGAGGTACCCGGTGAGGTAGGTGTTGATCGCGGAGCGCATCGGGATCGGGTGGCTGATCACCCCGAACGCGGCCGACTCACCGTAGAGCAGGTGGGCCTGATCGGCGAGGTAGTCGAGCAGGGCGAGATCGTGCTCGACGACCAGGACGCTGCGCTCCGACCCGAGCTTCCGGAGGACGCGCGCGACCGCGAGGCGGTGCACGATGTCGAGGTAGCTCGACGGTTCATCGACCAGGTAGAGGTCGGCATCGGTCGCGAGCGTCCGCGCGATCGCGACCAACTGGAGCTGACCGCCCGAGAGCTCCCGCAGGGGCTGGTCCACGACCGCTTCGAGATCGAGGTCGCGGAGCGCCCGGCCGGAATCCCCGCCCCCGGCGGCCACGTACGCGCCCACGGTCGTGGGCTCCTCCGCGAGCCGATCGACGTACTGGGGCTTGAACGCGGTGCGCAGTGTGCCGTTCGCGACGCGCTCGAAGTGGGCCTTGAGCGCGGTGCCCCGGTAGTGTTCGAGCACCTTCTGCCACCTGCCGGGTGTCTCGAAGGAGCCCAGGTTCGGGACCTCGAGGCCCGCGAGCATGCGGAGCGCCGAGCTCTTCCCCGTCCCGTTCGGACCGAGGAGTCCCGTGATCCCCCGGGTCGGTGGGATCGGGAGGCGGTAGAGGCGGAAGCCGTTGTAGCCGTACCGGTGGACGATCTCGTCCGGGCTCGCTTCGGGCGTGTTGAGGATCTTGATCGCGTCGAACGGGCACTTGTGGACGCAGATGCCGCAGCCGATGCAGAGCGTCTCGGAGATGATCGGTTTGCCGAGCGGGCCCTCGACGATGCACTCCTGACCCATCCGGACGGGAGGGCAGTAGGCCTGGCATTCCCACTGGCACTCCTTGGGGTGGCACCGGTCGTCGAGGAGGATCGCGATGCGCGCCACGGCTACGCCTCGCGCACGTCGCGTTCGATCGTCCCGTCGTGCATCGTCACATGGCGCCGGGCGCGCCGGGCGACGACGGGGTTGTGCGTGACGAGCACGAGCGTCGCAGAGCGCCGCTGCTGCACGGAGCGGAGGAGCTCCAGGATCGCGTCGGTGTTCGTCGAGTCGAGCTCCCCGGTCGGCTCGTCCGCGAGCAGGAGGCCGGGCTCGTTCGCGAGCGCGCGGGCCACGGCGACCCGCTGCTCCTCGCCGCCGGAGAGCTGGTGGGGGAAGGCGCGCTCCCGCCCGGCGAGGCCTACCTCGGCCACCAGCTCCCGCGATCGCTTTAGCCGTTCGTCGCGGGGCACGCCCGCGGCGCGCATCGGCAACTCCACGTTCTCCCGGGTCGTCAAAGTCGGAAGCAGGTAGAACCGCTGAAAGATGAACCCGACTCTCTCGAGACGCAGCCGCGCGCGCTCGCGCTCGCCCTTCGAGCCGACGGGCGCATCGTCCCAGAGCACGTCCCCGGCGGTCGGGCGATCGAGGAGGCCCAGGAGGTTGAGGAGACTCGTCTTTCCGCAGCCGCTCGGTCCCTCGATCGACAGGGTCTCTCCGGGCGGTATCGCGAGGTCGACCCCCCGCAGGGCCCGTACCTCGTCGGGGCTGCCGGCGCCGTAGGTCCGCGTGACGCCGCGCAGCACGATCGACGGCACGGAGGAGGCGGTCACCGCAGCGCCTCCGTGATCTCGATCCGCAGCGCGGCGCGGGTCGCGACGCCGCTCGCCAGTAGGGAGAGCAGGAGCACGCCGGCGCAGAGGGCGGCAAGGAACGTGGGCGAGAAGACCGCCAGCTGCGCCGCCTCCTGGACCGCCCCGCTGCTCCAGGAGGCGAGGGCGTCCACGAGCACGATGCCGGCCGCCACGCCGACCAGGGCCCCGGCGCCCGCGAGGAGGAAGCCGTCGCGCAGGATCCCGCCGGCGATCGACGATCCGGGCAGCCCGAGGGCGCGGCGGATCCCGATCGAGCGCCGGTCGGCCTCGACCCGGCGGAGGAGGACGAGCGCGAGGAACAGGAGGCCGACGGTGATCCCGACGGACGACAGGGCGAGGTAGAAGCCGGTCAGCACGGAGCTCGCCGCCTCGAGCTGCTGCGCCTCCTGCGAGAGCGCGCTCACCCCGTAGTACGGGTACAGCGCCTGGACCTGGGACTCGACGCGGTCGATCGCCCCGGGGTTCGCCGCGATCGAGGAGGCGACCGCGACTTCGACGGTGTCGGCCGCGTCCGGCACCGAGGCGTTCGGCCCGGTCGCGTAGCCGCTCAGGACCTGGAGGTCCGAGAGCGGAAGGAGGATGGCGAACGCGCCGGTCGGACCGAGGAGGTTGAGCGGGACCCCGAACGTCCCGGTGACGTTGTAGGAGACGGCCTGCGACCGGTTCGCGTCCGGGCCGAGCAGCAGGTGGTCTCCGACGGTGACGCCGAACTCGGCGACATAGGGGGTGGAGACCAGGACGTCGAGGCTCGCGGGACCCGAGTAGCTCCCGTTCGCGTAGTGGACCGAGTCGGTGGGGTCGCCGAGCGGCAACGGATCGGGGAACAGGCCCGATTCGGTCGGCCCGAGCGTCGGCGAGAACTCGTCGGGGATCACTCCTTCCGCGAGGACGGGCTGCGCGCCCCCGCTCCCGACGAAGGCGTCGATCGCGACGGAGAGGATGGGAGAAGCCGCCGTCACCTGCCCGACGCCCTCGATCGCGCGCGCGACCGAGTGGGCGTTCGAGATGCCGTGGGTACCCGACGCGCTCACGACGATCTGGTAGCCGGCCGTCTGGATCTGATCGAGCTCGTGCGCCGAGACCCCGCCTCCGACCCCGACGAGCACCACGGGGAGCGCGACCGCCGCGGCGATCGCCGCGACCGCGAGGATCGATTGAAGTCGGCTATGGCGAAGCCCCCGGCCGAACCCCCAGCGCGTCACGGAGCGCGAAGCTCCTCCGCGACGGGGAGTTGCATCGCCCGGGCCGCGGGCGCGATCGCGGCCACGAGTCCCACGACGACCACCAGCGCGACCCCGGCGGCGATCACGGCGGCGTCGAACGAGACGAACGAGAAGGAGGTGGGGAGGCCGGGGACCAGTCCCAGCAGCACGAGGTTGAGGAGGTACGTGCCGACGTAGGCGATGGCGAGCCCGACCGCGAGACCGATCCCGGCGAGCAGCATCGACTCCTCGACCACGAAGCCGGCGACCCGCGCCCGGGAGTAGCCGATCGCCCGCAGGAGGGCGAGCTCCCGGCTCCGGTCGTCGACCGACATCTGGAGGACCGTCGTCGCGAAGAGGACCGCGACCACGAGCCCGATGATCCCGATCAGCGACCCGAACGTCTGGTAGAGGCTGACCACGTGCTGGATCGAACCCAGGATATCGGAGAGCGTGAGGACCGTGAGCTGCGGGAACCGTGCCTCGATGCGGAGCTGGTCGGTAGCAGCGGTCGACGGGTCGTTGAGGTGGATCAGCAGCAGCGAGGCGTAGTCGGTCGAGCGGCTAGCCCCGCCGATCAGCGACTGCATTTCGGACAGGTAGACGAAACCGAGGAGCGCCGACGGTACGAGCCAGAACGGGCCGGAGATCCCGACGACCCGGAACGGCGTGGCGTTGTGGTACCATCCGGGCAGGGCCGCCGCGCTCGGCGGCGTCGAGGCGCTGGCCCAGACCTGGCCCCCGATCCCGACGCCCAGGACCTCGGCGAGCCCCTGGTCGAGGACGATCTCGTGGGTCGCCGGTCCCGAATAGCTCCCGTTGGCGTAGTGGGGGTCGCCCGGGGCGGTGAAGCCGGTCCCGTTGTACAGCGTGGGCACCTCGATGCCCGTGTTGTCGCCGGGGAGCCATCCCACGGTGCCGGCCCCGGTCGTCTTCCACGATCCCGGAACGTCGCTGGCGTTCGACCGCGCGTAGAGCGAGGCGTTGCCGAAGACGAGGTCGCCGATCAGCCACGGGCTCGCGACGACGACGTCCGAGTCGTTCGCGGGGATCGCCCGGGCGAGCCCGTGGGCATCGGAGATCGGCGGGAGCGCGCCGGTGAGGATCGACGACTCGTTCGCGCTCGTCGCCAGAAGGTCGACGCCGCTCTCGGTCGCTAGGGTCGTGGCGCTCGTCTGGATCCCGGCGCTGATCGCGAGCAGCACCACGACCAGCCCGACGGAGAGACCGATGCCGAGCGATGTCAGCGCCGAGCGGCCCGGCCGGCGGCGGACGGCGTCGAGCGCGTACCGCACGGACCCTCCCCGCGGCCCTAGACGGCCGCGCCGCGGCGGAGTTCGCCGAGGGTGACCGAATGCGCGGCCTCGACGTTGTACTTGTGGATCGACTCCTCGCTCACCGTACGGGCCCGGACGACCACCCGGTCCGGCAGGGTGGGGAACCGGCCCGGCACGCTGGCCAGGAGATCGCGCAGGACGTCCTCAACGAACTTGGGGTGTCGGTGCGCGTCGAGGACGACCCGACCTTCGTCGCCGCGCTTCAGAATCGCGTACGTCGGGCTCGACTGGGCGTGCTCGATCGCGTCGATCACGTCGTCGACCTCGATCCCGGGCCCGTCGTCGACCTCGAAGAGGAGCTCGGTACGGTTGCGCTGGTTGTGGGAGATCATGGGGAGGGTCGCCAGCGAGGGATCGGCGAGGAGAGGATACTCGGCCACGAGCAGTTCCCGGCAGGTCTCCATCGCGCACGGGCAGGCCGTCATGCCGACCGCCTGCGCCCCGACCGCCCGCCGCACGTCGATCGGCCCCGCCGCACTCCGGACCGCTCGGGCCTCGGCCAGCAGGGTGTAGTCCTCGAAGCTCCGCCGCTCCGCGGAGACCCCGGTCCGAAGGAAGTACTCGGCGGCCGCATGGACCGTGGACTCGGTCGCGTACGTGTGCCGGACGAGGAGGGCCCGCGCGATCGCCGAACAGGTCGACTCGAGGCTCTCCGTCGGTTGCGTGACCGTTTCGTCGACGATCTCCGCCAGGATCTCCGCGTTCCGCGACAGGTCCGACCCCTTGCGTTCCGACGGCAGGTCCACGGCGACATCGAACGTGACCGCGAGCGTGTTCACCCGTTCCGGCCGCTTCACCGATAGCGGCTTGCGGATCCCGGACACCCCGACCGAGCGGAGCGTGAGACCCTCGCGGCTCGGGCTCATGGCGTGGACGTCCCGCATCGGGAGCGCCACGAGGGCGCGCCTTAAGTGGTCTCGGCCCCGGGTTTCGTCCGGGTTATCGCAATCGGCGCGACCGTTATACGGTTCGGGACGCTCGTCGGGTCGATGGCGGAACCGATCTCGCCCGCTGCGCCGCCGGCGCTCCCGGCCGAAGCGAGCGCGGGCCCGTACGCGGAACGGGAGCGCTTGATCACCGAGAACCTGAAGCAGATCTACGACCCCGAGATCCCGATGAACATCGTGGACCTGGGTCTCATCTACGGCTTCGAGTGGACCGGGGACGCCGTGAAGCTCAAGATGACACTGACGGCTCCGGGGTGCCCGGTCGCCGGGATCCTCGCCGAAGAGATCAAGGCCGCGATCGAGAAGGTCCCCAACGTGCACGGGGCCGTCGTCGAGATGATCTGGGATCCTCCGTGGACGCCGGATCGGATGAGCGACTTCGCGAAGCACCAATTCGGCTACGCGTAGACGGACGGCACCGGCGACGCCGTGACCGAGCCGGCCGGGGCGGTGAAGGTCCGCCCGCTCGAGTGGCGGGACTGCTCGGAGCTCGGCGAGAACTATCGGCTCGCCTACCGGGAACGCGACCGCGGTGAACCGATCTGGCTCCACCTGCTCGGGACCGTCCCGTCCGTTCCGGACGAGGTGACCTGGTTCTCCGGACTCTACCGGGCCGTCCTGGCGGGCAACGCGGTCTGCCGGGTCGCCGAGGTCGACGGACGCGCGGTCGGGCTCGTCAGCGTCCATCGGGTCGGCCCGGACCGCGACGCCGAGAACGGCCACGTCGGCGAGCTCGGCATCCTCATCCACCCGGAGCATCGCGGCCGGGGGATCGGGTCGACGTTATTCGCCTCGGTGCTGGAGGCCTGCCGGGGAACGTTCGAGCTCGTCCGGCTGTCGGTCTTCTCCGAGAACGCGCGCGGGATCGCGCTCTACCGGAAGTTCGGCTTCGTTCCGTACGGACACCTCCCGGCCCACGCCCGACGGGCCGGGAAGTACTACGACGCCGAACTCATGATCCTCGACCTCCGCGCACCGTCCCCGAAGGGTTAAGGCGGGAGGTACCTCGACCCGACGATGCCGGTACCGACAGGCGGCTGGGCCCGCGAGCTCGAGGCCGAGCGCCTCGCCAAGGACGAGTTCATGGCCCGCCACCCCGAGAGCCCGTTCGTCGCCGGCCGCGTCCCGTTCCACCCCCTCAGGTACTTCCCCCCGAACCCGGCCCTGCGCGTGCGCGCGAAGCTGTCACGCATCCCCGTTCCGCAGGAGGCGTACCTGCGAACGAACCGGGACGGTCAGGCCGTCATGCGCTACCTGGGCGATCTCAACTTCCGGGCCGACGGGAAGAGTCTCGCGCTCCGGCTCTACCACGCCGGCGAGGGCGTCGGTACGAACGTGTTCGTCCCGTTCCGGGACCGCACGAGCGGGCGGGAGAGCTACGGTCCCGGCCGGTACGTGACCCTCGAGCTCAACGAGGCCGACGACTACGAGCTCGACTTCAATCGGGCGTTCAACCCCTACTGCGCGTACACCGACGACTTCGAGTGCGGATTCCCTCCGGCCGAGAACGACCTGCCGATCCCGATCCGCGCGGGCGAGCGGGCGTGGGCCGAGGAACGGAACCCGAGGTCGCTCTCGAGCGCGGTCCTCGAGCGGGAGAGCAAGGCGATCGGGCGCACGGTCGGCGGGCCGCGACGCGCGCGGCCCCGCTCCGGCACCGGCGCGCGACGGCCTACCCGTGGAACGTCGCGAGCACGCCGTTGATCACGAACTGAACTCCGACCGCCGCCAACAGAAGTCCCAGCACTCGGGTCATCGCCATCACGCCGACCCGGCCCATCCGCCGGAGGATCCCCTGCCCGAAGCGGAGGATGAAGTACGTGAGCCCGGTCGTGACGCCGATCGCGACGAACGTGGCGACGATGATGAACGGGTCCGAGCCCGAGGTCCCTTCGTAGATCATCACCGTCGAGATCGCGCCGGGCCCCGCCAGCAGGGGGATCCCGAGCGGAACGACCGCGATCTCGTCCCGGCGCTGGATCGCGTCCTCGTGGTCCGCGGCGGTGAGCCGCGTTCCGCCGATCCGACCTTGGAGCATGTCGAAGGCGACCATGAACAGGAGGATCCCGCCGGCGATCTCGAACGCGGCCAGGGTGAACCCGAACGCCTGGAAGAGGAACCGGCCGACGAGCGCGAACAGCGTCAGGAGTCCGCCCAGCACGAGGACGGCGCGGTTCAGGATCACCTTCCGATCGGACGGCTCGAACCCCTCGGTCAGCGTGACGAAGAACGGGAGGGTGCCGATCGGGTCGACGATCGCGAAGACGGTCACGATGATCGCCGCGTACAGCGCGAGGTCGGTCATCGTCGAGGTCGGGAGAGTGAGAGGCTTAGAAGCCTTCGGGGCACGGGCCGACCGGCCCCGGCGCTACCGGACCGCGGCGAGGATCCGGCTGCGTCCCTCGGACCAGAAAAGCTCGGTCTCCCAGAAGCCGGCCCGTCGGAGGAGCCGGCGATGGCCCTCGAGATCGGGCGTCGGAGTGCCCGAATGCGCGTGCGGATACCGATCGCGGTGGAGTGCGACCTCTTCGGTGAGCTCGGGGTCGCGCAGGATCGCCGCCCAGAACGCATCCCAGCTCTCGCCGACCGCTGGCCTCGCCCTCCGACGCGCGCGACCGAGTCGGGAGGCGATCCGACGGAGCCGGCGGGAGGCGGCGTCGAACTCGAGGAAGTCCGCATCGAGGAAGATCCCTCCGGGGCGGAGCCGGCGCGCCAGCGACCGGTAGAGCGCCCCGACCTCGCCGGGCGTGAGCCAGTGAAGGGCCGTGCTGGACACCGCCGCGTCGAACCGCCCCGTAGGCAGGCCGCGGGTCCAGGTCGGGGACCGCAGGTCGGCGTCCAGCCACGTGAGCCGGCCCCCCACGTCGCCGAGCCCACGCTCGCCAACGGCCAGCAGCACCGGGTCGTGATCGATCGCGACGACCCGGGCGGCCGGGAATCGCCGGAGGATCCGTTCCGCGAGCGCGCCGGTCCCGCAGCCCAGGTCGAGGGCACGGCAGCGGCGACCGACCGCCGTCTCGAGCGTGGCCAAGATCCAGTCGAACCGCACCTCGCGACTCGGGACCAGGCGCGACTGCTGGAGCTCCCAGCGTTGGCGCCACGACCGGGCCCGGGAGACCGACAAACGTCGGCGGGTCACCGGGGCGGGCGATCGGGTCCGGGGCACGATCGCGGCTCACCCACCTCGTCGGCCCGTGCCCGGAGCGGATCGGGGCCGTCGGCCGCGGGGGGAACGGGGCGACGCTCGACGTTTCGGGGGTCGGAGCACCGGTCGGACGGTCTCGGGCGCCAGGTTCTTGCCCTTCAGGCGGAGCACGACGGGTTCCCGGTCCGGATTGGCCAGGAGGAGCCGGTACTCCCCGGGGGACTCCGGTGCGAAGTGGATCTTCGCCCGTCCGGCCAGCCGGACGCGCTGGACGTACGGGCCGCCGGGGTGTCCGATGAGCAGCACGAACGACCGGCCGGGACGGGGGTTGTCGAGACGTACCTCGATCTCGCACGAGGGCGCGTCCACCCGCATATCGATCCGTACGGTCGAGGTGGGCTCGAGCACGAGGAACCGCGGGAGGTCCCGGAGCGCGACCGACACGCGGGGGGGACCCCGGGCCGGAACAAATCGTTGGTCGTCGGTCCCGCCGGCATCACGTTAAATCGGCCCGACCCCTCGCGCAACCGATGGCAGCGCAACGGACGGCTCAGGCGGTCTGGGAGGGCGACCTCCTCCACGGGCACGGCACGGTGAAGGGAACGAGCGGCGCGATCTCCGAGCTCCCGATCTCGTGGTCCGCGCGGACCGAGGCCTCCGGGGGCAAGACGAGCCCCGAAGAACTGCTCGCCGCCGCCCACGCGGCGTGTTTCTCGATGGCGTTCTCGAACGGTCTCGCGAAGTCTCAGCACCCGGCGAAGCGGCTCGCCGTTTCGGCGACCGCCACGTTCGACAAGGTCGGCGACGGGTGGAAGGTGACCACGATGGAGATCCAGGTCACCGGTCAGGTACCGGGCATCTCGGCCGCCGATTTCGAGGCGGCCGCGAAGGCGGCCGGCGCGGGCTGCCCGATCTCGGGCGCTCTCAAGGGGAACGTCGAGATCCGCGTGCAGGCGAAGCTCGAGTAGACCGGGAGCCCGCCCGTCAGTCGGATCCGAAGTCGCCGAGAGAGCGCTGGGCGGGCCGCCGGTCCGGTACCCCCGGGCCTCCGTCTCCGTCCGTCCGAGGGACCGCGGGGGGATCCGGAGCATCCTCCTCGGACGGCAGGAGCGCCCGCACGATCGCGGAGTCGACCTCGGCATCGAGCAGGTAGCCGACTTCCTCGGGCGTGAGCCCGAGCTCGCGGACCAGCGCCCGCGCCGCCCGGGAGATCGGGCTGTCGGGCTTCGTCCGCCGCGCCGCCCCGGTCAGCCCCTCGAGGAACGGGAGGACGCTCTCGCGGACCTTCCGATCCGAGAGGTGGAATCGCCGGCCGGCCTTGT
>JASHSX010000073.1 GCA_030040865.1 Thermoplasmata archaeon | reverse complement strand
GGTCGCCTAGAGCTCGTCGCGGGGGACCGCCGGCGGCATCGGTGCCCCGGACCCCAGGCCGCGGGCGAGTTGGGGCATGCGCTTCACCAGCTCCTCCCGGCTCCCGCGTGTCATCATCCACGACCGCATCGCACCGATCGGCGCGAGGATGGTCGTGGCCATCCCGACGGCGACGACGAGCGTGAAGAGCTTCGCCGTGATGATCCCGTCCCCGAGGAGGATGACCGCCATGGCGATCTCGACGGCGCCCCGGCTGTTCACCATGAACCCGAACGCGAGCGCGTCGGGGGTCTGCCAACCGCGGGCCCGGGCGGCCACGGCGCCCGCCCCGACCTTGGAGGAGGCGGCGACCGCGAACAGGGCGAGGATCGTGCCGAGTCCCGCCACCGTGAGAAAGACGGTGAGGTCGACCTGCAGGCCGGTGATCGCGAAGAAAAGGGGAATGAACAGCCCCCAGCAGATCACGCTCAGGATCGATCGAGCGCTCTTGTACGCCCGCTCGCCGACGGTCGTTGGAGTGACGAGGATGCCGGCATAGAAGGCTCCGATCACGTACGTCAACCCGAGCGACTGCGAGAGGAGCGCCGCTCCCAGGGCCAAGGTGATCAGGACGGCGAACCCGGCGTCCCGCGTGCGTAGCACGGAGGCAGCCCGGGACGTGATCCGCTCCCAGGCCGGTCGGTCGTGGAGCCGCGCGAGAATCCAGTGGGCGGCGAGCACGACGCCGAGGAAGAGCAGCACGCTGCCCACCGCGACGCCGACCGCCGCGACGGTGGCGTGGCCCCCGCCGCTGTCGATCTGCAGCAGGATCGCGAAGACGGTGATCGCGGTCAGTTCGTTGACGAGCGCGACGGCCATCGCCATCCGACCGAGCGGCTTGCCCGTCAGCCCGAACTCGGCGATCATGATGCCCATCACGGGAAGGGCGGTGATCGACAGGGTCACGGCGACGAACAGCAGCAGTAGCAGCGAGAGCCCCGGGAGCACGAAGTGGCCGACCAGCAGCACTGCCCCGAACGGGACCAGGAAGATCCCGACCCCGGTCAGGAACGTCCCCGCCTCCATCCGGTAGATGTCCTCCGGCCCCATCTCCATCCCCGCGACGAACAGGATGAGGAACGTCGCGAGGAGCTGGATCGCGGTCAGCGAGGTGCTGACCCCCGTCGCGGTCGTGATCCCGATGTACGGTCCGAGCAGGTACGGACCGAGGAGGACTCCCGCGAGCAGCTGGCCGACCAGCGCCACCTGGCCGAGGCGGACCGCGAGCTCGCCCGCCATCAGGGCCACCGCGAGCAGGACAAAGAGGGAGAGGATGAACTCGGTCTGTGCGCTGATGACCATTCGCGCCCCGTACTAGAGCCGGAGTCTCGTTCGTCCGTATTGGTTGTTTCTACCGAGGATTCTGGTGACCGGGGTCCTCCCCGAAGACCCCGGTCCCGGGACGGGGGCGTCGGGGTCCGCCCTCCTCCGAAGGCTTGAAAGAAAGAACGCGCTCACGACGGACCGTGCCACGGACGCTGGAGGCGGATCGGACCATCACCGCACCGCGCGGCACGCAACTATCGTGTCGGGGCTGGGGGCAGGAAGCGGCCCTGCGACTCTTGATGAACAATCTCGACCCGGAGGTCGCGCGGGATCCGCATCGTCTGATCGTCTACGGGGGACGCGGCAAGGCGGCGCGGGACTGGGAGTCGTTCGACGCCATCGTGGCGGCGCTTCGGACGCTCGGCGACGAGGAGACCCTGCTCGTACAGTCCGGTAAGCCGGTGGGGGTCTTTCCGACGCACGCCGACGCACCCCGGGTCCTGATCGCCAACGCGCTGGTGGTGCCTCGTTGGGCGACGGAGGATACGTTCTGGGACCTCGAAGCGCGCGGGCTCACTATGTACGGTCAGATGACGGCCGGCAGCTGGGTGTTCATCGGATCCCAGGGGGTCCTGCAGGGCACCTACGAAACGTTGGCCGCGCTCGCCCGCACCGAGTTCGGAACGCCGGACCTTGCCGGTCGCTGGATGCTCACCTCGGGTCTGGGGGAGATGGGGGGAGCGCAGCCCCTCGCCGCCACGCTGCTGGGCGGCTCGGCGCTCGTCGTCGACGTCGACCCCCGAGCCCTGCGTCGACGGCTCGACCTCGCGTACCTCGACACCGAGGCGCCGGACCTGGATGCGGCCCTGGGCGAGATCCGCGCCTCGGTCGCTGCCCGTCGTCCCCGGTCCGTCGGTCTCTGCGCGAACGCCGCCGACGTCTACCCCGAGATCGTGCGCCGGGGCGTCACGCCGGACGTCGTGAGCGACCAGACCGCCGCGCACGACCTCACGGTGGGGTACATCCCGCAAGGCTCCACCGTGGAATCCGCCGCCGGAGAGCGGACGCGCGATCTGGCGGGGTACCTCACCCGGGTGCGGGCGTCGATCGCCGTCGAGGCTCGGGCCATCCTCGAGCTGCAGCGCCGCGGCGCGCACACCTTCGACTACGGGAACAACTTCCGGACCCAGGCTCGCGACGCGGGCGTCGTCAACGCCTTCGAGATCCCGGGGTACGTGCCCCGGTACATCCGCCCGCTCTTTGCGGTCGGGAGCGGGCCGTTCCGCTGGCTCGCGCTCAGCGGCGACCCCGAGGACATCCGGCGGATCGACCGGATGATCCTCTCCGAGTTCGCGACGAACGAGCATCTCTGCCGATGGATCCGGCTCGCGGGGGAGAAGGTCCGTTTCCAGGGGTTGCCGGCCCGCATCTGCTACATGGGCTACGGCGAGCGGGAGCGGTTCGGCCACCTCGTGAACGCGCTCGTCGGTAGCGGCGAGGTGAGAGCTCCCATCGCAATCGGACGCGACCACCACGACACGGGCAGCGTCGCGAGCCCGTTCCGGGAGACCGAAGCGATGCGCGACGGGTCCGATGCGATCGCCGACTGGCCGATCCTGAACGCGTTGCTCAGCGCCGCGGGCGGCGCGACGTGGGTCTCGGTCCACCACGGAGGGGGGACCGGGATCGGGAATTCCATCCATGCGGGACTCGTCATCGTCGCGGACGGGACCCCGGAGGCGGACCGCCGGATCGGTCGCGTGCTCCACAACGACCCCGGGATCGGCGTTGCCCGGCACGCCGACGCGGGGTATCCGGAGTCGATCGCGCTCGCCCGGACCGCGCGCTTCCGGATCCCGATCTCCCTCGAGAAAACGTAACCGTACGGTTACTGTGCTACACCGTCGCATACCGTCTAACGACCTTCGACTTTCGCGGAACCATCCTATAAGTCGCCGGTCGGCGGCTGAGCCCTCTGACGGATGAACTCCGTCGGAAAGAGAACCATGCAGGAGAGCGCGGAGAGAAAGCGGAACGGCAGGGCCTTGGGTTGGCTCGCCGCCCTCGGGGTCGCGGTACTCGTGGCCCTGGCGGTGCTCCCCACCTTTTCGGGTGTGGCGAGCGCCACGCCGGCGATCTCGCCGGCGACGGCGTCGGGTTCGGTCCAGTGGGCCTATGGCGGCGAAGGTTGGTCAAACAACTCGCTGCAACTCGGGAACGCGACCGCCACCTGGGACGCCCAGTTCGGATGGACCGTGATCTTCACGGCGACGAATACGACGCCCGGTACGGTAGCGCTCGAGGAGCAGCGGACGGTCGGCATCACGATCAGTGCCTCGTGGTCGGGACCGGTCGTCCAGCTCAACTACACCTACCACGCCCAGGAGGTCGACAACGCGTACGCGAACGTGACGGACCAGGCGACGGTCTACAGCAACGGGAGCCCCCTCCCGGCGCTCGGGATCGACAACGCCTCGGTCGCGATCGCGGGCGCGATCGACCAGGCGGTGAGCGAGACGGCCCACGGGATGACGCGCAGCGCGTCGCTCGCGGTGACGGGCTCGGCCAACGCGGACGTCCAGTTCGCGCCGGCCCTCGGGCTCGTTCCGCTCAACCTGACCGGCGTCGACCAGTGGAACTCGACGTCCCAGGCCACCGGAGCGGCGGCGTGGAACGTGAGCTACAGCTGGACCGAGCAGGGCTACAACAACACGATGGGCTCGGGCTCCCGCAGTCACGCGGGGAACCTGACCGTCTCGGGACCGATCACCGTGTCGGGCTTCAAGGCCCACGGTGCGAGCCCGAACTTCGTCGACCGGCAGCCCCGCGTCGGAGTGGTCCTGGTGATCTCGGGCCCGTTCGACGCCTATGACGGGTTCGTCCTGGTCCCGCACGACTTCGACCTGTTCGGCACCGCCACGCACCCGTACGACTCCATGTCGTTCGGGTCGGCGTCGATCGCGTCCGGCGAGACGCTGTTCGTGAGCCAGACCCCCGCGGGTCTCGGTTTCACCGCGGCGAGCTCGACGTTCGCGGGCGACGACGGCGCGGTGAACGCGATGGCCAGCCCGGCCGGAGCGAACGCCCCCGCGGCCCCGCTCGCGAGCCCGGGCGCGACCGTGACCGGTCAACCGATGTCGGTCGCGCAGGCGCAGGGCGAGAACAGCTGCCTTACCGGCGGCTGCGCGGCGTCCGCAGCGGCGAGCGGCAACGGCCTCCTTCTGGTGGCCGTGGTCGGGCTCGTCGTGGCGGCGATCGTCGGCACGGTCGGCGTGGTCGAGTGGCGCGCGTACGCGCGGCGGCGGTCCCAGAAGGGACTGGTCGGCGGCTACGGCGAGAGCTGGTCGAACGGCGTTCCCCCCGCCGGATCGGTCCCGGGCTCCGCCCAGCCCCCGGCTCCGCCGGCGAGCGGGCCCTCGGCCCCTCAGGAGCCGTTCGGACCCCGTTGAACCGACGCTCCCACCCGGTGGGCCCTTCGGGGCTCACCGGAACCCCTTCCTTCTCCTTCTCGCGACCCGAAGCTCAAGGAGCGCGTGACAGCTCGTTCAAACGCTCGCGGGCCCGCGCGAGCACGCTGCGGTCCGTGTCGAACGGGACCCGACCGAGCGCTTCCGCCGGCGGCAGCCACTCGGCGCGGTCGAAGATCGGCTCCAGGTGGACCTGGCGTACCGGGGTGAAGACGAGGAAGTACACCGTCGTCTTGAGCACGTTGCGCGACTTCTTGGGCGTGTAGAACCGGTAGGTCACCTCGGCCACCTCGCGGTCGAAGGTGACCTCCGCGATCCCGGTTTCCTCCCGGAGTTCCCGGGCCGCGGCGTCGCGGAGGGATTCCCCGTCATCGACGTGACCCTTCGGGATCGACCAGCGGTCCTCGGCGATCTCGTGGATCAGGAGGAGATCGCGCCGGGCCGTGTGCACGACGATCGTCCCCGCGGAAAGCTCCGGCACGATGGGGGCGTCGGGCCGGTACGGTTCGCTCCTCCGGCCCACGACGCCGGCTACCGCTCCCCGGCGCTTTAGCGTGGCGTCGGAGGAGGCCTTTAGGCCGTCCGCGCCTCACCGCGGCCCATGCTGGAGGCCGGCGAGGAGTACTCCACGCTGGACGAGCTGGTACGCCAGAAGGGCGCGAAGAACGGCGCGGCCCCGGCGCTGCGGTTCGCCGGCCGGGTCATGAGCTACGAGGAGCTCGACCGTCGCTCGGACTCGGTCGCGGCCGGCCTGGCCGAGGCGGGGGTGGGGCCAGGCGACCGGGTCGCGAGCCTGTTGTTCAATTCGCCGGAATTCCCTCTCCTCTGGTTCGCCCTCGCGAAGCGCGGCGCGGTCCTCGTACCGCTCAACACGGCGCTCAAGGGCGAGATCCTCCGCTACGAGCTCACCGACAGCGCCCCGAAAGCCGCGGTGGTGGACCGACGACTCTGGTCGGTCTACGAGCCCGAGCGTTCCGCGCTCGGTCATCCGCTCGAGTGGCTCGTCGGAGCCCGGACCTCGGACGACCCGGCTACCGAGTCCATCGCGACGTTCGACGCCCTTCTCGAGACCGAGGGGTCCCCGCCGCCCGTCGCCGTACGGCCGAGCGACCCGATCGCGATCATGTACACGAGCGGCACGACCGGTCCGCCGAAGGGGGCGATCATCCCGCACTTGAAGCAGATCGTGACCCCGCGCGAGATCGGCCGCCGGAGCCGGCTCACTCCCGACTCGGTGTTGTTCACCGCCCTTCCGCTGTTCCACTGCAATGCGCAGGAGATGACGCTCCTCACCGCCCTCTTGAACGACGTCACCGCCGCGTTCGACGAGCGGTTCCGGGCCTCGACGTACTGGGAGACCGCGAGCGCGATGGGCGCGACCCACGTCTCCCTCCTTATTTCGATGGTGAACGTCCTGTTCAAGCAACCGGAGAAGCCGACGGACCGCACGCACTCCGTGCGGACCGCGCTCACGGCCGGGGCCACGAAGGCGATCTGGCCGGAGTTCGAGCGGCGGTTCGGGCTCACGATCGTCGAGCTCTACGGGATGACCGAGTGCGGCTGCACGACCCTCATGAACCCGCCCGACGCGATACGGGTCGGCTCCGTCGGTCTCCCGCTCGATTTTGTCGAGGCGGACGTGGTCGACGACGACGATCGACCGGTCGGCGCCGATGTGCGCGGGGAGCTCGTCGTGCGGCCCCGAGCCCCGTACACGATGTTCTTGGGCTACCTGGGCAAGCCCGAGAAGACGGTCGAGTCGTGGCGGAATCTCTGGTTCCACACGGGCGACTTCGTGACGCGCGACGCGGACGGGTACTACTATTTCGTCGACCGGAAGAAGGACGTCATCCGGCGCCGCGGGGAGAACCTCGCGCCGTACGACGTGGAGACGGTCCTCAACCGGCACCCCGCGGTGTTCGAGTCGGTCGTCGTCGGCATCCCCTCGCCGCTCGGAGAGGAGGACGTCAAGGCGTTCGTCCAACTGAAACCGGACGTCCCGGCGGATCCGAAGGAGATCTTCGAGTTCCTCGCGGAGCGCCTCCCGTTCTTCATGGTGCCGCAGCGGATCGAGTTCCTCGAGGAGATCCCCAAGACGGCGAACCAGAAGTCGCAGCGCTATCGCCTCCGGGATCGGACGGGAGGTACGGAATACGATCGGGACCAGCTCGGGGTCGTCGTCCGACGCTAGCGGGGAATCGCCGGGGCGGCCGCTCGTCCTCCTCGACACGAACGCGCTGTTCCTGCCGGTCCGGAACCGCTTCCCGCTGGAGTCCGAGGTCGAGCGCTGCTGCCCCGGAGCTCGCCTCGCGGTCCTTTCGACGACGGTCTCCGAGCTGGTGCGGCTCGTGCGCGAGGGCGTGGCCGGCGCCGCCGCGGCGCGGGAGTACGCGCGACGTTTCCCGGTGCTCGCGGCCCAGGGGCTGGGCGACGACGCCGTGCTCGCGTCGGCGGTGCTCCGGCGGGCCTCGGTGGTCACCGCCGACCGGGACCTCGCCGATCGTCTGGTGGCCCGCCGCGTGGCGGTGCTCGTCCCCCGCGACCGGCACCGGCTCCACGTCGTGCCCGGGGCGCCGGTCCGGCGGCCCCCGAGGGCGGCCCGGACCGCGCGGGTGCGTCGGCGGCGCGGCAACGGTTAAGAAGCGAGCCGGGCTCGAACGCCCCGGACGCCCCGTACCGGAGCCATGCGCGACGACGACCGTATGCTGGACCTGCCCGACCCCGAGTTCGGGAGCGGGATCATCGGCATCTGCGACATCTGCGGGGAGCGGCAGGCGGTCATCGTCCTGTCGAAGGAACGGTACAAGCTGTGCGTCATCGACTTCCTCAACAAGACGTGGCTGAAGTCCGACAAGAAGCCGGGGGCGCCCGCCCCGCTCTACCGCAGCGAGCGGGTCTCGTTCGAGAGCGTGAGCTCCCCGGGCGGCTCAGCGCCCGGGATCGTCCTCTCTTCCTCGAAACCGGTGAAGCGACCCGGGATCCTCGTGACCCCGGACGTCTACGGACTCACGACGACCCTCCTCGACGCCGCGATCCGGTTCGCGCGCGAAGGGTTCGAGGTGCTCGTCCCCGACCTGGCCAAGACCGGTCACATCGGAGCCTCGCACCACGTGACGCTCCGCTCGGGCGTCCAGTTCCGCGGCGGCGTCCCCGTCGACTCGAAGCGCGTCCGCGATCTCGTGAACCTCTACCAGGACGCCTTCGCCTACCTGCGCGGCCGCGATCTCGTCGATCCGACGAAGAGCGGCGTCTTCGGGGCTTCGTACGGGGCGAGCCTCGCGCTCGCGCTGGCCGCGCGGGAGACCCGACTCACCACGGCCGTTCTCGCCTACCCGATGCCGGTGCGGCCGACGGACCTCGCGAACCTCGTCTCGATCCCGGTCCTGTATGTCGGGGGCACCGACGACCGGGCCTCGGCCCGCGCCCGCGCGGCGCTCGAGGCGAGCCGGGCGAGCGGTCGGACCCCCGTCACCTTCGTCGACCTCCCCGGCGCCCGGCACGGATTCCTGGCCCGCGATCTCAAGGCCTACGATCTCGCCGCGGCCGAACGGGCGTGGACGGCGATCGTCGCCTTCCTGAAGCAGCAGCTGACCCCCCCGCCGCCCAAGTTGCCGTCGATCCCGCCCCGGCCCGCCGGGGCGCCGCCGGCACCAATCCCGCCGGAAAA
The DNA here is from genome assembly GCA_030040865.1 of Thermoplasmata archaeon. GTDB lineage: Archaea > Thermoplasmatota > Thermoplasmata > Lutacidiplasmatales > UBA184 > Lutacidiplasma. Next base: position 5,614 of record JASHSX010000073.1, on the reverse strand, counting down.
GGCGGCCGTCCGACCGGCGTCCCCCGGTGGGACCGCGCCAGCGTCGACCCCGGGCTGATCGGATCAGTCGTCCGTCGGGATCGACGCCGCAGTCTCCACGAGCTCCTTCGCCGCGCGGGTGTAGCGCATCGCCTTCGCGAGGTTCCCGCGGATGCGAAACGTGCCGTCGAGCAGCGCCCGCACCGGGTCGAGCTCGTGGCGGAGGAGTCGCTGCCAGTTCTCCGCGGTCCCCTCGTAGACGAACTCGCTCTCGACCGTACGGGCGTCCGCGTGGAAGGTGGCGTCCTGGCACGCGCCGTGGCTGAGCGCGAGGTGGATCCCCGGGGCCTCCGCGGCCGGGTCGGCGGGGCGCACGAGGAAGAGGACGTCCCCCTCCCACGCTGCGGCCGCCTCGCGGTACGCCTCGTTCGCGTTCAGGGCGGTCCGGTACGCCGAGGCCCACTCGGCCGACGGGAAGCGCACGGCGCGACCCACGGCCCCGGGTTCTAAGAAATCTTCCGGGGCCGGCCGCTCACACCGGATACTCGTAGAAGCCGCGTCCCGTCTTCCGGCCCAGGTGGCCGGCGTCGACGAGCCGGCGCAGGGCGTACGCGGCCCGGTACTTGGGGTCGCCCAGCTCGCGGAACAGGGTCTCGGTGACCTCGAGGGCGACATCGAGTCCGATCATGTCGGCGAGCTCGAACGGCCCCATCGGCATACCGGCCCCTGCCTTCATCGCCGCGTCGATGTCGCGGGCGGAGGCGAGTCCCTCGTCGAGCGCGAAGCACGCTTCGTTGAGGACGGGCATGAGCAGCCGATTCACCACGAACGCCGGCGACTCCTTCACGCGGATCGGGATCAGGTTGTACCGGTGGTTCCTCAGGCCCTGGAGGAAGTCGATCGTCTCCGTGACGACGTCCTCGCGCGTCTCCGCGCCGCCCGAGACCTCGACGAGCGGCAGCGTGTACGGCGGATTGAAGAAGTGGGTCACGAGCATCTGGGGCGCGTGGGAGAGCCCCTTCGCGAGGCGCGTGATCGAGAGCGACGAGGTGTTCGACCCGATCACCGCGTGCGACGGGAGCTCCGCGTCGAGCGCCTCGAACACCGCCCGCTTCACGTCGGCTCTCTCGAAAACCGCTTCGACGACGAGGTCGACGTCCCGGAACGCGCCGTAGTCGTCGGTGGCGTGGACCCGGGCCATCAGCTCGTTGCCGCGTTCGCGGTCGAACTTCGGGGCGAGGGCCGCGCGGATCCGGGTCTTCTGCTCGTCCGAGAGCTCTCCGGCCTCCTCCGTGACCCGGACGATCTCCCTGTCGGCCCGCTCCGCGTGGAAGCGGACGAGTTCGTTCACGAACCCCTCGACCCGGGCGAGCGCCTTGTCGACGAGCGCGGGATCGGCCTCCTTGAGGGTCACGTCGATGCCGTTGAGGGCGAACACTTCGGCGATCGCCGCCCCCATCGTTCCGCCCCCGACCACCCCGGCCTTCGCGACGCGCATCGATGCCCCCGCGTGAATGCGGTGGCGGCCTACTTTAAGGAACCGCGACGGACGCGACCCAAGACTTAAGGAGCGGGAGCCACTCGTCTCGGCTGCGCGGGGATAGCCCAGCCCGGTAAGGCGCAGGATTGCTAATCCTGTGGTGATTTCACCTCGGGGGTTCAAAGGAGCCCGGGCGCGTCCCGCCCGGGCTCGGAGACTCCCCCTCCCCGCGTCCGGCCCCAGGGGCGGGGGTCGGCTCGGTACGGGCCCGGTAGACTTCGCCGTCGCGTCGGACGGAGACCACATCGCCGGCCGACGGGACGGGCCCGTCGACGATCGCCAGGAGGCGGACGGTCTGGGGCATCTCCACGATCGCGATCCGGTGCGGCGACTTCCACCCCTCCGCCGGCGTGGTGACCTCCGTGGCCGCGAGAACGACGCCGAGGGGCGGCGAGAGATACGGCGTGACGTCCGTGGACCCGCAGCGGGGGCACGGCCCGTCGGTCGGTAGGAAGCGAGCGTGGCACGCCCCGCAGCGGGCCAGGGTCAGCTGCTCCGACGGGGCGCTCACGAGGGTGCCCCCAGGATCGTCACGAAGTTGTGCGCGCCGATCCCGCTCATCGCGTGGGCCAGCCCGATCCGAGGCGGGGTGGCGATCGCCCGCCGTTCGGCCTCGCCCCGCAGCTGGAGGGCGACCTCCCCGATCTCCGCGACGCCCGACGCCGCCACCGGGTGCCCGCGGCCGATCACCCCGCCGCTCGGATTGATCGGGATCCTGCCGTCGCGGGCGAACCCACCGGCGGCGAGAAGCTCCGACCCCTTCCCGGGCTCGACCAGGCCGAGGTCCTCCGCATGGAGGAAGAGGAACGGCGAGAAGGCGTCGTGGACCTCGGCGACCTGCACCTGGGAGGGCGTCACGTGCGCGTTCTCGTACGCCCGCTGGCCGGCGAGCCGGGTCGCCGAGAAGGTCGTGAGGTCATCCCGATCGACGAGGCGGATCGCGTCCATCGCCTGTCCGAGACCGAGCACGGTCGCCGGTCCTTCGCCCCGTTCGAGCACGAGCGCGCTCGCCCCGTCGGAGATCGCGGAGCAGTGGAGGAGTCGCAGCGGGAGGGCCACGGCGCGGCTCGACGCGACCTCGTCGGCCGAGACCGCCTTCTGGAAGTGGGCGAACGGATTGTCGACCGCCATCGCGCGATCGTGGACCGACGCGGCGTCGGCGATCGAGGGTGGCAGTTGGAACTTCTGCAGGTATCGTTGCGTCACGAGCGCGGCGAGGGCGGGCATCGTCCCGCCCGCCGCCGCCTCGCTCGTGTCGAGCGAGGCCGCGAGCGCCCGCGTGATCACGGCCGTCGTGCGGTCCGTCATCTTCTCGACGGCGACGACGAGGGCACGCTGGAATCTTCCGGTCTCGAGCGCCATCACCGCGGCATGGACGGTCATTCCTCCGGTGCCGCTCGCAGAATCGAGGCGTAGCCCGTGAGCGGAGTCGAGACCGAGGCGGCTCGCGAGCCGGGGCAGCAGGGCCTCGGGCCCGTGGGGCCCCCACGCCATCATCGAACCCACGGCGAGCAGGTCGATCGGGCGTCGGCCGACGCCCTCGAGCGCGCGGTGCGAGGCTTCCGTGGCGAGGTCGACGAGTCCCTCGGGCCGCTTGCCGTACCGTCCGGGGCCCACCGAGGCCACGTGGACGGTCATGGGGGGGTCGGCGCCGCCGGCGCCTCGAAGTAGTAGGCGTAGCGAAGGAACTGGGACAGCGGCATTCCCTCGTCCCAACGCAGGACGCCGTGCCCTTGGGCGGTCGTGCTCACGTGCGGGAGATGGCTGCAGACCCCCTTGAGCACACCCCGCTGCGGTACGGCGCTCCCGAGGAAGATCCGCCAGGGCTCGTCCTTCTGGCGCCCGATCCGTCGGTAAGCGTAGAGGACCGTGAGTCCGACGCGCTGCACCGCGCTGCGATGGGCCGCGAGCTGGGCCTCGGCCCGCCCGCTCGCGGCCGTGAAGCGGATCACCGGCTCGGAGGAGGCTTTCACCTCGAGCGGGAACGCGTAATCGCGACGGAGCGCCACCAGATCGAAGCCCAGGGAACCTGCGCCCCGGATCACCAGGAACGGCGCCTCGAGCACGTGCTCGAACTCGGATCGATTCGGCGGTGGGAGGGCGCGGGCGTACGCGCGCACGGAGCCCGCGTCCCCTTCGAGGAGGTATCGAAGTTCCCGCTCGTACGCGGAGGCGTTGCGGCTGACCACGTCCGCGGAGCTACGTGGGCCGAGTGATATAAGTCGAGGCTTTGGTAGGACCCCGTGGCCGTCGCCGCGTCACTGGAGATCGTCGCCGCGGACGTTCCGGTCGCGCGCGTGCTCGTCGCGGTCGTGCTCGACGCCGACCGCCGCCGCACGCTGAGGGGGGTCGCCTCGAGTCCCGCGCGGTTCCGACAGTCGGAGTTGAGGACGCGGCTGCTCAAGGAACGGGTCTTCGAGGACCCGAGCCGGCTCCTCGCGAGGCTGAAGCGCCGGGGCCTCCTCGTGGAGCTGCCGGAAGGCCGCGGCGACCGGGCCTTCCAAATCCCGTACCCCGACGAGCTGCGCCGTCTGCTGCTCGACGAGGTCGAGCGCGCCGAGACCGTCGAGCCGTCGGCACTCCAGCCGGTCCCGGACGAGAGCGCCGAGATCCGAGCGATGGACCACGAATTCCTGGACGAGCTCCGGGAGATCCTGCGCGATCGGCTCGAGGAGACGATCCACTTCGGGGAGTCGTTCGACGTCGAGAAACTGACCACGTACCTACGCGGCCTGTTCGGCGAGGCCCTGTATTTCGACTCGCTGATCTCGATCCTCCAGCAGTACGCGCTCACCGACACGCCGCTCCTCGCTCCGACCGGCCGGACCACCGGCTCGACCGGTTTCCACCTCGCGCTGTTCGGCCCTCCGGGGACGGGCAAGACCTTCTCGATCGACGACCTCGTCCGCGGCAATCCCCGGAGCGGGGTACCCCCGCACGGTCTTCCCGGCCGCAATCGCTACTGCGGCGGGATCACCCCGGTCCAGTTCTTGCGGGTCGGCGCGTCGTACACCGGTCGCACGTTCAATTTCATCGTGCCCGAGTTCAATGACTGGTTCAAGTACCGCGGCATGGTCGAACCGCTCAAGCTCGTGATGGAGCAGCGCGAGGTGAAGTGGGAGACGACGCTGGGCACCGTCGGACCGTACACCTTCCGCTCGTTCTTCTCCGTCAACTACAACGTAAGGACCGCAGGCGCCCAGGACTACTGGACCACGATCGCCGACCCGAACTTCGCCGCGCTCGAGGACCGGATGCTCCTCAGGTTCCACCCCATGACCCGCGACCGGTTCCGGGCCGTCGAGGCGAGCGCCGAGCGGCTCGAGCTCGGCGAGATGAACTTCGACAAGGCGCAGCGCATTCGGGACCACCTGACGCTCGTCTACGCGATCCAGACCGGGCACCCGCTCGTCGCCGGGCGGTTCCGCCCGCGCCCGGTGCGCCTCGAGCGCACGCTCTACGACCGGTTGCGAGAGGTCTCCGAGCGGGCGCTCAAGTCCACGAGCTTTCCCAAGTTCTCGCCGCGGCTCAAGTCGCGATCGGTGCGCCTCGCGGCGGCGGCATCCTTGCTCACGTACTTCGCGGATCCCGGCGAATCGACGCTCGGCATCGGGGCGCTCGAGGAGGAGTTCGCACGACGGTTCTACGAGGAGGAGATCCGTGCCCGAGAAGGCCGGCGAGGACGGACCGCCGCGTAGGTCGTCCCGGGCCCCGAGATTCCGGCGACCGCCTGCGGAGCTCGTCCAGCGGCTCGCGCGGCGCGTCGTCCGGGGCGGAAAGGCGTCCTTCCGCTCGCAAACCGAGTTCCGGACCGCCTTGCTCGATCTCTTGCGTCGCGAGGAGCCGCTCGCCACGATCGGAGGTCCGAGACTCCGTCGTTTGTTGATCGACGTCCCCGGCGTCCGGATGACGGTGCACTATACGGAACGGACGAACGGGGCGGCGCCCGTGGTGTGCCCGGTCTGTGGATCCCCACTGCGTCCCATCCACAACCGGACGCTCTCCGGGGAGTCGATCGTCCTCGGTCAGCGATGCCTGCGCTGCGATTACTGGACCCATCGACAGCGGAGGGTCCCGGTACGCTACTCGTTCACC
>JASHSX010000072.1 GCA_030040865.1 Thermoplasmata archaeon | reverse complement strand
GGCCCCGTGGACGCGGTGACCGCGCTCGTGATCGCCGCGATCCTCGTCTACGAGAGCCTGCCGTTGTTCCGGGACGGCACCGACGTGCTCACGGAGCGCACGCCGCGCAACCTCTCGATCGCCGCGATCGAGGCAAGCGCGGGGGCGGTCCCCCGGGTAGCAGCGATCCACGACGTCCACGTCTGGGCCGTCTGCCCGACCTTGGTCTGCATGACGGCCCACGTCGAGGTCGAGGAGATGTCTGTCCACGAGGTGATGGGCGTCGTCGGCGAGCTCCGCGCCCGGATGGAGCGGGAGTTCGGGATTCTCCACAGCACCTTCGAGGTCGAGACCCCGCCTCGGGACCGGGGGACCGGCCCGACGGCACCCGACCTGACGCCGTCGTAGCCCGGCACGCCGACGGGCCGGACCCGCCCGCGGTCCCACCCCCGACCCGCTCCGCCCAAGGGTTTTCATGGGTTGTGGTCCCCTCTTAGTAGCCCGGTGGACCGTGGCGGACCAGGTTCTGCCCCGGTACCGTACTCCGCCCCCCCTCTACCGACTCGCGCGGGCCCTTCGGCGGATCTCGGTGCTGGTGCTCGTCATCATCCTCGTCGTGATGGCCACGGAGGTCTACTCGGCGTACTCGACGGCCAAGTCCGCCCCGACCGGTTCGAACTTCACCACCGCCTTCGCGGCCAACGACACGCTCCAGGTCTCGGGCCAGTTCACCTTCACCGACGGTGGCCTCTACCCGGTCTCCGGGTTCACGCTGCACGTGGTGGTGCGCAACGGCTCGGGCGTGCTCATCGGCACGAGCACGGCCGGGCCGGTGACCTTCCAGCCGACCGTGACCCAGGTGTTCCCGATCGACTTCTACCTCCCGATCCACTCGGCCGGTCCCGCGACGTCGTTGCTCACGGAGGACCAGACGCTGGGCGTCGGGATCTGGGCGAATGCCACGTTCGGCTACCTGTTCCCGCTCTCGGTGGCGCTCAACGACACGCGCCAATGGGGGGCGCCGTTCGCGGAGTTCTCCGTCGGCGTCGGCGCCCCGACGACGACGGGGGGCGTGGTCGATGTCCCCGTGACCGTCCAGTTCCAGAACCACGCCAGCTTTGCGGACGACGGGACCCTCGACTTCGCGGTCGTCTCCTCGGGGGGCGCCACGTGCGCCACGGGGAGCTTCGTCCTGAACGTCGCCCCCGGGCAGCCGTACTCGCAGACCGACTCGGTCCCGCTCGCCTCGGGCTGCTCACCGGCCGGGGGCACGGTCACGTCGACCTACGTCACGTCGGACGGGATCCCGATCTCGTTGCCCTCGGAGTCGATCCCGTGAGCGCGCCGGTCACCGCCGCCCGGTACGGCTACCGGATCCCCTCGCTCGGGTACCGGATCCTCGGCGGGGCGCTGCGGCTCGTCCCCGCGGTGATCCTTTTGGTCGGGATCCCGGCGGGCATCCTCGCCTTCGCGAGTTCCCGCGGGATCTCGCTCCCGGTGTCGATCGCCACCGTGAGCGTCTTCGGCTTCCTCCTCGCGGTCCTCGGCGCGGCCCGCTACATCGTGAAGCCGACGAGCCTGTACGGTCCGATCTCGATCGCCGCGTCGTCGGTCGCGATCGCCTACCTCGTCCTCCTCTACTTCGCCTCGCCGTACCGCTTTGCCATCCCCGGGACCCAGGCGACGCTCGGGATCGGCTTCACGAGCCTCGTGCTGCTGCTGCTCGTGGTCCCCGCGATCGGGCTCAGCGCGGGCCTCGTGACGACGATCGAGGACTGGAAGCACCCGGGCGAGCGGCTGCCGTTCGACTATCCGGCGTAGGGCGGCCGGCTAGACGCCCTGGACCTGGACCTCGACGATCCGGACCGGGGAGCGCGGGCGGTCGTTCGCGTCCCGCGGTACCGCGGCGATCTTCTCGACGACGTCCTGACCGCCGCGCACGCGGCCGAAGATCGCGTGCTTGCCGTCGAGCCACGATGTTCCCGCGAGGGTCACGAAGAACTGGCTTCCTCCCGTGTTCGGTCCCGCGTTCGCCATCGACACGACGCCGGGGCCGTCATGACGGAGCCCGGCGCCGAACTCGTCCTTGATCTCGTAACCGGGCCCCCCCGTGCCGTCGCCCTTCGGGCAACCGGTCTGGACCATGAACCCCGGGATCACCCGGTGGAACGTGAGCCCCGTGTAGAATCCCTTGCGGGCCAGCGAGAGGAAGTTCTCGGCCGTCTTGGGCGCCTTGTCCCGATAGACCTCGATGCGGATGTCGCCGAGCGTCGTCCGGAGCGTGACCGTGGGGTTCGGCATGGCGACCCCGAACCGACCGGGCCTAAAAGCCGGGGGGACCGGGCCCGACGGCCCGTCGACCGCTCGCGGGGCACCGTGTTTATCTCTCCCCGCCCGGCTATCGCCTTCCGTGCGGCGGCCGCTCCCCCGCTCCCGGGCATGAACCGCACGATCGTCGGGGTCGGGCTCGTCATCCTGCTGTTCGCCTTCGCCCTGATCGCCTTTCCGATCGTCGCCACCGGCGCCGAGGTGTTCGACTTCGAGCAGGAAGCCGGGCTCTACGTGCTGCCCGCCGGCCTCGCGATCATCCTGCTCGGCCTCGTCGCGCACGACCCCCGGGCGACGACCGTCGGCGGCGCGTTCGGGAACGTAGAGGAAGCGGCCCGACGCCCGCGGACCCCTGCCCCCATCGCGCGTGCCCCGGCGGGGTACAATCCGAAGGAGCCGGTCTCGTGCAGGTACTGTCGGACGTACATCCCGTGGGACGTAGCGATCTGTCCGCGGTGCGCCCGTCCCCGGGGGTGCCGGACCTGCGGTCGTCCGCTCGGCATGGTCCTCGACCGCGCCACGTGTCCCACCTGCGCGCGGGCGGAGGTTTTCTGCAACTGCCCGATGCTCGCCCGGCCCACACCGACCGGCCCCCGCCGGCCGACGCGGGGGTAGGGACGATCGGACCGTGCACGACGCGCAGATCCCCCGCGGCATCTCGTCGGTCGACCGCTCCGGCCCGGTCGTCGTGCACTTCGACGGGGCCTGCCAGCCGCCACGCGGCGGGGGAGTCGCCACGTTCGGCTACACGGTCCAGGGCGGCGGATTCCTCGCCGAGGAGGCCGGGCTCGCCACGCGCCCGTACTCCGACCGGGCCACCAACAACGTCGCGGAGTACGTTGGGGCCATCCGGGCCCTCGAGTGGCTCGTCGAACAGGGGTACGCGGGGGAGGTCGTCGTCCGTGGCGACAGCCAGCTCGTGATCCGGCAGATGACCGGGGAGTACGAGGTCAAGGCCGATCACCTGCGGGCGTATCACGCCCGGCTCCGCCAGCTCGAGGGGAAGTTCGTCCGAGTCACGTTCGAGTGGGTCCCCCGCGAAGAGAACCGGACCGCGGACGCCCTCTCGAAGCGGGCGCTCGAGGCCGAACAGCCCGCCGCCCGCGCCTATCGTCCCGCGGGCGGTCGCACGCCCACGGGCGACGGGGACGACGACACCGACCCGCAGGCGGAGTGACCCCGGGGTCAGTTCCAGCGCACGGTGTAGACGAGGGTACGACCTTCGACCGCAGCGCGAGCCCGAGCCGAGTCGACGTACGTCGCGAACGCGGCCGCCGCGTCCGGGGAGAGTTTCGGTCGCATGCCGTATCCGCGCGGACTTCCCTGTCCCAGCACGAGCCGGGGATGGGGGATCTCCGGGGCCTCGGGTCCGGTCGGGATCGGCGGAGCGGGTTTGCGGAGCACCGCGCTCACGGCCGCTCTCCCCAGTAGGGCGTGACCGACATCGAGCGAGAGGTGAGGAACGGGATCAGGTGGAGCGGCACGAGCTCCGACTCGGGCCGCGGCTCGCTCGCCGGGGCCGCCGCGAGCATCGTGCGCGCATCGAGGGCGTCCGACACGGTCCGTCAGTAGTTGTCAGACGCACGTCGTACATAAACCCCTGACTTCGACCGGCAACAGGGGGGTTCGGCCCGGTTCTCTCCCGTGCCGGCGTGGCGGACAACGGGCTGACCCTCGGGTCGAAAACCGCCGGCCCCTTCTTAGGGAGGGTTCGGTTCGGGGCGGCGTCGGAGGGAGTCGTCTGATCGGGTCCGGGGCCGAGGAGTTCCTCCGCCGGGCCGAGGCCCAGCTGCTCGATCTCTCCGTCGAGTCGCAGCGCGCCGACTGGGTCTACGCGACGTTCATCTCGCCCGACAGCGAGACGCTCAGCGCCCGGGCCTACTCGCGCCTCATCGCCGCGACCGTCGACCTCGCGAAGCAGTCGACCGCGCTGCGCACGGACGGGCTGCCCCCCGACGCGCAACGGAAGGTCCGGCTCTTGCGCCTGACCCTCCCCCTGATCGCGCCGTCCGACCCGAGGGAGTCCGAGGAGTTGACGCGGCTCGTGGCGACGATGCAGGGAACGTACTCGAAGGGCCGCCACACCCCGGCGGGATCGGCGGAGTCGGTCGATCTCCAGGCGCTCTCGCGGATCCTCGCCGAGAGCCGAGACCCCTCGGCCCTCGAGGACGCCTGGAGCGGCTGGCATCGCGTCGGACGGTCGATGCGGACCGACTTCGTCCGGTACGTAGAGCTCGCGAACCGGGGGTCCCGGGAGCTCGGCTTCGCCGACACCGGCGAGATGTGGCGTTCGAAGTACGACATGCCGCCGGATACGTTCGCCCGCGAGGTCGAGCGACTCTGGCAGGAGGTCCGGCCTCTCTACCGGTCGCTGCACGCGTACGTGCGGTCCCGGCTCGCGGCCGTCTACGGGCCCGACGAGGTCCCGTCGGATCGACCGATCCCGGCCCACTTCCTCGGGAACATGTGGGCGCAGTCGTGGGAATCGATCTACCCGCTGGTCGCGCCCCCGGAGTTCTCGGCGCGTTTCGACCTCACGCCGGCGCTGGTCGCCCGCGGCACCTCCCCCGAACAGATGGTGAAGTTCGCCGAGTCGTTCTTCGTCTCGCTGGGACTCCCGACGCTCCCCGCCTCGTTCTGGGAGCGATCGATGCTCGTGCGACCGCGCGACCGGGAGGTGGTCTGCCACGCGAGCGCCTGGGACATCGATTTCGTCGACGACCTTAGGATCAAGATGTGCATCGAGATCACCGGGGACGACTTCACGACGGTCCATCACGAGCTCGGCCACAACTTCTACCAGCGCGCGTACGCCCGCCAGCCGTTCCTCTTCCGCGACAGCGCCCACGACGGCTTCCACGAGGCGCTCGGCGACACGATCGCGCTCTCCGTGACGCCGGAGTACCTCCGGGAGATCGGCCTCGTCGCGGAGGTCCCCGACCCGAGCCAGGACCTGGGGCTCCTCCTCTACCGCGCCCTCGAAAAGGTGGCGTTCCTCCCGTTCGGGCTCCTCGTCGACCGCTGGCGCTGGGACGTCTTCTCCGGGGCGATCCCGCCGTCGGAGTACAATCGGACCTGGTGGGAGCTCAAGGAGCGGTACCAGGGGGTCGCCCCGCCGTCCCCCCGGGACGAGGGCGAGTTCGACCCGGCGGCCAAGTACCACGTCCCCTCGAACGTTCCGTACATGCGCTACTTCCTCGCGGCGATCCTCCAGTTCCAGTTCCACCGGGCCCTGGCGCGCGCTGCCGGGGCGACCGGCCCGCTCCACCGCTTCTCGATCTACGGGTCGCGCGAAGCCGGCCGACGGATCCAGGCGATGATGGAGATGGGATCGAGCCGGGAGTGGCCGGACGCGCTCGAGGCGCTCACGGGGGAGCGGCGGATGGACGCCGGGGGGCTGCTCGACTACTTCGCCCCGCTCCAGCGGTGGCTCGATGCGCAGACCCGGACGGGCTCCGCCCCGTCGTGAGCGGGCCGCAGTCCGTTAGTAGACCGCCCGCCCTTCCCGGTGCGATGCTGCTCCGGCGCGGGGAGACGCTCGTCCGGAGCGCCTACGCCGTGCTGGAGGGCGGGGTGACGCCGGAGTCGTCGGTCGGCCCGGGCGTCCTGTATCTCACGAACCACCGCCTGGTCTTCGAGCGGGGTCACCGCCGCGGTCGTCATCCCAATTCGACCGTCGTGAACGCGTCGCTCGACGACGTGCACGACGTGGCCGTTCCTCGGCGTCGACTGAGGACCTCGCGACTCGCCGTCGAGCTCACCCACGGTCGGCCGGTCTTCGACGTGCTCGAACCGGAAGTCTGGGCCCGCGCGATCGCCGAGGCGAAGCGGGCCGTTCCGGAACCGACCGCTCCGCCCGTCGTGGAGCGCGTGACCATCGAGCGCCACGTGGTGAAGGTCCGCTGCCGCTTCTGTCTCACGCTCGCGGGGGAGCTCGACCGCCGGTGCCCGTCGTGCGGTGCGCCGCTGTAGGCCCGTTCAGAACGGGAGCTCCCGGAACAGACGGTCGAAGCCGGTCCGGGCGCTGCGGAAGGCGAGGGCCCCCAGGCCGAGCGCGAGGATCACCGCCGCCACGGCGGGGCCGGTCTGCGCGAGGAGCGGTCCTTCGATGGCGATCGCTCCGGGGATCACGATCGCGAACAGGACGATCATCCCGGACCCCATCGCGGCGAGCATCGCCGAGGGTCGGAGGTACTGCGGCCGGGGCCGGTCCTGGAAGTCGGAGTACCGCGAGGCGAAGACGAGCCCCCACAGCCCGAGGACGACCGTGGCCCCGACCGTGAGCGCGACGAGGGCGCCGATCGCGACGATCGGGAGCCCGAAGAGGACCCCGACCGCCACGCCGAGGACGAGCGCGGCGAGCAGCGACGGGAGGAGGACCGCGACCGCCTTGGCGCGGAGGATCGAGGCCGCGGTCAGCGGGAAGGCGAACAGCGATTGGAGCGCCCGCCGCTCCTGGCCGATCGAGCTCACGGCGAGGAGGAGCGCGAAGAACCCGGCGACCCACCCGGCCCAGACGATCGCACCGGTGACCCCGATCGACTGGCCCTCGACGAGGACGAGCACGATCAGGATCACGGGGACGACGAGGAGCGGCAGCAGTTCGCGCCGCCGCACGTAGCCGCGCAGGTCCTTGGAGACGAGCGCCGCCTCGGGGGGGCTCAACCCGATCGCCCGCAGCCACGGGTGCCCCGCCGCGTACTCGAGCGCCTCGAGCCGGATCTCCGTACCGGAGACGACCCAGTACCGACCGCGCAGGCGGAGCGCGACGGCGAGCAGCAGCGCCGAGAAGAGGACCATCGCCCCCGCGAAGGCGACGGCGAGGAGGTACGACCCCGCGATCGCGTCGAGCACGGCCTCGGTCCCCCAGAAGAACGGGACGACCGCGGCCGCGATCCCAAGCCCCGATACCGCGCGTACGACGGAGAGCAGGATCACCGGATTGAAGGCGAGCTGGAAGGAGAGGATCACCACGATGAGGAGCACCGCGCGGAGGACCAGGGTGAGGTGGCCCCTCCGTCCGACGCTCACGGACGAGGTCCGCTGGGTCGCGGCGCGGACCATCTCGACCAGGAAGGCGCCCTCGAACAGCGAGACGCCCGCGAGGACCGCCGCGAGGATCCAGGCGGGGAGCACTCCGGCGCTCGCGGCGAACGGGAGCGTCCCGCCGAGGAACAGGACGATGGCCGGCGAATAGGTGTACGCGATCGCGGCCGCCGAGGCGGCGACGTACTCGCCGGGACCGAGCGGCATCCAGTTCACGGCGTCGCTCGCCGAGAACTTCATCGTGGCCGTGAGCTCGAACATCACCCCCGCCACGAGCACGGCCGCGACGCCGATCAGGGGAACGAACGGGAGGAACGCGACGACGAGCGGATCGAGCGACCCGGTGACGCTCGGACCGGAACCGACGAGGAGGACCCCGAGGGTCACGGCGAGCGCGAAGAGGATCGCGTCGACGACGCCGACGAACACCGATCGCCCGAGGAAGCTCTTGGGATTGGAGGTGCTGCGTCCGCTCCGCAGCTGCGAGACGACCAGGACGTCGGCGAGCCGCCGGACCCGATGCAGGTCCATCGGTCACCCGGTCCGGGTGAGCGCGTCCACGACGTCGCCCAGGTCCCCGGTGCCGGTGAGGGACAGGTAGACGTCCTCGAGCCCCGAACCCGGCAACCCCGCGCGGGCCCGAAGCGCGTCCACGGTATCCGAGGCGAGCACGCGCCCGTGGCTCAGGATCACCACATGGTCGCAGATCGCCTGCGCGATCTCGAGCACGTGCGTGCTGAACAGCACGCCCACCCCGTCGCGCCGGGCCAGGGAGCGGAGCAGGTCCTTCACGATCCGAGCCGACCGGGGGTCGAGGCCGTTGAGCGGCTCGTCGAGCACCAGGAGTTGCGGGCGGTGCAGGAGCCCGGCGATCAGCGCCACCTTCTGCCGCATCCCCTGCGAGTAGCCGCTGATGAGCGAATTCTCGTGGCCGGCGAGCTCGAGGGCGGCCAGGTAGGGAGGGATCCGGTCCTGTCGGGTCTTCGCGTCGATCCCGTACATGTCGGCGACGAAGTCGAGGTACTCTGCCGCGGTCAGGAACTCGTAGAGCGACGGGGATTCCGGGACATAGCCGATCGCCCGCTTGCTGCCGACGGGGTCGAGCTGGAGGTCCCGTCCGAGGACCCGGATCTGCCCGGAGTCCGGGCGCAGAAGCCCGACGACAGCCTTCATTGTCGTGGACTTGCCCGCGCCGTTCGGGCCGAGCAGCCCCACGATCTCTCCGTGCGCCACGCGAAAGCGCGCGTCGACGAGCGCGAGGACCGAACCGTACGACTTGGTGACCCCGTCCACCTCAAGGACGGCCTCGCCGGAGGGGGAGGCGATCCCCGGCGGAGCCGAGGGCAGCGGGGCCGCTTCCATCGACCCTAACGATGCGCGCCTCGGTTCTTTACTTCGAGCGTGCGGACGGGTCCGCGTCCCGGTCGGTCGGATCAGTTCTCGAAGCGGTACGGCATGATCCCCGGAGAGTCGCGGCGGAGCAGGAACGCGGTCGCGAGGTCGTGGCCGCCGGACGGTCGCAGCGCCCCGACGGCGCGGACGAGCAGCTCGTACGCGGCGTCCTCGGACTCGCTCGGATCGTCCCGACCGTCGTCCGAAACGTAGACGTGCAACGTCCCGCGACGGATCCCGACCAGCACGGGCGTCGATCCGTCCCGTCGGGACCACGCGAGGAGCCGGCCGTCGGGGCGTTCGACCTCGCCGACCCAGCGGAGCCCGCCGAACCAACGTCCCGAGAGCCGCCCGAGGACGCTCTCGGGCGGCGTCCCGGGCGGCAGCCCCACGCTCGCGATCGAGCGGAGAGGGGAGTCGGTGTCGTCCCCGGCGGCGTCCGCCTCCTCGAGCGCGCGATACCCTCCGTCGGCGTGCTCGACCAGACCCTCCCGCTCGAGGCGGCGCAGGGCGCGGGCGAGCGACTCGGGGTGCGCCCCAAGGGCGCGACGGAGCCCGTTGAAAGCGATCCGGCCGTGCAGGGTCTGAAGGGCGGAGAGGATCCGCTCGTCCAGACCCAGGGCGACCCCCGGGGCCGGATCGGGACGGTCGGACGTCATCGCTCCGAAAATCCGAGTACGGGATTTAGCCCCGAGGTAACGCGCCGGTAACCTCGCGAAGGCCGGCGGACGCCCCGGTGCATGGCGTGGTGCCGGGCCCCCTGTGAGCAGGTTTCCGGCCACCCGCTCAATATCCCCGGCCGGGCGGTGTCCCCGTCGGAACGAACACCGTTCCGAGGAAACACACCATGACGCACCACGAAGAGGACGAGGGACGATCGGGCTACGGCCCCTGGATCTGGTCGGCGTACCGCGCCTATAACGAGCTCCTGCGGGAGAAGGTGAAGAAGCGCTTCGAGGCCCAGGAGGGTCCGTGGATGGACAAGGTCGCCGAGCTGTTGGTCCAGATCGTCAACGCGCGCTGGGAAGGCGGTCGGAAGAACGACAAGGCGACCGAGGAGCTGTTCGCGAAGCTCGACCAGCTCCTCTCGGAGTGATACCCATGGCGCCGGGCCTTCCGCTCACTCCGCACCCGCTGCCGCCGATCGGGCCCGAACCGATCCTCCCGCGCCCGCGCGGGCGGACGGTCCGGCCGTAGGAGGCCCGTCGTGCCGCTCAGCGCGTACGAGACGCAGATCACCGACGCGATCGCCGCGATCTCGCCGAGCGTCGCGTCGGTGGAGAGCCTCCGGATCGCCGGTCGCCAGGGCCGTCGGCTCTTCGCCGCCCCGGCGGCAGCGAGCGCCGTGGTGTTCGACGGGTCCGGGTATCTCATCACGAACCAGCACGTCGTCGAAGGGTCGACGCAGCTCAAGGTACACCTCGCCGACGGCCGCGAGCTCCCCGGCGAGGTCGTCGGGGGGGACGAGGTCACGGACGTCGCGCTCGTCCGGGTCGACGCCACCGGCCTCCCGGCGGTCCGGCAGGGAGACTCGGAGTCGCTCAAGGTCGGTCAGGTGGTCCTCGCCATCGGCAACGCGCTCGGGCTCCCCGGGGGCCCCACCGTTTCGGCCGGTGTGGTAAGCGCGCTCGGCCGACCGCTGCCCGGCTCCGACTTCATCTTCGAGGGCCTGATCCAGACGGACGCGGCGATCAACCCCGGCAACAGCGGGGGACCCCTGCTCGACCTGAGCGGGGCGGTGATCGGGATCAACACCGCGATGGTGCCGTTCGCGCAGGGAGTCGGATTCGCGATCCCCGTGCACGCGGTGGCGCGCATCGCCGCCGAGCTCCGCGGCAAGGGCCGCGTCGTCCGGCCGTGGATCGGTGTCCAGGTGGCGGATCTCCGCCCGCCCATCGCGCTCCAGTACGGGCTCGAGCCGAACTCGGGGCTGTTGGTGGCCGACGTCGTGGCGAAGTCCCCCTCCCACCGCGCGGGGATCCGCACCGGCGACGTTCTTGATCGGGTGGGCCCGTTCCCCGTCCACACCGTGCGCGAGCTCCTCGCGGCCCTCTCGAAGTTCCCCGTCGGTTCGGATGTCGAGATCGGCTTCCGACGGCGCGGCAGCGTGCTATCGGCGAACGTCCCGCTCCAGGAGAACCCCGAGGCGATCCCGACCGAGTGATCCGTGCTGGCGGTCTCCGCCGACCGGCCGAGCCGGCGTCGGGGACCGCGAAGTTAACCGCTGGCGGCGCATCGCGGAACGGAAGGGCTTGGATGACCGTCGATTTCAGCTTCAAGCGAGCGCCGACGTACCGGCTGGCGACGATCCGCTGGAAGGGGCCGTGGAGCGACGCGAAGATCCACGCGCAGTTCCGACGGATCCTCAAATGGGCGAAACGGGAGGGCGTGAAGACCGGACGATGGGTCTTCACCGAGCCCGCCGACCGGACCTGGGAGGTCGGGCTCGAGGTGAAAGGCCCGAAGCGAGGGGGTCGGGGCATCCGCCTGAAAGCGTTGCCCGCGTCCCGGGTCGCGACCGTCGAGTTCGACCCCGACGTCGTGTCCCCCCGCGTGATCTACCACGGCCTCAACGACTGGCTGCGGTGGCGCAAGAAGGAGCGGGAGGTCAAGTCGGTCGGGATGTACCGCGAGGTGTACTCGGGAGATCCCTGGTCGGACCGCCGCGCCGCCTCGCACGTGCGGATCGAGATCGTCGTGCGACCCTAGCGCGCCGGGACCGGACCGCCCCGCGCCCCGCGGAGCGCGACCCTCGCGAGGTCACTCCAACGGCCGCAGCGCTCGACGCACGAGCCCGATCGCGAGCCCCATCAGCACGATCGTCCAGCCGAGGAGCCCCAGGAGGTAGACGCCGGGTCCGTACGGGTACGCCGAGCTCCCGAAGAACACCTCCCGGAGGACGTTGACGCAGAGCGAGACCGGATTGTACTGGGAGATGTTCTGGAGCCACGACGGCATGGTCCCCCACGGATACAGCGCGTCCGAGGTGAGCAGCACCGGCAGGTTGATCGTGTTGACCGCGGCGAAGTACGTCTGCGGCACGTCGATCAGGATCCCGAAGGTGAGGAACAGCGTCGCGAACATGAGCGACAGCAGCACGATCGCCGCGACCGCTTCGAGGATACCGACCGCTCCGACGTTCGCGGTGACGGAGAGCCCGTGCAGGGGCGGCAGATACGCGAAGGCGAGCGCGAGGCCGAGGACGAAGAACGCGAGCAGGATCGGCTGGGTGGCGCTGGCGATCAGCCGGCTGCCGAAGACGGCGGCGGACGGGGCGGGCGTCCCCCGGACGCGCTTGAAGATCCCGAACAGCTTGTCGAAGATCACGTTCGCCCCGGAGAACAGCGTGGCGGTCACGGCCACGAAGCCGACCATGCCGCAGGCGAAGTACGAGTAGTACGACGGCGCCCCGCGGAAGAGGAAGTCGAGGGCCGCCTGGAGGTTGGGGAACTGCCCGGGGTTCGGCCCGACGTACGACTGGGGGTTGAAGGTGAACCCGTTCCCGAAGAGGAGCAGGTAGAGCAGCGGGAGCAGTAGGGAGGTGAAGATCGCCGCCGGGTTCCGCGCGAGCTTCAGGAACTCCCGGCGGGTGAGGGACGCGAGTTCGCGGAACATCAGCGCCTCATCTGACCACGGATCCGGTTCATCATCACCGCGCGGTCCGTCGCGGTCATTCCCTCTCCGTCCTCCCGGAACTCGCGTCCCGTGAACTCGAGGAACACTTCGTCGAGGCTCGGACGCTTCACGGAGACTCCCGTGATCCCGACCCCGGCCCGGGAGCACGCGTCGACCGCGATGGGCACGAACGTCTCTCCGCTCTGGCACTTCACCCGGTAGCTCGAATCCTGGTGCTGGACCGAGAAGACGCCCGGAAGTCCGCGGAGCGCGTCGGAGAGGTCGCGCGTCCCGCTCGCGGTCTTGAGCGTGACGACGTCGCCGCCGAGCTTGTCCTTGAGGTCCCCCGGCGTCCCGGAGGCGACGATCGTACCGTGGTCGATGATCGCGATCCGATCGCACATCCCGTCCGCCTCGTCGAGGTAGTGCGTGGTGACGAAGACCGTGAGGCCGGTCTCCTTGCGCAGTTTCTGGACGAATCCCCAGAAACCGGCCCGGCCCTGCGGGTCGAGTCCGAGCGTCGGCTCGTCGAGGAAGAGGATCTTGGGCTGGTTCACGAGCCCCACCGCGAGCTCGAGCCGCCGGCGCATCCCGCCCGAGTACGTCTTCGCGAGCCGGTCGGACGCCTCCTTGAGCTGCATCTGCTCGATGAGCGATCGGGCGCGAGACCTCGCTTCCGAGCGCGGGATGCCGAAACAGCCCGCCGCGACCTCGATGTTCTCGAGTCCGGTCAGGTCGCCGTCGGCGGTCGACTCCTGGAAGATGACCCCGATCTGCCGCTTGACGAGCTCCGGGAACTTGCCGACGTCAAGGCCTGCCACGACCGCCTGGCCCGACGTCGGACGAAGCCCTGCCGTGAGCATCGAGAGGGTCGTGGTCTTGCCCGCCCCGTTGGGACCGAGGAAGCCGAACGCCTCGCCGCGGTGGACCTGGAACGAGATCTCCGAGACGGCCTTGACCTTGCCGCCGTAGACCTTGGTGAGCTTCTCGGTGACGACCGCCTCGCTTCCTTGCATGCTGGTTCCCTCTAGTTCTTCAGACGGCGGAGCCGCTCCACGACCTCGTCGATCTCGGCCT
This sequence comes from Thermoplasmata archaeon, assembly GCA_030040865.1. Classification (GTDB taxonomy): domain Archaea; phylum Thermoplasmatota; class Thermoplasmata; order Lutacidiplasmatales; family UBA184; genus Lutacidiplasma. Next base: position 2,477 of record JASHSX010000072.1, on the reverse strand, counting down.
GGATCGACGCGGTCGCCGAAGGTTCCGACCGCTTCAAGTCTTCCAAGAAGGCCGTGAGCCCGTGCAGCTCGCGCGCCACGTCCTGGGGCGTCCGCGGGGCCGGCGGGCGGGGCCAGTTCCAGCCGAACGGGTCGCGCGGGTCGACGAGCTCGTAGCGTCCGTCGTCCCGACGCCGCAGCGTGCCCTCCTTGACGAGTTCCTCGAGGAGCGGGTACACGGATCCCGGCGAGGGCCGCCACCAGCCGTGGGTCATGACCTCCATGTCGTCCATCAGCTCGGCCCCGTTGCGGGGCCGCCGGCGGACGATGGCGACGATCCAGTTCCGTAGACCTCGCTTCTTGTGGACGTGCCACATGGGGATGCAATATCGGAATTTCGATACTCCTATTTGGCGTTGGCCCACCGGTCGTGGTCATTCCGGGTGCGTGGGGCGGGACCGCCGTGGTTGGGCGGGAGTTCGGGAATTTCAGAGAATAGATATCCGAGGGACGGCTGGGGACGCGCGAGGCGCACCGTGGCGAACAACGCTCCGCCGTCGTCCGAGCAGGACCAGAAAGGGGTGTCGCGGCTCGACCTGGGCGCGGCGCTCGGCCTCGTCGGCGCGATCGTCGCGATCGTGATCCCGATCTCGTTCGTGCTGCTAGCGACGTATAACCCGGGGGGTTTCTTCAAGTTCGTGGGCTCGCTCGTCGAGGTGACGAGCCTTCTCGTCCTGGCCGGCGCGATCCTCCTTCTCCTTTCGCTCTTCATCTACCGGCGGAGCTTCGCCGCACTGCGCAAGGTCGACGACCGATTCCTGCTGGCCTCCATCCTCTGCATCATCGGCACGATCGGGTTCCTGCTGCTCGTGATCGCCGGGGCGGTCGCGGCCGGGAACTCCTCGTCGCTCGTCGCCTGTACTCAGGGAAAACCGAGCCAGATCCTCTCCTGTCTCAAGTCCGGCCAACCGCTCGGCGCGTACACCGCGATCGCGGGGTTCGAGTTCGTCCTGGTCGGGATCTTCGGTCTCATCCTCGGACTCCTGAGCGCCGGCTCGCGGTTCCACCGGGGTGGCTACACGGCCGGGGGCCTGCTCTACGGTATCCTCCTGCTGGCCGCGATCGGGCCGTTCATCTCGCTGCTGACGCCGGTCCCGGGGATCGAGTACGTCGTCTTCGTGCTGCCGGCGGTCTCGATCGCTGCTCCGGCGATGGTGTTGATCGCGAGTCGTTCGCTGTTCGAGTTCGCGTAGCGTTCCCGGCCCGGGGAGCCACGGCGAGCCGCGACGGCGGGAGAAAAGACTAAGGGCGAACGGCGGCACCGTCGGGGCGGGTCCCATGCCCGACGCGAGCGCTCCGCCGCCGGCCGGCACCGAGGTCGCGACGATCGCGTCCGGATGCTTCTGGTGCACGGAAGCGGTCTTCTCCGACCTTCGCGGCGTTCGGTCCGTCATCTCGGGCTACACGGGGGGCCATGTCACGAACCCGTCGTACGAGGACGTGTGTACCGGTACGACGGGCCACGCCGAGGCGGCCCAGATCGTCTTCGATCCGAAGGTGCTCTCATACCACGACCTCCTGACGATCTTCTTCACGACCCACGATCCGACCACGCTCAACCGGCAGGGGAACGACGTCGGAACCCAGTACCGTTCGGCGATCTTCGTCCACTCGCCCGAGCAGCAGCGCGAGGCCGAGGCGGTGAAACGGGAGATCGAGGCGGAGAAGCTGTACCGACGGCCCATCGTCACCGAGATCGCTCCGTTCTCGGTCTTCTACCCCGCGGAGGAATACCACCGGAACTACTTCCGGCTCCATCCCGAGCGGGCATACTGCCAGATGGTGATCGCCCCGAAGGTCGCCAAGTTCCGCAAGCAGTACGCGGCCCGGCTGCGCGCGCAGGCCTGACCCGGGCCGGTCCTGGGCGGCTCACACGGCGAGATACACGAAGTACGTCGCGAACCCGATCATGATGGCGCTCGAGGCCACCGCGACCCACCGGCCGAGCGATGGATAGCGTCGGCTGCCGCGGTGGATCAGCGTGGGGAACGCCACGACCCAGACGAGGATCGCGGCGAAGATTCCCGCGAACAGCACGAGCCCCCCGAGGTAGGCGAAGGCGAGACCGGCCGTGAGCCACCAGACGATCTGCACCGGATTGCTGAGGCCGAGCGCGACCGCCTGGGAATACGACCGGACGCGGTCCTCGGGAGCGTCGGCGGTGATGTCCCGGCGGACCCAGATGCGGTAGGCGAAGTACGCCATCGCCACCGCCCCGAGAACGTAGATCCCCCGGAGGAACGTGTCGAGGTCGACGGTCGAACGGAGGCCGAAGACGATCGCTCCCAGGACAAGGTCGGCCGTCATCGCGCCCAGTCCCGTGATGAAGCCGGCCGTCGCGGAGCGGACCGACTGCGACGCGATGAGCGCGTTCATCGGTCCGGGAGGGATCGTCAGCGAGAAGCCGAGAGCGAGACCGAAGGCGAGCTCGTCGATCGC
>JASHSX010000071.1 GCA_030040865.1 Thermoplasmata archaeon | reverse complement strand
GCACCCGGCGGGCCGACGTGTGCGGCGTCCGGCGGACGGAGACCTTGGCCCCGGGCTCGGGCACGAACTCCGCCGCCACGCTAGACCCCCACGATCTGGGCGAGCGGGCCCATGGCGAGGACGGGCAGGAAGAACAGGGCCGAGATGATGATCAGGATGATCGTGAGGTAGATCGTGAACGTGGCGCTGGCGGTGCGCAGCGTGCCCGAGCCGGGCGGCATCTCCTCCTGCGAGGCGAACAGGCCTCCGATCTGGAGCATGGCCCAGATCGGCACGAACCGACCCACGACCATGACGAGGGCGCCGGTGATGTTCCAGAACGGCGTCGTGTCGTTGAAGTAGGCCGAGGAGAGCGCGCTCCCGTTGTTCGCGGCCTCGCTCGTGAGCTCGTAGAGGACCGACGTGAAATTGTGGGCCGACGCCGGGGTGCCCATGACGACGTAGAGCCCGGAGGCGGACGGCCAAGCGACGGCGACCGAGAACGGGATCAGAATGACCGCCGGATGGATGAGCAGCGCGAGCGCGGCCCATTTCACCTGCGGCGTCGCGATCTTCTTCCCGAGGTACTCGGGCGACCGGCCCACCATGAGGCCGGCGATGAAGATCGCCAGGACGGCGAACAGGAGGAGCGTCCCGAACCCGGTCCCCTCCCCGCCCGGCGTGCTCTGGGTGAACATGCCGAACAAGAGGACCATCTGGGCGACCGGCTGCACGGCGCCGATCTGCAGGTTGTTCGCGCCGACGTTCGAGTAGACGCTCACGACCTGGAACAGCGAGCCCTCGGGCAAGCTGAACCGCGTCTCCGAGCCGGGCGCGTAGCCGTTCGACGCGCCGCCCAGGAACGGGACCGTGGTGAGCGCCGGGTTGCTGGCGGCCTGGTAGGCGATGAACAGCCCGAGCGCGACCGCGAAGACGATGAGGATCGTCGCGAGGTACGGCCACGCCTCGCCCTTGCGGCGGACGATCTGGGCGAAGGCGAACGGCGTGGAGAACGGGATCAGCATCATGATCCCGGTCTCGAAGAGGTTCGAGATCGCCGACGGGTTCGCGTAGGGCGAGGCCGCGTTCGCCGAGTACCAGCCGCCGCCGTTGGTACCGAGGAACGAGATCGACTGGAACGAGGCGACCGGTCCGAGGTAGATCGTCTGGATCCCGCCCGTGATGGGGTGGACGATCGTCGTGTTCGTCATCGTCTGGGGGACTCCCATCAGGACGAGGACGACCGCGAACAGGAGGCTCAGCGGAAGGAGGACGCGGCTGATCGTGCGGACCATGTCGACGTAGTAGTTGCCGAGCGTCCCGTCCTTGCGGATGAAGCCGCGGACCATCGCCGCGAGGGCGGAGAGCCCGGTGGCCGCCGAGGTGAACAGCGCGAGGCCCCACGGGATCATCTCGGAGCCGAAGCTCACCTGGGACTCGTTGGTGAAATGCGTGAAGTCGGTGTTCGTCGTGAAGCTCGCGGCGGAGTGGAACGCGAGGCTCCAGCTCATCCCGGGGACGCCGGTCGCGTCGTACGGGAGGACGTTCTGGTAGAGGAACCAGACGTACAGGAATCCGAAGACGCCGACGTTGACGAGCAGCAGCGCCCCCATGTACTCGGCGGGGCGCATCGAGCGGCGCGGGGAGGTCCCCAGGAGCCGGTAGATCGCCGACTCGATCGGGTTGAGGAGCCGGTCGCCGAAGGCGGGCCGGTTCATGTAGACCTGGCCGAGATAGCTCCCGAACCAGGGGGCGATGGCGATGATGAGCGCGATAACGAGGATGACGTCCCAGAGCGAGCGAATGTCGAACACCGACACCGGCCCTAGAATTTCTCGGGGCGGATCATCGCGTAGATCAGGTAGACGCAGAGGGCGACCGCGACCCCGGTGAAGACCACGAGACCGAGGTGGTCCGTCAGGGCGGCGAGTGGGCTCATAGAGCGGAGGGACGTTGGACCCGGAAGTGCGTATTTAGCCTCGCCGACCGAGTCGCATCGTCGCACGGCGCGAGCGAACGTTTATTTCCCGTCGGACGCGGGCCCCGGCGACCGGGCCGTCGTCCCCGTTCGCTCGGACCGGTCCCGTTCGGAGCGCTCCCGCGCGGCCTTGGACAGCCGGCGGACGATCCGCCGCATCGCCTTCTCCCGGCGGGCCTCCGCGACCTGGTACTGCACGTCCCGGGTCTCCCGGGTGAGCAGCACCGTGACCCGACCGAGCGAGCTGCGGCCGGTGCGGCCGCGTCGCTGGATCGCCCGGATCTCGCTCGGGACGCTCTCGAAGAAGACGACCAGGTCCACGTCGGGGACGTCCAGACCCTCCTCGGCGACGCTGCTGGCGACCATCACCGGGAAGGCGCCCGCGCGGAAGCCGTCCAGGACCCGCGCCTGCTCCTTCTGGTTCATCCCCTTGTCCTCCGGGTCCCGGGTCGCCTGGCCCACGAACCGCCCGACGCTGAGCCCCTGCCCCTCGAGCGTCGACTGGATGCTCAGCACCGTGTCGCGGTACTGCGCGAAGACGAGCACCCGGGCCGGGTGGCCCCGAGGCCGAGCCAACGTCTCTATGACGAGGTCGACGAGCGCGTCGAGCTTCGGGTGCGACGGCTCCTTCGAGGAGCGGAGGAACTCGGACGCCTCCGAGCGGGCCGCGACGACCTCGGGCAGCTTCAGGAACGCCGCGTCCCCCCGGCTCGGCTTCGGCTTCGCCGCCACGCGGTCGAGGTACTGCAGGAACGGCGCGAGCCCCTGGGTCTCGAGCCGCTCCTGGGCGTGGTGGAGGTGCAGGAGGACGAGCTGGTGGAACAGCGGCCCGAACCTCCGGACCATCGGGCCCGGGCGGGCGAAGATCTCGGCGCGCAGCGCGATCAGGTCCTTCACCGACAACGAGGCGATCGGCTTCTTCCGCAGGTACCCCATCTTCTGGAGCTTGCGAGCGGTCGCGTGCGCCGCGCGCTCGAGATGGTCTCGGATCCGCCGGGTCTCGGCGGGGAGCGTGACCCACCGGTAATCGACCTCGACCGGCTGGACGTACTCGGCGACCCCGGGGTCCTCCCGGGAGCGGGCCTCGATGCGCGCGACCCCGAGGGCGCCCACGACCTCCTCGATCCGCTCGTCCTTGCCACCGGGCGAGGCCGTCAGCCCCAGGACCCGGCCGTCGCGGGGGCGCTCGCCGCGGTACCGCTCGGCGATCGGCACGTAGACGTACTTCCCGACCGCGTGGTGCGCCTCGTCGAAGACGACGAGCGCGACGTCGTCGAGCCGGTACCGCGCCGCCGCGAGGTCGTTCTGGATGATCTCGGGCGTCGCGAAGACGAGGTCCGCGCTCTCCCACGTCCCCTCCCGGACCGGCCGGCGGACGGTCCCCGTGAACCGCGCGGCGCGGAGCGGGGTGAGCCAGTGCTGGAACGACGCGGCGTGCTGGTGGACCAGAGGCCGCGTGGGGGCGAGGAACAGGACCTTGCCGTCGGAGCGGCGTAGCACCTCCGCCGCGAGGAGCGCGGCGATCACCGTCTTTCCGAGCCCGGTCGGCAGCACGACGAGGAGGTCCTCGGAGAGGCCGATCCGGGCGAGGTCGACCTGGAACGGCATCGCCCGTATCGTCCGTGGCTTGAGGAGCGGATGCTCGACCCACCCGTCGACGACCTCCCAGGTCCCCGGAACTCCCGGAGGATGCGACCGGCCCGGCCGCGACTCGAGGACGAGCGGTCCCGTACCCTCCGCGAACTCGTCGAGCCGACGCTGGGCGCTCACGACTTCGGCGCCGGGGGCCGGAGGGCGTCCTGCCC
>JASHSX010000070.1 GCA_030040865.1 Thermoplasmata archaeon | reverse complement strand
TCTACGAGCTCGCGCTCCCGGCCGAGCAGGATCGGAGGCACCCAGTCGACGGCCAGGACCTCGGGGTGGACGGAGGTTTGCATGGAGACTTGTATCTCTTAGTTCTATAAGAATTCTTATAACACGTCCGCGCCCCTCGGTGAAAAGTGCTATGCCGCGGCCGGGCTCCCGTGCGGCCATGGCGGCGCCGGCTCCTTCGCACCCGATGCGCTCGCTGATCGCGAAGCTCCTCGCGACGGCGGCCCTCGGCGTGGCGGCGTACGTCTTCTTCGTGGTCCTGAACCACCGGTACCTGAACGGGTTCACCGGGCCCGAGATCCTGCTCGTCGAGGCGGTCGTCGTCGTCCTCTTCGCCTACGCGGTGGCGCGGGCGATCACGACCGCGACCACCGCGATCATGGCCCAGCGGGGCGCCGGCGGGCACAGCCACGTCGTCCGTCTGTTCCTGAACATCCTGATCGCGATCGCGGCGGTGGTCGCCCTCTCGAACCTCGCCGGGGTCTCCGCCGAGTCGATCTTCCTGGGGAGCGCCTTCGCGGGCATCGTCCTCGGGCTCGCGGCGCAGACCGTCCTCGCGAACGTCTTCGCCGGCCTCTTGCTCGTCTTCGCCGACCCGTTCCGGCCGGGGGACCGCGTCGCGTTCGTCTCCTCGAACTTCCCGGCCCTCGCCCCGTCGTACCCCCACGAGCTCCAGTACCCGGCCTACTCCGGGACGATCGAGGACATCGGCCTCGTCTACACCGTGCTGCGGCTCGACTCGGGCAGCCTGGCGCGGCTCCCGAACGCGACGGTCATCGGCGCGATGGTGCTCCAGCCGAGGGGGGCGAGCCTGAACCTCCACCGGGTGCGGATGACGTTCCCGCTCACGACCGGGGTCACGACCGTCGAGAAGGCGCTGCCCGAGATCGGGACCGCGTTCCCGCGGACGAGCCCGTTCGATCCGCCGCCGAAGTTCACGGTCACCGACATCTCGGCCGCGAGCTGGGACGGCGTCTTCACGGTCTCCTCGCTCGGACGCGACGACTCGGAGGTCCGGGACATCGTCCTCCGGCTCGTCCTGGCCCGGATCCCGGGCGCGTCGGCCTCCGGCCCGGCGCCTCCTTAAATCGCCCCGCGTCTCGCTCGCTCGAACGGGCGCTCCATGACGTACCGGATCACCCTCATCCCCGGGGACGGCATCGGTCCCGAGGTCACCGACGCGGCCCGGCTCGTCGCGACGGCGACGGGTCTCCCGATCGAGTGGGACGTGGTCGACGCGGGCGAACGGGCGATCCGCGCGAGCGGAACCCCGCTCCCGGACGCGGTCTTCGACTCGATCCGCCGGAACAAGGTCGCGCTCAAGGGGCCGATCACGACCCCGATCGGCGGCGGTTTTCGATCGGTGAACGTCGCCCTGCGACAGCAGCTCGACCTGTACGCCTCCGTGCGGCCGGCGCGGGCGATCGCGGGGGAAGGGACCCGGTTCCCCGAGACGAACCTGATCGTGGTCCGGGAGGCGACGGAGGGGCTCTACTCCGGCGTCGAGCACTGGGTCGACCGCGACCATACGGCCGCCGAGACGGTGAACGTGATCACCCGGAAGGCGTCGGACCGGATCATCCGGTTCGCGTTCGAACGGGCGCGGCGCGACCACCGGCATCACGTGACCGCCGTCCACAAGGCGAACATCATGAAGACGACCGGCGCGCTCTTTCAGACCGCGTTCCGCGAGATGGCCCCGCAGTACCCCGACATCCTCGCCGACGAGCGGCTCATCGACAACATGTGCATGCAGCTCGTGAAGAAGCCCGAGGAGTACGACGTCCTGGTCACGACGAACCTCTTCGGCGACATCCTCTCGGACCTCTGCGCCGGGCTCGCCGGCGGCCTGGGCGTCGCCCCGGGCGCGCTCTACGGCGAGGGCCTCGCCGTCTTCGAGCCGGTCCACGGGTCGGCGCCGAAGTACGCCGGCCAGGACAAGGCGGACCCGGTCGCCGAGATCCTCTGCCTCGAGCTCCTGCTGCGGCACCTCGGCGAGACCGAGGCGGCCGACCGGATCTTCCGGGCCGTCTGGGAGACGATCCACGAGAAGAAGGTCGTCACCTACGACCTCGCCCTGCCGGGCTACACGGCCCGGCCGGTGCCCCCGTCCTCCTGCTCCGCCATGGCCCGGGAGATCGCCCGCAAGGTGCCGCTCGTCGACCCATCCGTTCCGATCCCGCCCGCCCGTCCGGCGGGCCCGGTGGGTACCGACCCGTCGCTCGAGGGGTCGTAGCGGCGACGCTCGCCGCGCACTTCGCGACGTACCTTTATGGGGGTTCGGACCCCCCATTCGGAGCAGAACACCGTGTCCGAACCTCGGGCCGTGCGCATCCCCCGGACGGCGTCGCCGGACGACCGGCCCTCCCCGTTGCCCGGCGTTCTCCCCACGTCGGGAACGTTCCGGGCGAACCGGGCCGGCACCCAGCGAGCGGTGCGGCTCGCGGTCCTCTATGCCGTCGGCCTGGCGGTCCTCTACGGGCTGCTCGTGCTCCTCGACCGATCGGCGCCCGGCGGAGGAGGCTCGGGCGCGACCGCCGGGCTCGAGCTGTTCTCGGCGATCGCTGCGCTGCTCGGCGCGGGCGGCGTGCTGTTCGCCCTCAGCCAGGCGCCGCGCGGGGTCGAGATCGGAGAGACGGCGACGGTCGTCGTCGGGCGATGGGCTCGCCGCCGTTCGTTCCCGCCGCTCGCCGCGGCCGGTGCCCACCTCGTGCGGCGTTTTCCGGCGAGCTTTCTCTCCGACGCCCCGGTGGTCGTGGTCGAGCTGACCTCGCTCTCCGGCCGTCGCTCCACGTTCCTCCTCGAGGAAGGGCTTCTCCCGGCGGCCGAGCCGCGCCCGACGCCGTAGGCCCGCTCACTCGATCAGGTCTTCGAGTTCGCTGGCGACGAGCGTGAGCAGCTGGTCGAGGGACCGGTTCTTGAGCTCCATGATGTGCCCCGAGTCTGTCTCGAGGCGTGCCATGAACTCGTCGCCGTCGCGGACGAAGGCGAGCGAGAGCAGGTGCCTTCGACCGTCCGGGAGCGGGACCTCGAGCTCGACCGGCGGCACTTTCGGGGCGCTGCTCGCGGCCGGGGCCGGCTTGGCGGCGGGCTTTCCCGCGGGCCGGGTCGCGGGCTTGGCCGGCAGGCTCTTCTTCGGCGACGGGGACGGGCGCCGGGGGGGCGGGCGGTGCGGGGCAGCCGACCTTTTCGCGGCCGGTTTCCCCTTCGATTTCTGACGGGAAGAGCTCGGCAACCGGGTCGCCTCGAGTCGGGCGCACCAGCCCCTCCTATTTATGCGTATGCGGACGGACGCCGCCGACCGGCGCCGGCGGGCGGGTCGAACCGACCTCTTTAGGCGGCGGACGGTGTGCGCGACGACCGGATGAGCGCGTCGTCCCCCGAGGCGACCCGCGCGCCGATCGCACCGTCCGATCCGGCGCCGCCCGTCCGCCCGGAGACCGCGCTCCTCCTCGCGGGGCTCTCGCTGCTCCTCGTCTTCCTCGCTCTCGAGCCGTACCTCTCGTACGCCCTGTTCGGCTCGGACTCGGGCGAGTACTATCGGCTCACCGCCACGCTCCTCTCGACGGGTCACATCCCCGTCGGCGCGGCGTACGGCGGATGGGGGAGCGCGTACCCCGACTTCCCCGGGATCTATCTGCTCGCCGGGGCGAGCGCGGGCGCCCTCGGGATCGACGCCTTCTCGGCGCTCACGATCGTGATCCCCGTCGTCGCGGTCCTCTCCGTCTTCCCGCTGTTCCTCCTGTTCCGCCGCCTCTACCCGCACGACACGGTCGCGCTGCTCGCCGCGGCGATCGCCTCGATCGCGATGCCCCGCCTCTTCTCGATCGCCCACCCGGCGCCGCTCGCCCTCGGGGACTTCCTGTGCGTCGCCGCGCTCTGGATGGTGATCGAGGGTCGGCGGGACGTACGCTGGTACGTTCCGCTCTCGCTCACGAGCGGCGCGCTCATCGTGACACACCACCTCTCATCGTACTTCTTCGTCGTGAGCGCGCTCGGCGGGATCTTCTTCCTCGAGATGTGGCGGCCCCGATTGTGGAGCCGCCGCTTCCCAATGCGCGAGTTCGTCTTCCTGGGCGGCTTCGTCACCGCGACCTTCGGCTTCTGGTTCTACGGGACGACCTCCTTCGTCACGAAGGTGATCCTCGAGGGCCTGCCGTACCCGACGTATGTCGGCTTCGTCGCCTTCGAGGCGATCGCGATCGGCACCCTCGTCATCGCGGCGGTCCTCGTGAACTGGCGGCGCACGCACGCACGGCCCCGGGCGGGGTCCGTGCGGTTGCCGACCGACCGCAGCTTCGTGCGGGACCTCAGCGTGATCGCCGTCGTCGTCTTCGGGCTGGTCTCGGTCCTCCTCGTCGTCCCGGTACCGGGGACGTCCCAGACGACCAGCGCCGGCACGATCCTCTGGTTCTCGCCGCTGCTCGGCCTCGGGGTGTTCGCGGCGGGCAGCCGGCGGACGCCCTCGATGGCCCGGCTCGGCCCGTTCGCCCTCACGTGGCTCGCCGGCCTCGGACTCTCGGCCGGCCTCCTGGTCGCCATCGCCGCCGTCGCGGCCACGAGCCCGGGCGACACCGCGGCCGCCTCGTTCGCCGCGACGATCTCGCCGGAGCGCCACGTCGAGTACCTGTTCCTCCCGCTCGCCCTCCTCTTCGCGATCTCGATCGGACGCCTCGTGGCGCGCGCCGGCGATCGGGGCGGTCGGCGGGCGTTCTACGCCGCCTGCCTCGGGGTCGTCGTCCTGCTCGCGGTGAACGCGGCGATCGTCTACCCGCCGCAGGCCGACCTAGGAGGGTTCGAGGAGGGGCTCACGCGGGGCGACGCCGCCCTCTGGATGTGGGTCGGTATCGCGGCCCCCACCTCCTGGGTCGTGGCGAGCGACCACCGGCTGAGCTCGATGATCTTCGGCTTCGACGGGAACCCCGCGACGTGGGTCACGACGCCGGCGCTGTTCACGGGGACGAACGCCTCCGCCGCCTTCTCCGAGTTACGGAGCGTCGGCGCGCCGAACCCGGCGGACCCGCATCCCGTGGACCTGGTCGCCGTCGACTCCGTGATGTACACGGGCGTCGCCCTCGACCCGGCCGGGTCGGCCCCCCCGCTCTCGTCGCAGGCGATCGCGTGGTTCGGCGAGCTGCCGTTCGTTCCCGTCTACGAGAACGGGCAGGACGTCGTCTACCTCGTGGACGCGACGGCGTTCCCGGCCGGGTAGCGCACGAGCGAGCCGTCCCGGCGCCAGGAGAAGAGCGGCGAGCCTCCGTTCGCCGCGAGGAACCCGAGCAGCTCCCGGGCCCATCGGAGCTTCGCCCGCTTGCGCTCCCGGGCGGCCGGGTCCGTCTCCTCGACCTCTTCGAAGTCGAACCCCCAGAGGAGGATCCGGCGCGCGCCCGCGTGGTCGGCGAGGTACGCCGCCCGGTCGCCGTCGGTGAACCCTCCCACGTCGATCAGTGCCTCCCGGGGCGGCCCGGCCCACGACCCCGCGAGGGCCGCGGGGAACTGGGGGACCCACTCGTCGATCGCCGGACGGTTGTCGCCGTGGGCGTGCACGAGGACGAGGCTCCCCCGGCGGTTCGCCTCGATCTCCGCCGGGACCGGCCCGTCCAGGTCGGTCGCGACGACGGACGGCACGAGCCCGGCCCCCAAGCACGTCGCGGCCGCTCCGTCGGCGGCGACGAGCGCGGGGGTCGGGTCCGTCGCCGGGAGCTTCCAGAGCGGAGGGGGTCCGGCACCGGGCGCGAGCCCGACCACGATCACGTCCCGGCCGCGGAGGAGCGGGACGATCCGCGCGAGCGGGTCGGCGCGGTACGGGAGCGGAAGCAGCTCGGCCAGCCGGTCGGCGGAGGCCCGCTCGCGGTCCCAGGCGAAGCCGAGGTCGGAGCGGAGCCGTTCGTACTGCGGCGCCCAGGTTTCGTAGCGCACCGGCCCGACTGTGGAAACTAACGCTTTATAATACGAACCCTGCTCCCGGCCGTCAGAGGACACTCCGTGATGCGCCCACTGGCCCAGGAGATACTTTCCCACCTGCCGAGCGACTCCAAACGGACGACCGACGCGCCGCCCGCCCCGACCAATGACGACGCGGAGCTCGAGGCGATCCTCGCGTCGCTGAAGACGAACATCAAGGTCGTCGGGTGCGGGGGCGGCGGGTGCAACACGATCAATCGGCTCGCGGAGGAGGGGCTCTCGGGGGCCGAGATGATCGCGGCGAACACCGACGCCCAGCATCTGCTCGCGATCCACGCGCCGAAGAAGATCCTCCTCGGTCGACGTCTGACGCGGGGTCTCGGGGCCGGCGCGCTCCCGCAGGTCGGCGAGCAGGCCGCCCGCGAGGCCGAGGACGAGCTCAAGAAAGCCCTCGGCAGCTCGGACATGGTGTTCATCACGCTCGGTCTCGGGGGCGGTACCGGGACGGGTTCGGCGCCGGTCGTCGCGCAGTGCGCGAAGGACGCCAACGGCGGCAACCCGCTCACGATCGCCGTCTGCACGCTGCCGTTCGCCTCCGAGGGGATGGTGCGGGGCGAGAACGCGATGTGGGGCCTGGAGCGGCTCCGCGCGACGATCGACACCGTGATCACGATCCCGAACGACCGTCTCCTCGAGCTGGTCCCCCGGCTCCCGATCCAGACCGCGTTCAAGGTCGCCGACTCGGTCCTCGCCCGCGCGATCCGGGGGATCACGGAGATCATCACCCGACCGGGGCTCGTGAACCTCGATTTCAACGACCTCCGCACGATCATGAAGGGCGGCGGGGTCGCGCTCATCGGCATCGGCGAGTCCGAGTCCGACAACCGCGCCGAGGACGCCGTCATCGAGGCGATCAACTCCCCGCTGCTCCACGTCGACATCGCCGGGGCGACGGGCGCGCTCATCAACGTCACCGGCGGCCCCGACATGACCGTGAGCGAGGCCCAGAAGGCGGCCGAGGTCGTCCAGAAGACGATATCTCCGACCGCCCGGATCATCTGGGGCGCGGCGGTCGATCCGACGATGCAGAGCACGATCCGGGTCATGCTGGTGGTGACCGGAGTTAAATCCCCCCAGATTTTCGGGGGGTCGCCCGCCGGGGCCTCCTCGACCAAGAAGTCGGGGCCGGATCTCGACGTGGTGCACTAGGTCAACGATGGCGTTCCTCGACCGGGCCAAGCGGGTGCAGGACAACTTCGACGGCCGCCTGCGCACGTTCGGCCACGGCAAGTACGGCCGCATCCTCCGGATGGCCCGGCGCCCGACCTCCGAGGAGTACGTGAAGGTCCTCGAGGTGACGGCGCTCGGGGCGGTGCTGATCGGCGCCACCGGCTTCGCGATCTACATCTTCTTCACGCAGGCCGGCCCCTGGCTCTGGAGCAACTATCTTTCGGCCCTCTAGGGCGTCCGGGGGCAGCAGGATCCCAATGAGCGAGGAGCAGAAGGACGACGGCATCGGTCTTCTCTCGGGAGGACCCCCGGCGGCCGCGCCGACGGCCCCGCGTCCCGCCGCCGCGGCCGTGCCGGCGCCCGCCGCGGTCGCCGCCCCGACGCCGAAGGTCGAGGTGCCGACCCTCCTCTCGCTCAAGGCCGCCGACGACACCGTCCGGCCGGTCACGGCCGGGACGATCACGACCCTATCCGCCGTCCTGTCGAGCCGTGCGGCCGCGCCGGAGACCGCGACCGTGACAATCGAGGTCGGCTACACGTCGACCTACCCCGGGGAGGGGGCCGAGTGGCCGGTCCGCTGGTTGCCGCCGGGGAAGCGGACGATGGCCGAGTTGTTCCCGCGCAAGGAGTCGCACCCGATCGCCCTCGCGCCGAACTCGGGGGTCGCGCTGTCGTTCGAGGTGGAGGCCCCCGTGGGGGTCCGGTACGGCGACAAGGTCGAGATCCGGCTGGGCGCGAGCGGTCCCGAGGGCGGGAGCCCGGTCAAGCTGACCCTCGCGTGCGTCGCCCGGCAGGCGGTCCTCGCGATCAAGACGTCCCGCGGCTACGAGCGCGAGGTCGCCGACACGCTGCTCGCCCGCGCGGAGGAGAAGCCGGACGTCGTCTTCGCCATGCTCGTGCCGTCGTCCCTGCGCGGCTACGTCTTCGCCGAGGGGATGAGCTTCGAGGGCGTCCGCGAGATGCTGAAGGGGATCCGCAAGGCGCGCGGTCTCGTCGAGGGCGAGACGACCTTGAAGGAGGTCGAGCCGCTCCTCGTCCCGAAGATCACCGTCGAAGGGTTCGTGGAGGGCGCGATCGTCGAGCTCATCTCGGGGCCGTTCAAGGGAGAGAAGGCCCGCGTGAAGAAGATCGACCAGGCGAAGGAGGAGATCACCGTCGAGCTCATCGAGGCGGTCGTCCCGATCCCGGTCACCGTCCGCGGCGACCACGTCCGCATGCTCGAGAAGGGAGGGGGAAAGGGTGGCGGATGAGGTGAGCGTCCTCGTGGAGGGCGGGAAGGCGTCGGCCGGCCCGCCCCTCGGGCCCGCCCTCGGCCCGCTCGGCGTGAACGTGGGGCAGGTCGTCGCCCAGATCAACGAGCAGACGAAGCAGTTCGCCGGGATGCGCGTCCCCGTCGTGGTGCGGGTCGACCCCGCGACCCGCTCGTTCACGCTCAGCGTGGGCCGGCCGCCCGTGGCCGCGCTCCTCCTCAAGGAAGCGAAGAAGGAGAAGGGCTCGGGCAAGCCGAAGACCGAGATCGTGGGGGACGTCTCCCTGGACGCCGTCAAGAAGATCGCCGAGGCGAAGGGCGACGATCTCCACGGCCGTTCGATCGAGGAGAAGATGAACCAGGTCATCGGGAGCTGCGTCTCGCTCGGGGTGACGGTCGGCGGCGAAGACCCCCGCGCCGTGCTCGCGCGCCGGCTCGCCGAACGGGGCGCGCGATGATGGGCGGACCGGGCGGCGCGCCGCCCGACCTCGCCAACGCGGAGATCGTCGACTACGAGATCGTCGACGGCGACGGGAAGGTCCGGCTCAAGCTCAAGGACGGGTCGGTCGTCGAGATCCGCCTCGAGATCATGAACATCCTTAGGGCCGGCAACGACCCCAACACCGGCCTCCCCGTCTACGTCGTCCAGTCGGCTCCGCTCGTGCGCCTGGTCGAGACCCCGAAGGAGCTCCGCAAGGCGCCCCTCCGGCCGGGAGCGAAGGACCCGAAGGCGATCACCGGCTTCGGATAGTCCCGCACCGGCCCCGGACGCTCCGCAACCCCTATAGAACGGTCGGCGTGTCGACCGGCGTGGTCGACCTCCAGGAGACCCCCGCCGTGCCGCCGACGGACCCCGGGGGCGACGAGCGGCTCGGGTACTGGATCGCCGGTGGCCTGCTGCTGTTCCTCGGGTGGGGAATGGGCGTCGTCGCGAACCTCCTGCTGCACGAGCTCGCCGGTACGGGCGGGATGACGCTCGTCTGGCTCCGGATCACCTCCACGCTCGGGCCGTATGCCTGGGCGGTCGTCGGTTTCGGACTCGTCACGGGAGCCGTCGGACTGGGGCTCCTCCTCGTGGCGCGAACGGCCCCGAAGGGGCCGTTCGTCCTGCCCGGCGTCGACTACTGAACGCGCCGAGGGGCGACGGGCAAGCGCTGTACCCGTCGCGACGGCGGGGAGCGGTGCTCGACGGGGTTCTTCGGGTGCTTCAGCGCGGTCGCGCACTCCCCGCACATCCGCTCGTCCGGATCGAGGCAGTTGCGGCACATCGTGCGCCCGCACACGGTGCATCCCAAGGAGGCGGGGGCCCCGCACCGCGCGCACTGCCCGACGAACACGTTCGGTTCCTCCCGGCGGAACCAAGTCAACCGAGCATCTTGCTCGCCTTAAGCCCTTCGACGAAACCGCCCGCAAATCCGGCGCGCGTGACGTACCGGGCGGCCCGCCGGGCGCGGGGACTGCCCGACGCGAAGCTGATCCCGAACCCGGCGGCCCGGAGCATCGCGACGTCGTTGTCGCCGTCGCCGAGCACGACGCACTCCTCGAGGACGAGGCCACGCCGGCCGAGGGCGTGACGGAGGGCCGGCAGCTTCCCCGCCCCCCGCTCCATCAGGTGGAGCGCGAAGCCGGTCGACTCGACCGTCACCGGCTGGCCCCGCAGCACCCGGGCGAGCCGCGCGACCGGCACCGTCGGCTCCAGGGCGACCTCCGACTCCCGCCACCGGTCGGTGAACAGCCTTCGGACGGGTACTCCCGAGCGCAGGAGCGTCCGGTAGGCCCGCAGCGCGACTCGGCGGTCGGCGAGTCGCTCCACGCGTCCGCCCCCGTTCTCCCCCGCGTCGTAGACGATCCCTCCGTTCTCCGCGACGATCGGTCCCGAGAGCCCCAACGAACGCCAGAGCGCGAGGGCGATCGGCAGCACGTTGCCCGTGGCCAGGACCACCGGGATCCCCCGGTCCTCGAGCGTCCGCACCGCGCGGACGGCGTGCGGATCGATCCGTCGCCGGCGGTCGGTGAGCGTTCCGTCGACGTCGGTCACCACGGCCCGGTACGGTCGCCGCGGCCCGGGATCCGCCGACGGGACCCGCGCGGACCGTGGCATCGACCGTCCTCTCCTAGGCGGCCGGGTTCGAGCGGGCGATCGCCTCTCGGAGAAGCTTCGCGACCTCGCCGCCGTCGCGGCGACCCCGCACCGCCCTCATCACGTCCCCCATGAGCGGGGAAAACGCCGCGCCCCCACGCGCCGCGATCATCCGGGCGTTCTCGCGCACGACCTTCTCCACCAGCCCCTCCAGCTCTTCCCGCGACATCCCACCGAGACCGGAGACCGTGAGCGCCGCCTCGAGATCCTTCGCTCCGCCCGCGAACGCGGAGAGCATGTTCGGGATCCCTTCCTTCGCGAACCGGCCCGCCTCGGCGGCGGCCAGCAGTGCATCGAGCGCGTCGACCGACGGCTCGAACTCGACGATCCCGGGCGGGAGGGCGACCCCCGGTACTTCCTGGACGAGCAGTCGTGCCACCGCTCCCGGGGACCGTCCGTAGGAGGCGAGCGTCTCGAACGGGTCGAGCGCGTCGGCCGCGGCGAGCTGGCGTACGATCTCCTCGGAGAGCCCGTACTCCCGGACCAATCGGGCCCGGCGCGCGGCGGTACTCTCGGGGAGGCTTTCGGCAAGCCGCTCCAAGCGGGCCCGCTCGACCGAGATGGGGGGGACGTCGGTCTCCGGATACATCCGCTCGCGCCCGGGGAGCGGCCGGGAGAACCGCGTCCGCCCGTCCGGGAGCGGGTCGCGGGTCTCCCCGGGGATCCCCTCGCGCGCTCGGTCGGCGCGCTCGGCGACGCGGGCGATGGCGCGCTCGGCCCGTTCGCGCGAGCCGTCCGTCACCAGCACGAACGCGTCCTCCCGTTCGAGACCGAGCCGGCGGGCGACCGCCTCGACGTGCGCCGCGTCGACGCCGTAGCCGGGAAGCTCGTCCGAGTGGAGGATACCCCGCAGGCCGATCGACCGCGCCTGTTCCGCGAGCTCGCGACCCAGTCGCTCGTCCGTTCCCGGCGGCGAGCGCAGGAGGTCGGCGAACCCGCGCAACCGGAGCGCGAGGACGGGTCCCTTCCGAGAGGCTGCCGCGAGAGGGCCGCTCGTGACGTCCGCGAACCCGTCGGTGACTTCGGTGGCGACCGTGCCGACCGGCGGCGCGTTCCGTCGTCGCAGTTCGTCCCGGATCCCGAGGAGAACCGACTGCCGGGCCGCCTCGCCCTCCACGTACTGTTCGATGAGCCGCAGCTCCTGCACGCCCTTGATCTCGGTACGATGTCCGCCCTCGATCGAGACGTTGAGGTCCTCCCGGATGGTCCCGAGGCCCCGCCGCACCCGGCGGGTGGACCGCACGATGGCGCCGATCTCCTCGGCGACCGCGCGGGCCTCCGCGCCGCTCGTGATCTCGGGGCCGGTCGCGATCTCGATGAGGGGGATGCCGAGGCGGTCGAGCCGGTAGATCACCTCGGCGTCGGAGCCGCCCGACTTCCGTGCGGCGTCCTCCTCGAGGCAGACCGACAGGATCGAGTAGCGCTTCCCGGCGACATCGAGTCGGCCGTCGACCGCGACGAGCGCCGTCCGCTGGAAGCCGGACGTGTTGGAGCCGTCGACCACGATCTTCCGCATCACCTCGATCTCGTCGACCGGACGGGCGTGGAGGAGCAGCGCGACCTGAAGCGCGGTATCGAGTGCGGTCGGGTTCACCGGGTGGGGCGGCTCCTCGTCCATCTCGACAAGGCAGTTCGACGGCCCCGCCTCGTACCGGTACGAGAACCCTCGGGACGCCTGGTACTCTACGGCCGGGTCGATCGCGAGGCCCTCGCCGCTCGCCCGGCGCAGCCGGCGGACGAACGAGAGCGTGACGTCGTCGGAGAGCTCGCTCGGGCAAGCGCAGAACAGCTTGCCGGTGGCGAGCTGCTGGTGGACCTCGAGGCCGGCCTTCACGGAGGGCCCCCGGCGTCGTGCCGATCGCGGAACTCGCCCACGCGGTCGGCGCGGAGGAGCTCCTCGACCCGCTTCGGATCCGCCGAGTGGCCGAGCGCCCAGAGCAGTTTCACGTACGCCGTCTCGGGGAGGAGGTCCCCGAGATAGAGGACCCCGGCCCGCAGGAGCTCCCGGCCCGTCGCGTAGACGTACGGGTCGGCGTTCCCCTCGAGACACTGGGTCGTCATCGCGACGATCATGCCCCGGGCCGTGGCGGAGCGGATCCACGTGAGGTGCCAGGACCCCACGTGGCCGAGCCCGGTGCCGGCGAGGACGATCCCGCGCATGCCCTTCGAGAACGTCTCGGCGCGATCGGCCGTGAGCCCCGGATAGAACCACAAAAGCCCGCCGCGCGCATCCATCGGTCCGTCCAGCCGAGGTGGGCCGGCGGCAGGGGGCCGGACCCCGGCGCCCAGCTCGACCCGACCGTCCACGACGTACCCGAGCGGCGGGCCGTTCTGGCTGTGGAAGGCGTCGCGCCGGCTCGAGTGCATCTTCCGGACCCAGGTTCCACGGTGGATCGCGAACCGGTCGTCCGACGGCCCCGCGTGCATGACGACGACGACCTCGCCGATCCGCGGGTCCCTCGCCACGGCCACGGCGGCGCGCAGGTTGGAGGCGCCGTCGGACGACGGCCGATCCGGGGACCGTTGGGCGCCGACGAGGACGACCGGTCCGGGGAGGTCGGCGAGGAGGAACGACAGGGCCGCCGCCGTGAACCCGAGGGTGTCCGTCCCGTGCGCGATCACGACCCCGGCGGCGCCGTCGCGGTACGCGGTCACCACGTGCTGCGCGATCGTGGGCCAGTCCTCGGGAGCGATGTCCTCGCTCAACCGGTCGAACACCGGCACGATCCGAACGGCTCCCGACGCCTCGAGCTCGGGATAGAAGGCGAGCACCTCGGACTCCTCCTTCACGGGTCGCACCCCGCCGGTCTCGTAGTCAACGCGCGAGGCGATCGTCCCTCCCGTCGTGAGCAGGACGACCGAGCCCGTCGCGGAGCGGGGGACCGTGCCTCCCGGAACGGGCGCGCCCCTGACGGGCGGGGCGTTGCTCTCCGCCAGCGTACGGAAAGTGAAGCCCGGCTCGATGCGGATCCCGATGTTGTAGCCGCTCTCGAGCTTCAGCTGGAGGATCCGGTCGCCGGACAGCTCGTGGTGCGGAACGATCGTTCCGGTCCACGTGCGCTCGCCGTCGGAGACCTCTACGTGCTCGCCCATCGGCAGCGAACGGAGGGCGACCCACGCGTCCGAACGGTCTGCTCCCGACATCGCTCGCGCCGGCGGCGCCGGACTCCGGGAGGAGAGGCGGATAATAAGGGTCGTCCGCGGTCGACGCCGCGCCACCCCGGGACTTTTATACGGGGCCCTCCCTCGGCGCGCCGGGACCGTACGGAAACCCGGAAGCCCGTGTGGGGTAGCTACGGGGTCGGGGCACGCCCCCCGCCCTGCTAAAGTGGATTATCCTAGAGGCCTGCGGAGCCTCAGACCTGGGTTCGAATCCCAGCACGGGCGTCCCTCCCGGAGTCGGCCCGCGGACCGCCCCCGCGATCGAGCGCCTCCCGCGGACCCCTCCCGTCCGCCCGTCGAGCGCGCACGGTCCGGAGCCCCCGCGGTTGGCCATCCCGTGCCCGACCGGTTCGCGGCGTGCTCACGTCCTAATAGTTCGAACCGTTACGCGGGACGGGGGACTGTCGGCGATGAATTCGTTCCGACGAGGCGTGTTGTTGGGGGCGCTGATCGTGCTGGTGGGGATCGTTGTGGTGGTCGCCTACGTGCCGGCGACGGGGACGTTCGAACGTGCTCCGGTCGCGTTGAGCGAGGCGACGTCACCGCCGGCCCGCGGGCATACGACCTTCAGCACGTGCCCCACCGAGGGTCAGCTCCAGAGCGCGGTCACCTCGGGGGGGACGATCACGTTCACGGTCAGCACGTGCACGGTCACGTTCTCGAGTCCGATCCATCTGAGCACGGGGACCGTCACGATCAACGGCGGATCCAACTCGATCGACTTCTACGGTGCGTTCACGACGGGGCTCTTCACGGTCAGCGGGGGAACGCTGACGGTCAACCATACCGAACTGAGCGGCGGTGAGGTCGACGGCGCCCCGGGATCCGCCGGGGCGGCCGGCACGACTGGGGCCGCCGGAACGAACGGCGGCGCCGGAACGACCGGGAGCGACGGATCGTCCGGCGGGAACGGCGGAGCGTCGACCGCGGGCTCGGCGCCGACCGCGTGCACCGCCGGAAGCGCCGGCGGTTCGGCCTCGGGCGGCGGCCTCAAGATCACCAAGGGGACCGTCACGCTCTCGAACGACACCCTGGTCTCGAACTACGCCGAAGGCGGCGGGGGCGGGAGCGGCGGCGCCGGCGGCCAAGGCGGTTCCGGGGGCAATGGGGGTCCCGGAGGGTCCGGCGGCGGGGCCGCCGGCGGAACCGGGGGTTCCGGCGGCGGCGGCGGGGCGGGCTCCGACGGCTCGAACGGGGCGGCCGGCGGCGCCGGATGCGCCGGCGGTATAGGCGGAACCGCGGCGGGCGGTGCGATCTATAACGAAGGCACCCTGACGCTCTACAAGGACACCATCGAGGACGGCTACGCCCTCGCGGCGGCCGGTGGCACCGGCGGCGCTGGGGGTACCGGCGGGACCGGCGGCAGCGCTGGCCAAGGAGGGACGGGCGGAGAGGGCGGCACGGCGACCTCCGGTACGGGCGGGTCCGGCGGCGCGGCCGGATCGAACGGCCTGGCGGGCGACGCCGGGGTCGGTGGCGCCGGCGCTAACGGAGGGGCCGCGGGCGCGGCCCGAGGCGGCTGCATCTTCAATTCGGGGACCCTCGTGGTCACCGACACCGACTTCTACGGGTGCGATGCCGAGAGCGGCCACGGCGGCGCCGGCGGCAACGGCGGGGTCGGTGGCACCGGCGGCACGGGAATCGGCTCGGCCGAAGGGGGGCTCGGCGGCAACGGAGGGTCTCCTACGTCGGGTACCGGCGGAGCTGGCGGTGCGCCCGGGTCCGCGGCGTCGGGTACGCCGGGTACCAACGGCGGTAACGGCGGGTCGGCCGGTAAGGGGGGCGCTGCTGGCAATGCCCAGGGCGGCCAGATCTACAGCACCGGCGCGCTCACGGCGACGGACGATCTGTTCTCGAGCGGCTACGTTCCGGCCGGGGACGGCGGCTCGGGCGGGACCGGCGGCGACGGAGGCCTCGGCGGACCGGCGGGCGGAGGGGACTTCGGAGGCGATGGCGGTAGTGGCGGGTCTCCCGGCACGGGCTCCGGCGGAGCGGGGGCCGCGGGCGCCCCGGGCGCGACGCCCGGCAGTCCCGGAACCGACGGGACCCCGGCCGCCGGCGGCATCCCCGCACCGGGGGGGGTCGCGCAGGGGGGCTGCGTCTACGAGCTCAGCACGACGGAGCCGTTGACCATCAGCGACTCGGTCTTCAACGAGTGTTCGGTGGTCGGAGGACCGGGCGGCACCGGCGGGGGCGGAGGCACCACGTTCGGTGAGGAGACGGGAGGCACGGGCGGGTACGGGGGCATCGGGGGCTCCGGCGGGGACGGCTCGCTCTCGGGCACCGGAGGCAACGGCGCGGCCGGAGGGGCCGGCACGGCGGGGGTCGATGGGGCCTCGGGGGTCACCGGGGGAGCGGGAGCGGCGGGCGGAGCGGGAGGCGCCGCTGACGGCGGCTCGGTATTCGCCACCGCCGACCCGACCTCGATCTCGGACGCGTTCTTCAACTACAGCGTCGCGACCGGAGGCGCCGGCGGCGGGGGCGGCGACGGCGGTGGCGGAGCGGCGGGGGGCACGGCCGGATACGGCGGTGAGGGTGCCCTCGGCGGCGGCGGCGGGAGCGCGGGCGCGAGCGGCTCGGGCGGTAAGGGAGCGGTCGGCGGCGCCGGCGCTCCCGGAGGCGCGGGGGGAGCGGGAGGTACCGGCGGGGCCGGCGGCAAGGGAGGCGCCGGCGGGGTCGCCGACGGAGGCGGCCTGTACGTGACGGCCGGCTTCTCGCTCAGCTCGGACCAGTTCCTCAAGGACGCCGCGCTCGGAGGGGCCGGCGCGACGGGAGGTCCCGGTGGCGCCGGAGGCTCGGGCGGGGCCGGAAGCGCCGGAGGAGCGGGCGGCAACGGAGGAGGCGGCGGAAGCGCGGGCACGACGGGCGCCGGCGGAAAGGGCGGGAACGGCGGCAGCGGGGGCGACGGCGCCTCCGGCGGCGCCGGCGGCGTATCCGGTTCCGGCGGCAACGGCGGGACGTCCAACGGGGGCGCGATCTACAACACGACCGCCCCCACCGCCGAGACGGGCATCGTCTTCGGCGCGAACAGCGTGGTGGCCGGCACGGGCGGCGTCGACGATTGCGAGGCCGGCACCGCGTGCCCCGGGATCGGCGGGAACGGCGGTGACGGGGGTACCGGCGGGGTCGGGGGCACGGGCGGAGAGAACGGTGCCGGCACCGCGAGGGCTGCGAGCGGGACGACCGGCGCGGCGGGGATCGCCGGGGATGCCGGCGTCTACGGGGTGAACGGGATCGGAGGCCTCGCGGGGGGGGCCAACTACCCGAACCAGTACAAGGCGACCTGATCGGGTCGCCCGAGGGCTCTGGACCGGTCTACCGGCCGAGGGCCCTCGCGCGGGGTGCCCCGCGCCTCGCTTCGAGGGCCGCACCGCGGCCCGGTGGTCGGATCCGGCTACGGCAGCGACGTCGGTCGGAGCGCGCTCTCGAGGAGTTTCCGCTCGATGATCGCGATCGCTTCCGAAACGGCCGATTTGCTACGATCCAGGCGTCGGGCGAGCTCGGTCAGCGTGATCCCCCGGGGCACGGCGAAGTACCCCGAGGCCATCGCCCGGGTCAGGAGCTGGTGCTGGGCGTCCGTAAGGACGGGCAGGTGATGGCGCAACGGGCGACGGCGGATCGAGATCACCTGGTAGTCGGGGTCGATCTTCTTCGCGTGGCGGAGCACCGTGTCGAACCCCACCCGACGCGCCACGACCTCCCAATGGATCGATCCCGCCTGGATGTGGAGTGGGAACTGGATCGGCATCCCGAGCTGCCGGTACAGGGAGATCACCGGCGGGTTCCGGTACGTGATCCGGTAGAGGCACCCGTCGCCGACCTCGGCGAGGCTGTCGACCGCGAGGACGTCGTCGAATCCCGCGATCTCCCGCGCCCAGACCCCGGGGGGGTGCCCTCCGATCCAGTAGTCGGAGACCGACGTGTCCCGGCTCACGTCCGACCGGTTGAGCACTTCGAGGCTGACGTTCGGATGGCTGCGCGAGAACGCCCCCGTCCACAGACCCTTGGGGATCCGCACCCGCAAGGTCGCGAGGAGCAGGCGATCCGCGGAGTCATCGCCGTGCGCGCTCCTCAGGGCACGGAAGCGGGCTGACGCAGCGGGGCCGGTCCCATTCCGGGGGCCCCGGTCGTCCGGCTTCCGCCTTACGGGGCGCTTCCGCTCGAGCAATGACTCTCCGATCCGCCGACCCGGTCCCGGCGTTCCTTCCGCCGCCGGCCGATCGTGGCCGGGAATATAAATGGCCCTCGACGCGCGGCCGGTACGAGGGCGGCGAGGTACTCGAGGCGCCTAGGAGCCTGCCCGGGCGCGACCGGGGCACCCGAACCCGTTCGGCCGGCCGAAGTCGTTCGGCGATGCATCTTGAGCGTGACGCGGGTTCGTTCGGTCCGTTCACGCCGCTCCAGGAACCCCGATGTCCCCCGAGACCCCTCTACGCCCGCCGCATCGTGCCGGGGCGGCCGACCCTCCGTCACCGAACTCCCGGACCCCCGACCCGTCGCCCGTCTCCTTCGCAATCGACCGCAAGGTACCGTCCCGCCGACGAGGGCCCGAGCGACGAGCGGAAGCGGGAACCCGCACGGACGGACTCCCGGCGCAGCTGTGGGAACGACCGACCTCGATCCTCATCCACGGCCCGTCGCGTCCGCTCGTGAATCTGACCCTCTTCGCGTTCTCCGAGCTCACCACGCCCCGCTTCCAGTGGGTCGACATCCAGGTGCCCGGAGAGCCTCCGCTGGCCACGGACCCGGTACGGCTCGGATGGGTACCCGCCGAGCAACTGTGGACGATCGACCGGCCGTCGGCGCTTCGTCCCGACGACCTCGTGGCGAACCTCGCCCTGTTCTCGCTCGTTCGGTCGGACGAGCCGTCGTCCTCGCTCGTGCAGCTCACCGAATTCCTGCGCCTGCCCGAGGTCTCCCAGCGGATCCTGGCCGCGCGACCCCGGAGAGGAGAGCCGGGCGTCGTCGCGGTCGCGAACGCGCATCGCGTCATGTCCGCCTTCCCGGCGGAACGAGTCCCGGCGATCCTCGGCGTGCACCGCAGCTCCGGCTATTCGGTGTACATCGGATTCGCGGAGGCTCCCGGTGCCGGCGCCGAGCTGTTCGACCTCGTGTTCCGGCTCGACGGCGAAACCGTTGCCGGGTGGAAGCGCGCCCGGTTGACGTGCACGAAGGGCATCCGGTCCGGGCCGCTAGCGGAAGGTCGCTCGGTCGATCTCGGGAATGTCGCGCCGCTCGCCGAGGTCTTCTCTCGGCTCCCCGCGTCCGAGTGATCCGCGAGTTCCCCCCGGAAGCCCCGGAGACCCCGGAGGCGCGCCGCCTCTCGGAGGCACAGGCCACGGACCCGGGCCGGCCGGAGGACGGACGACTTTTCTACCCGGTCCGGGTCCCGACGTCGATGCCGGCCGCGAGCGCGGGGGATCCCCCGGGCTTCGTTGTGTGGATCGAGGGACTGCCGTGCTCGGGCAAGTCCACGCTCGCCCGGACCGTCTCGGAACGGTTGCGCGCCGCGGGCCGCCGGGTCCAGATCCTCGACGGGGACGAGGTACGCCGGA
>JASHSX010000069.1 GCA_030040865.1 Thermoplasmata archaeon | reverse complement strand
GCGGAGTCACCGCCGTTCCTTGAGCTCAAAGACGTTGCCCTCGGGGTCTCGGAAATAGCACCAGCGGCCACCCTCCCGTGCATTCCCTTCGATCTCGCCGATGGGCTCGACGTTGCGGGTGATCAGCTCTGCCCGCGCGGCTTCGATGTCGCCCACCGTAAAGCCCACCTGGTACCGGGGACGATCGTATTGGGGTCTGGCGTCTCGCTGGATCAGCTCGAACAGATTCCCTCCCGCAAGCTCGAAGTGAGCCCAGTCAACGCCGTGATTCGTCTCCCGGAACCCGAGGATATTGACGTAGAACTGCCGCTGAGATTCCAAGTCCTCACAGACGACCCCGATCCAGCGTGGCCAATCCAGAGCGATCGCCATCGTACACCGCGCCCTCGTCAGGGCTAAGCGACCAAAAGCGCCGTCGCCAACGGAATCGAGGTCGCCGCTGACCGCCGAGAGAACCCATTCCAGTGTCTCGATGAGGGTCTCCCAGCGCCGATGACCTTCCGAGAAGGTCCGGCAGGCCGTCACATTCAGGGAACCACCGGTTGGTTGCTGTTTTCAGTCTGTGTGCTGTGACGATAACGGAACCGATGGTTGATGACGAGTACGTGAAGGCCCTGGAGTCCACCGTCCAGAAGCTTCAGGCGGAGCGACGACAACTACAGGCCAAGGTCGACGAACTCCTCTTTGAGCTGGAGAAGGGCAGGACGATACCGTCGGCCCCTCCCAAATCGGTCCACTAGCGCCGGAAGTATCGACCCGCAAGAGCCCGGGACAGGGGCGGGCGGTGTCGACCCAGGACTGATCGCCGCGGTTTGCGACGACAGTTCGACTGCGGTTTGCACCGGCAACGTGTAACTGGAATTGCAGCCAACTTGGCAGAAGGCCGGTGGCGGCGTCTTCCGAATTAATACGCCACACGAACCGCGTTGGCCAGGAACCGGTTGAGCGGCTGCATGCGGCGGCACTCGGCCAAGAAGCGACGCGGGAAATCGGATGAGGTTACGGCGAAGTCAGTGAACCTCGACATTGTGACGAAGTTCTTTCGCCTCAGATCGTCTGCCGAGCCGAGGCTCGGGTCGAACCCGGGCGGCACGCGTTTGAGCGCACTCTCGTCGGCAGCGAGTCCCACGGCTTTGGCGGCCTCCCAGGCTCTCCCGCCTTTGACGATCGCCTGGCGAATCTTCGCGAGATCGGGCGGAGAAGGCATCCAGGCGCCAGACGCCACGAACGACCCGCCCGGAGCAAGATGGAGGAAGAAACCGGGGGCCGCTCCGTCGTGGCGTTCGCTTTGCCGATGGAAGAAGTGGATTCCCATCGAGGTGCGGTACGGGCTCTTGTCTCGTGAGAAACGGATATCCCGGTAGATTCGCATCAGAGAGCCACCCACCGGTCGCGGGTCGGCCACGAGTTGGGGACTTATCCGGTTCACCCCGGGACCCATCGCCTCGACAAAGGCGAGGCAAGCGCCGAGCACGTCTCTGTCGTACCGGATCTTGTTCTTCTGGAACCACGGCCGGTTATTGTTCTTCTTAAGCTCGCGGAAAAACCGGAAGAATTCGGGCGTGAAGGGGTTCGACGCTGGCGAGGTCATCCCAAGAACCCGTCGCGGTGCCGCTCTACCTCTTCGCCATCATCGGGGCGAACGGTCGACCGTCGAAGTACACCTGGATGTGGGTGATCTTGCCACCACTTACCCGATACCACTCGGCGCACGGTGCCGTCCCCGCGGGGGTCTTCGTCACGAGGTCGTAGAATAGAGCCACTTCGTCGCCGTCAGAGAACATACGCTTCATGTCGACTCGCTCGATCATCGGCGCAAGCTGACCCAAGGCGGCGAGGTACGGCTCCGGGGAGCTGAATCGGTCGAATGGCCCGACGAACGAGAGGTTGTCCGCGAGGAAACCGCGGGCTGCCTTCATGTCCCCCTTTCCCATCGCTCCTTGGAATCCCATCACCACGTCCCTTGCGCTCATCGTTCGCTTACTCCTTCTCCGGCTACTCGGGGGCATCCTGCCAGCAGGCTAGGATGGGACCCCCCGGCACTTGGAACCAGAAGAAGCTGCCCATTCCCGGAACGTCTACGCGCGGTAGCACGATCTTGCCGCCCGCCCCGGTGACTTGTGCCTGAGCTCGCCCAAGGTCGCTCACTCGCACGTAGCTCAAGCTGGTCGGGGGTTCTGACGCCCGGGTCGGTCGAATCCCTCCCCGTCCGCCCCCGGGAGCCTGGTACGCAAGGTATTCTCCCTCGGGCATAGCCCTCGACTGAAACCGCCACCCGAACACGCTCTCGAGAAATCGCCGGGTAGCCTGAGGGTCGTCGCTGGAAAGTTCCACGAAATCGAGGGATCCGTCGGCGGCCGGATGGAGATGCGGTGTCGGCGACGCCCGATCTGCGACCCGTGACGGAGATTTGGGCACAATCGGCACTATACATTGGATAGTTATAGGACTCGCAGTGTCCCGGAGGATAGTGGGGAGACGGCGGTCCGACGAGGAACAGAAGCCGTCGGTCGAACCGACGCATTCGCCCCCGCAGGATCCCTTGAAGCTCGGGGTCGAGCGGTTGGGTCGCAAGTGGACGTTGCTGATCCTCCGGGACCTTGCGTTTCTGAAACTGAACCGCTTCGGACAACTCCTGAAAAACAATCCCGGACTCACTCCGAGAGTTCTTGCCCGACGCCTTCGCGAGATGGAGGCCGAGGGAATGATCCGACGATCTACGGAGGGAGCGACGATCCGCTACGATCTGACCCCGAGAGGTGAGGATGCGGTGTTCATCCTGCTCGCGTTCCTGAGATACGGAGGGCGCCACTTCGCGGCCCGAGTTCCGGGCGGGTCCGACCGGGCCGCCGCCGCAAGGCGGGCGTCCGAGACTCGGCAGACGACCTGACTGAGCGCGGGCGCTCGGGCCTGTCCCTTGGACCCGAGCGCGAGGTTGCCGTTTCGCCACCTCTCCGATGCGTTTATCGAGAGAGCTTCGCTCGTGGGCACGATGACGAAAACGAAGGAATTCCGACCAAAGGGCTACCACACGGTGACCCATGCGCTCGTGGTGGATGATGCCGCGAAGGCGCTAGAGTTCTACGCGAAAGCTCTGGGCGCGAAGGAACGAATGCGCGCGCCGGGGCCCGGTGGCTCGATCCTTCACGCCGAATTTGACATCGGCGACTCCGTGATCATGATCAGCGACGAGTTTCCGATGGGCGGACTCAAGTCGCCGAAGAGCTTGGGCGGGTCCTCCGCCGCGGTCTGGTTGTACGTTCCGGATGTAGATGCAGCGATCAAGAGAGCCGTGGCCGCCGGAGCCAAGGTGACCCAGGAGGTTCAGGACATGTTCTGGGGGGATCGCTCGGGATCGATCGAAGACCCGTTCGGTCACCACTGGTCGATCGCCACGCACACCGACGAT
Organism: Thermoplasmata archaeon; assembly: GCA_030040865.1. Classification (GTDB taxonomy): domain Archaea; phylum Thermoplasmatota; class Thermoplasmata; order Lutacidiplasmatales; family UBA184; genus Lutacidiplasma. The sequence continues at coordinate 2,760 of JASHSX010000069.1, read as the reverse complement.
CTGACCCCCGAAGAGATGGAAAAGGCGCGTGAAGCGGCGATGAGGGACTTCCCGCCACGGTCAGCCTAGGGCTGCGGTCGGGCTTCCGGACTTCCAATCCACTTTCGAACCGCTGCCTGGCGCCCGAAACCGGCGAGCGGGCGCGGGCCGTAGTCGCCGTAGGAGCTCTTGCGTCGACGCACCCTCGACGGAAGGCGGGTCGAGTGGCGAACTCGTCTCTCCAACAGGGGCTGCGACTCGGCCAAAGAATATGCCAGTCTTTATATAAATCGTGAGATATGGCTCGCTCGTGTCCGCGACGGGGCTGGCGTTCGAGACTCTTTCGGACCCCACGCGTCTGAGAATCGTCGAGGAACTTCGGGGAGGCGAACAATCGGTGGGCGCTCTCGTGTCGACCCTCGCCGTCTGCCAACCGGGGGTATCCCGACATCTTCGCATTCTTCACCGGCGCGGATTCGTCCGCGTCCGAGCCGATGGTCAGCGGCGTCTCTATTCTCTGCGACCTCAGCCGTTCCGTGATCTCGACCGGTGGGTCCAGGACTATCGAGACTTGGTCGAGGATCGGCTGGACCGGCTCGAGAAGCTGGTCGAAGCCGGCGACCCGGAATCACGCTCCCTCCCGCAATCCTCGCGGAGGAAGGAACGATGAGCGGATCTGCAAGTTTCGGGAAGAGCGCCACTGAGCCGACCATTTTCTCGCTGCCCAGCGAGACGGAGAATCGAGTGAGCCGGGTCTTCCGGGGGCCTCCCGAGCGAGTCTTCCGACTGTTCACCGATCGGGCAACCCTCCCGTACATCTTTTCCCCGGACCCCGCGAAGGTGACGGTGGAGACGTTTGAGTTCACGAAAGGCGGGCGGTACTCCATCCGCGTCCAGCAGGACGACGGGTCCACGACTCGAATTCACGGCGAGTTCCTGGAGATCGACCCACCCCGCAAGGTGGTCAACACCTTCGCCGCAAACGAGTCGCCCGAAACGGCGGTCGAGACGGACGTATTCGAACCCGAAGGCGAGTTCACGCGACTCACGGTGACGTGGAAGTTCAAGACCCGTAAGGAGCGGGACCAGATGGCCGGACCCCGCGCGGAAGCGGCGCTGACCGCCATGTGGGATCACTTCGAGGAGCTCCTCTTCGGGGGCATTCCGGAGAAGGCTCCGGCGAGGGCGTGAGGGGGGGACCATGACCCGTAAAATTACCGCCAACGCCTACATGACCTTGGACGGACGAGGGGAGTTCCCGAAGTACCCCGGCTCGGACCGAAGGTCGGAGGAGATCAACGCCCTCTTTCGAGAGATGTGGGCGAAGCGATACGATGACGTCACGACCGTGGTCATGGGGCGCAGATCCTTCCTGGGCCACCGACGAGTCTGGACCGAAAAGGCCCGGAAGCCGACGGACCAGGAATTTCTGTTCGAGTACTCCCGCTACCTCGATCGCGTCGACAAGGTCTGTCTCTCGCGCACCCTCAAGTCGCCCGGCTGGGAGAACTCGCGCATCATGAAGGGGGACCTGGGTCAGATCCTCAGCAAGCTGAAACGAGAAAAAGGAGGGAACATCATGGTCGAGGGTGGACCGCGCGTGATCAACGAGGTCGCGCGGCGCAACCTTGCCGATGACTACTGGTTCTTCATCATGCCGGTGGTGTATGGGAAGGGACCCCGGTACTGGGGCAACATTCCGAAGGGGACTCAAACCACACTGAAGCTGGTGGAAACGGTGCCGGGCGAGGATCAGGAGATCCTCCTCCACTACGAGAGGATTCCATAGTCAGTCGATCGGCCTCCCCTTCCGTTCGTTGAGCAAGGCTGCGCGTCTCTGGCCATCGAGCTTCCGCGTTCGGAAGGGAAGGCGTGAACCGAGCTGCTCCCGATCGCGGGTAAGTGGGCGCAACCGCCATTGCGCATCGTTCAAACTCTAGGTGAGAACGGCAAGTTTCCGTTGGATTAAGTATCGAGTTCTCGTTCACGCTCCCGTCCCCTTCGGGGGTCGGGATCGGTATGCGCGGAAGGAGTTGGAAACGAAAAGCGGCAGTGTCGGCGGCCACGGCTCTTGCGGTGCTCGCCTCGGCGCTGATGGTGGGGAGCGCGATGGCGGGGGGCCCGACAGTGCCGGCGGCGGCCCAGGCGGCCTCGGGCTTCACCCTACATGCGGCAATCGAGCTGTCTCCAACCCAGTCGCAGTTTCTCGACTACTTCGGGTACTCGGTGGCCGCAGCCGGCGCCTGCGTCGCCGTAGGTGAACCGGAATACAGCGTAGGCACCCAAGTCGACTCCGGCAATGTGACCATCTTCACGGACACGGGGCACCTTGTGCAGACGATCGGCAACCCTCTCTTCATCTCCGACTCGCTCTTCGGGTGGTCGGTCGCTATGAGTAGCTCGACCCTCGTCGTGGGTGCTCCCGGTGCGGTCACTTCTGGGGGCACGGACACCGGCAACGCCTACGTCTACTCGCTCAACTCGAACTGTCAGGCAACCTACGTAGCGACGCTGCTCGAGCCCACGCGGTTGGGAGGGGACTTCGGCCTCTCGGTCGCCCTGAGCGGCTCGACGGTTCTGGTCGGAGCCCCACTCGAGCCTGCCTCGGGAGTACTGGAGGCGGGCAATGCCTACCTCTTCTCGACCGCCGGAGTGTACATCGGCTCGCTGACCTCGCAGAACCCAGCCGACGAGGGGTTCTTCGGATTCGCGGTCGCGCTCGAGGGCACGACGGCCACTGTCGGGGCGCCGGGAGAGAACATCACGGGAGGCCACGTCTAC
>JASHSX010000068.1 GCA_030040865.1 Thermoplasmata archaeon | reverse complement strand
CGGCGTGGGTATCTCAAGACCCCGGTCCGTGCGGTCGACCCTACCCGCGGACGCGGGGGCCTCGGGGACCTGCTCGACCAGTTCCGCACCACCTCGATCCAGGCGCGCAATCTCGGCCGGTGCCTCGAGGTATGGGAGAACGCGCTCACGGACCCGAAGCGCCCGACCATCTTGCTCGGCCTCTCGGGTCCCCTGATTGCGGCCGGGCTACGGAAGGTCCTGCGCGACATCGTCGACTGGGGCCTTGTCGACGTCGTCGTGTCGACAGGGGCCGTCCTCTACCAGGACCTCTACCAGTCGATCGGCGGCCGGCACTGGATGGGGAGCCCGAACGCGGACGACGTGGCGTTGCGGGACCTATATCTCGACCGGATCTACGACACGTACGTCGACGAGCTCAAGTTCGAGGACACGGACCGGGTCATCGGGAAGATCACCGAGAAGTTCCCGCGACGGCCCGCCTCTTCCCGCGAGTACCTCGGCTTTCTCGGGGCGAGCTTTCCGAACCCCGACTCGATCCTGGCGACCGCGGCCCGACGCGGCGTCCCGGTGTTCTCTCCCGCCCTCATCGACAGTTCGATCGGAATCGGCCTCACCCTCTACTATCAGGCGAACCGGAAGCGGGCCGACCGGTTCATCCTCGACGCGGTCCGGGACAACTACGAGCTCGTCCAGATCCTGGCCCACTCGCCTCGGACAGCGGTCGTGTACATCGGCGGCGGGACCCCAAAGAACTGGATCAACGACGGGATCGTGATGGCCAACTACGCTTTCGGGCGTGAGGGTGAGGGCCACTTCTACGCTCTCCAGATCACAACGGACGTCCCCCATTGGGGAGGCCTTTCCGGGAGCACCCTGGACGAAGCCCAGTCGTGGGGCAAGATCTCGAAGACGGCGACACGATCGATGGCGCACCTCGAGGCCTCGATCGGCCTACCGTTGCTCGTGGGCGCACTCTGGGACCGGCGATCCCGGTGGCAACCGCGGTCCCGGCTCTCGTTCGACTGGTCCGGCGACGAGGTACGGATCCGCCGGAAGCGTTCGTAATCGGTTGGTTCCGATAGCATTACAAGTCTGCGAACCGTTACCTACGGTGCGGTCTACGCCGGAGGTCGAGATCCGGATTCGTGGAATTCGGGAAACCCGGAAACTCCGGTGGCCACAACTTGGAAGGTCGCCTCATCTCGTCACAAAACGGACACAAACTGTCGCAAAATCGCCCCCAAGGCGAACTCGCCCCGGCGGGAGAGGTCGGAATCCCCTAGCTCTCCGATTTTCCGCAGAAATCTTAGTTTAGTGCGTACCCACGCGCATCCATGCGCGCGGTATAACTGGCCGAATTTTTCGCCCTTCGTTCGGGGGGATTAAATACCCCTCTCCTCGGGGCCACTCTCGGAGGTGGCTGACCTTGATGAGCACGTACCCGCCCATTCCCCGCGACCAGCAGTAGGGGTACTAGCTGGGGGGCTAGCGGCCCCCCGAGCTGGGCTGAGTGGTTGATCCGACCTCGGCAGTCGGAGTGCTAGCTTCAGCTGTCGCGCTAGCTTGTGACTGGATGAATGATCCCACCTCCTTTCGGATTTCGTCCGCCAGCGGCATGAGCTCGAGCTTCTCGGCGGTTTGCAGCGCAGCTTGGTAGTGGTCTATTGCCCTCTTCCTGTCTCGGTGTAAAGCGTAAGCCTCGGCTAGATAGGAGTGTGCGAGAGCGAGCGAATCCGAGGTAGGAATTCGCGAAAGTACCTCGACGCTCCTTTCTCCGTTGGCGACCGCTTCAGGAATCAGAGACAATTCCCCGTTCCAGTTCGCTTGCCGACAAGCCATCGAACATAGCAACGCGAGTGTGTGCCCAAGCACTAGGTCATTGCCGAGTCGCTCGGCCATCGCACTTGCCTGCTTGGCATATGCGATACCTTCAGCCCAGCGCTTCCCCTCAATCGCCATAGACGCCAGACCGCTCAAAGTGTAAGTCAGTTGGTTGAGGTAGCCGAGCGACTCGGCTTCAGTTCGCACCGTCTTCATCTCTACCTCAGCCAGTTCCTCTCGACCGGTCTTGGCATATGCTCGCGCTCTAGCGAGCAGCAGGTTGAGGACGATATCCATCCGGCCAGCGCGCCGTGCCTCGGGCAAGGCTTCAGCGATCAACTTCAGAGCGACATCGTGACCACTCTGAAGTTCGACGACTCGAGACCAAGCGGCAATACTTTCCAACTCCAGATCGATGTTGCGAGTCTTGCGTGCGAGTTCGAACGCCTCCTGGTAGTGCGCCTGCGCCCGCGTATGACCGCCTGTCGACTCCTCCAGCCTGCCTTGGCTAAGTTGGAAAAATGCGCTGAGTCGCCTCGAAACGGGCCCAATCCCGCTCGCGATCTCGAACTCCTTCTGAGCGGTCTCGACCTGCTGTAGCCTAAGGAGAATCTCCACGGAGAGTAGATGACACTCCGCAGTCGTCCGGGGCTCCCCGGCCGCCTCGGCGATGGCGCGACGCAACGATTGTAGCGCATCTCCGTAGTCCGAATGGGCCCGAAGCAGCGTGGCCTCGATCATGAGCACCCTCACCTTCCCGTGACTCCGCGGCAGGACCGACGCGAGGTGACGAAGTGAGCTACGGAGAGTTTCAGAGTAACCGAGTCTCAAAATCACTCGTTCCTGCTGGGTCAGGATTTGGGCGGCCGACTTCCAGTCCTCCGCGGCTACGAGGTGCAGGAACCGCTCTCGAAGGGCTTCCGGTCGGTGGCTGCGGCCGTAGAAGTTGGCCAGTCGCAGGTGAGCTCGCCGCTCGTCCGGGGGGTGCGCCCGGCGGAGGAGGGCATCTCGGACCACCTGCAGCATTTCGACCCGCCCCTGGAGCGTGCGGTGGAGCAGGCCGGTCCGGCTGAGCTCGGTGAGTCGCCCGGCCGTCATGTGGGGGAACTCGGTCAGGAACGAGATCGGAAGCGGCTCGTTCGCCAGCGCGATCGGAAGAATGCCCTCAAGCTCATCGGGCACGAGGCGACCCACGACCACGCTCGGGAGATTGGTAGCATCCGTTTCCACCCCAGGGTTCAGTACGGCCAGCTTCAGCAGCAGGGGTGAACCCAGGGACGTCTGGTAGACCGACTCGAATCGGTCCGCGAGACCGCCCTGGCGGTCGGTGAGTTCGTGCGCGGCCGCTCGATCGAGGCCGCCTACCGTGAGCCGATGGGACGGCACCGAGTCGGTCTGGAAGAGCGGTCCCTCCTGGCTGATGAAGAAGATCTCGTGGTCGGCACCGCGAAGGACGGCCCGGACGAACTCGGACAGGAAGGTCCGCATGTCCGGCCCCGCTTGCTGCACATCGTCCACCACCGCTGCCAACGAGCGGCCGTCGAGCGCCCGGGCGGTCAGGTCCGCCACCTCTCGCGCCACCGGGGCGCGTGGGAGTTGGGTGTAGTAGGCCAGCTGGGGGGCCCCCAGGAACGACAGCGCGTGGGAGAGCGCGTAGACGAACTGGCGAGGTGAGCTGGCGGGGCGGATGATGAACCAGAACGGGACCCGTCCCCGCTTGATCCGTCGTAGATGACGGCTAACGAGAGCGGTCTTCCCCATGCCGGGGGGTCCGTCGATGAAGGTTACCGACCCTCCCTCTCGCGAGAAGGTCGCCAGCTGGTCCAGTTCGTCCCGACGACCAAGGAACGGGTGGGGCGGGGGCGGGATCTCGCCCGAAAGCAAGGGGACCTGCTTGGTCTCCTTCCGGAGGCGGGCCCAGCCGGTCTCCGTGATGCGGTAGGTGAGCTGCCTTCGTTGCCCGTCGCGCACCAGCCCGCGCCGTGAGTCGAGCAGACCGTCCGTCGTCAGCGTCGCGAGCGGTCGGGACATCGAGCAGGGGTGGTATCCCAGCGCTTTCGCCAGTTCTCGCTGGCTGACCCCGTACGGTGCCTCTTCCGGGGGCGCGTGGGTCTCGATGTAGTCCAGGATCTCGACCGGGAGGTAGGTCTGGGCCCCCATTCACAGGGGAGAGAGCCCTCCTCATACTTAGAATTATTTTGTACAAAATAACGCCTGAGGTTTAAGTATCGAATCCGCCCCAAGGGTCTCTACCATGCGACGGACCCAGGAGAGCGGTGCCTACATCGGAGGCATCGGGGCCATGCTCGAGGCGGCGGATGCCTGCCCCTCGTGCGGCCAGGTCCACGCGGAACAGCAGTACGGGATCCGACACGGTTCGGCCCGCACGTGCCCCTCCGTCGTCGTCGGCAGCTTCCCGGTCATCACCACCCCGGAGTCGACCGTCGTACCCGAGGCGATCCCGTCCCCGGTGCCGCTGACCGTCCCCGCCGCGGGTCGTCCGGCCCGGGTCACCCCGAGCTGGGACGTGCCGGTCTCCCTGGGCTCCCTTCCTGCTCCGCCCCGCGAGTACGAGTCCCGCTCGCGGAACCTGGCCGGCCTCTGGCTGCCCCCGCCCGATCTCGGGGAGGTGCTCTGATGCTGCGGACCGAGCGGCCGCGCGTCGTCTCGGCGAGCTCGCACGGCGACCGACCTCAGCTCTCCGCGCGCGACCTCCTGCTCGCGGTCGCTCCGCCTCCGCGGACCCACACCTACTCGCTGTCCGGCTGGCCGACCTGGCTGGTCCCGACTTACCGATCCGGCGCGCAGCGCACGTCCTCTCGGGCGCAGGAGGACGAGCGGTGAGACCCTCCTGACCTCACGATGCTCTTGACCCCCACGGGGTACCCGGCCCCGTGGGGGCCGTTGTTTTTTCCCGGAACCGGGAAAAAGTGTCCGGTGCCCTGTTCTCCGCAAAGGAGAGATACCTCGTCGGCCCGTGCCCGCCCCGGTTCCTTCCATGTCGGATCTGAAGTGCGCCGTGTGCGGGGGTCCGCTCGAGCCGGGGTTCGTCTCGACGACGAACGGTTCCGGGCTCGAGTGGGCCACGGAAGCGAGGACCTCCCGGCTCCGACCGAAGAATCTCGAAGTTCTCGTCCCGACCGGGTTCGGAGGTACCTACTCCGCCAACCTGCCGGGCGAACGGTGCGCGCATTGCAAGACTATCCTGCTGCACACGGACCGGAAGTAGAGAGACCCGTCACGCCGCCGGACCGGCCTCCAGGCCTTACCGAGCCCATATAGCGGGCGGGGACGTGGGCCGACGCGTGCCCGCCAAGACCGCGCCCCGAGAATTCGGGTTGATCGGGTTCGACCACGTCGACGTCCGCCTCAAGGACCGCGTGAAGGCCCGGCGCTTCTTCGTGGAGCAGCTCGGCATGGACGTCATCGGAGAGGGTCCCGACCACACGTTCCTGCTCTTCGGTGACCAGGTCCTAGGACTCCGGGACGCCGCCGACGGCCAGGCGGGCCCGTCCGGCATAGACCACATCGCCCTCCGCGTGAGCGAGTGGACCGGCCTCCGGAGTCGAGTGGCCCGTGCCCGCGTCGTGATCACGGGAGAGAAGGAGCGGGAGGACTCCCGATCCCTCTTCCTGCGCGGTCCGGAGGGGCTCCGGATCGAACTCGTGTGGCGTCCCGACCCGCACGCGCACTCCTGCTCCGGGCAGCACGGCATGCCGACCCCGGCGCCGGCCGAACCGGAGTGAGACGCCGGTCGTTTAGGACCGAGTTCGAGCCGTCGGGGCCGCCAGCGGCGGTACGGGGGCGAGCCACTTCGAGTACTTCGGCTCCTCGCCGTGCACGACCTTCGAGAACGTCTCCATGACGTCGCGCGTGATCGGCCCCGGCACCCGCTCTCCGATCGCGTAGTGGCCGATCTCCTTTACCGGGGCGATCTCGGCGTACGTTCCCGTGAAAAAGACCTCGTCCGCGGTGAGCAGCTCGTTGACCGTGAGCATCTTCTCGACGACGGTGTAGCCCAGGTCCCGGGCGATCTGGATGACCGAGTCCCGGGTGATTCCCAGGAGGATGTCCGCCTCCGGCCCCGGAGTGTAGACGACCCCGTTCCGGACGAGAAAGACGTTCTCCCCTGTCCCCTCGGCCACGAAGCCGTTCTGGTCGAGGAGGATCGCCTCCTCGTAGCCGTCCTTCGTCGCGTCGGCGCCGGCCAGGTAGCTGTTGATGTAGTTCCCGCACGCCTTCGCGAACGACGGGTTCGCGTCCGAGTGGGGCTTGCGGAACGGCGAGATCTTCGCTCGTACCCCCGTCTCCGATCCGGCCCCGAGGTACTTCTTGGCGGGGATGGCGGCGATCGCGAGCGAGACCTTCCCCTTGAGGTTCTTGACGCCGAGGGCGGGCTCTCCACGGTAGACCAACGGGCGGATGTACGACGGCAGCACGTCGTTGGCCGTCTGGGTCTCCAGGACCGCCCGCTCGATCTGCTCGGCCGAGAACGGGATGGGCATGAGGTACACGTGCGCCGAGGCGATGAGCCGGGCCACGTGCTCCTTGAGGCGGAAGATCGCGGGTCCCTTGGGCGTAGAGTAGCCCCGGATTCCCTCGAACACCCCGACCCCGTAGTGGATCGTGTGGTTGAGGACGTGCACGTAGGCGTTGTCGAAGTCGACCAGACGACCGTCCATCCAGATCTTCTTGCCGTTCGCTGCCATCATCGACTTCGTCCTCCGAGGGACGTCGGAGCTTCCGTCGTCCACCCAACTCGGTCGCTGGTTATAGCCCTGCGCGTCGCGTCGGCCGGTGAATCTTTCCGGTGTCCGGTTTTCGCTCGTCATTCGGTCGCTTGGCCCAAGCCCCCGACGGTCACCCGTCCAGATTCGTTTCTCTGTCGAGGGGGGGTTCTGGTCACTTGCCGGTCCGAGGCGCCGTCCGCGCACGTTGTGCGGTCACGGGTCCGGCCAACTCATACATATGAATATGCATATTCACAGTTAGCTCGGCGCGGCCGGCCCGTGGGGCGCTCGGGTCCGGGGCGGTCCCCCGTTACCGGTAGATCGCGGGGTCGCGATGTCACGGCCCAACGCTATGGCACTCCCGATACGAAGACATCTAAGTTACATTGTTGACATTACTCAAGCTCGATAACCGTGGTGCCGCATGAGGGGGTTCCCCTCGGAAAACTCCGCCGGTGCGTCGAAGGTTCTTAATGGGGGAAGGGGGCAGACGACCGCTCAGGTCGGCCATGGCGGGCTCTGGTGGCGGGGGAAGAGTCGGGGGAATCATCGTGTTGATCGGCGCGATCTTGCTGATCGCAGCGCTCCTCACACCGTGGTACATGGAGCAGTCCTCGGAGTACGGATACACAGTCGGCATCAACGCCTACCCGGGAACGCCGTCGCAGAACGGGACGATCAAGTACACGTGCAGCGGACTCCCCTCAGGCGCGTCGTGTCCGTCCCAGACCTCGTACAGCGCTCAGGACCTCAACTCGACCGGCATGATAGCCGAGTATGGCTTCTTCATCGTCATCGTGGGAGTGATTCTCGGGATCATCGCCGCGATCCTTGGTCTCTTCTCGGGCGGTAACCCCAAGCGGACCCGCCCGGCGGTGGCTCTCGCCGTCATCGCTTTGATACTCGCCATCGCGGCTCCCGCGATGTTCGCCGCGGCCCTGCCGGGCGCGATCGGAAACGACTCGAAGGGACATCCTTCGGGCGCGGGGCCGTGGTCCTCGTTCTGGGGTTCGGGCAATATCAGCGGAGCGAGCCTCACGTGGGGGGCGGGCATCGGCTGGTACCTCAGCATCGGCGCGTTCGTTCTCTTCCTGGTCGGCGTTATCGCGCTCATGAGAGCGGGCAAGTCGCCTCCCGAGGCCGCACCGACGACGGCCGCGATCGCGATGGACGGATCGGCAGCAGCCCCGTCCAGCCCGCAGCCCCCGACGCCCCCGTCGTCATAGACGGGAGACCTCGGGCCCAACCCCTTCATTGTCGTTAGATCACCCCTCCCTCGGCCCCCAGACTCGCTGGCAGGTGGGCTCTAGGTGTAGTGTCAGGCAGTCGGCTCCTTTCACTTTCCGAGGCGTCGATCGGACGCTTGAGTCCGAGGCTATACTGCTTGGGTCGAGAGACAAGGTGAGACAGAAGCGGCCGAGGTGCGGCCACCCTGTGAAGCTCGGGCCGTGTGCCTTAGCGCTCGGCCATCCCGGACGGCACCGGTCCCTCATGAGTCCAAGCAACTCGTTAGAACGGGTTCGAGAACGAGTACGCCGATCCGCGCGAAGGCGGAACGGGGTACAGATCACGGAGGAGCAGTTCCTTTACTCGCGGCAGGGGGGTCGATGTGCAATCTGTGACGTCTTCAAACCACTCCACACAAAGCAGGGACTCTACGTCGACCACGACCATCAGACGAACGAGGTCAGGGCCCTGTTGTGTCCCGACTGCAATACTGCCGTCGGGATGATGGGTGACGACCCCAATCGGCTGCGCCGTGCCGCCAATTACATCGAATGGCACCGATCCCGCGCAAATAGACCCGGGAGCGCCGGGCGAAGCGGAGGCCCTACACCCGGACCGAGGAAACCCTCACCGGCAGCCCGCTAGGTGGAATCGGAGGGGCGGCAGGCGCGCGATTTTCGATCATCGGTCAATAGCGTGTATCGTGCCCTCAGCCCATCGGCTACGGCGTGGACCCGGGGCATTTTGTATAATCCCTGATATACAAAATCCCTCGAGAGGCCCAACGAGGGGACGACCCATGAGCCGTCTAGACCGCACTCTCTAACGTGTCGTGGTAACAGTAGAACCGTAACTTACGACCCGAAAATAGTGGAGCTGCGAAACTTGGGGTTTAGCCGGCTGGGCCCTCAGGGTGGGATCGCGTTCAAAAGGGGCCTGGAGGGCCGCTTCCGACGTCTCCGACAGAGATCGGGCCGATAGTTCGTAGTTTCTACGTGAACAAGGACCTTTAGTAACGTGTCTACAGTTACTTACGCTTCGAACGGGTGAGTTGGGTCACTCGGAAGCGCCAGTTGCCAGGAACGGGAGGTCCCACCGTGAAGAGTTCGTCGCACCCGTTGGCTTCGAGTGCACCCCAGATGGCCAGGAGATGCAGCGGGACCCGAGGCCCGTCTTTGGCCGTCAGTCTCCGCCCGCACTCCTCGATCGCCCTCGCATCGATGGGGAGCACCGTCAGCTTTCGGCGCAGGCGCGCGATCGCAGACCGTCGGGCCGCTGCTCCTCGAGATCCTGCCATCCCCGCCAGTGCCGTGAGCTCCAGGAGATTGGCCTCTGTGGTGGCGAGCTCATGGCCGCGGAGCCGCCGGATCGTGTCGCGCGCGGCCGCGTCGCCCTCGAGAAGCGCCAACAGCACGGGGGTGTCGAGGGCCTTCATGAGCGTCTCCTGGGGGCCGCACGAAGGGAGTTCAGACGGGCTCGGTCCCCGGTGTGCCCGGCCCGCCCCCAGGCGCCGGCGAGTTCATCCAAGCCCTCGTGCTGGTCGAGGAGCCGACGGAAGAGTACGGTGAAGCTCTCGCCAGGGCGCTTCTCTCGGCCTAGCGCCTCGTAGACGTTCTTCTGCACGGCGATGTTCCGGGATGACATACATATGAATATTCATATGTAACATATCAAGCCCGCCGCTCCACTCACACAGTCCCTGGCGCTAGAACGGACCTCGAACCCCGCCCGACGGACAGAAGGATCATGCCCGTGGCCCAGCAGTGGGTAACCCGACGGACCCGGGCAGGTCGATGACTTTTTAGTCCCGAAAACACCGCGTATTGCGCACATACTGCGCAAGGGCGAGGTCAATCGTGGCGGCTTCTGCGTCTCGGAAGGGTAGGGCGCTGTACTTCCCCTCGGAGGTACCGACGCCGAAACGGCCCCGGGACACGGGCCTCACGCACGTCCTCGACCGCCTGCAAGGGCTCCATGCTGAGGAGCTCTCGTACCTCGCACCGTACTTCGACTTCGCGAAGATCGGCTGGGGTCTGCCGCTATTGCTGCCGCGGGAGCTCGTCCGCGAGCGGATCGCGAAGTATCACGCCATCGGCGTGGAGGTCTCCACGGGAGGGACCCTCCTCGAGTACGCCGTCGTTCACGACCGAGTGGGACCGTTCCTCGACGAGGTCCGGGAGCTCAAGTTCGATCTCGTGGAGATCTCGAGCGGCATCATCGAACTCTCCCCGGGGCAGATCGAGTCCCTGGCGCGGGAGGCGAACCGACGCAGCCTCCCGTATTTCATCGAGGTCGGCAAGAAGGACC